>JBAUUG010000075.1:0-5737 GCA_049582585.1 Bryobacteraceae bacterium | reverse complement strand
CTGCGCAGAACGGCCCCCGCGTCTTTCAGCTCCGAACTTACGAGAGTCCCAGCAATCGAGATCATCGCCGCAAAGTAGAAATGTTCCACAGCGGCGAGTTTGACTTTTTTCAGAAAGCTGGATTCTGGCAAGTCTTCTACGGAGACACGCTGATTGGATCGCGGCTCCCGAATCTTACCTATATGCTCAGTTTTCCCGATCTTTCAGAGATGAAGGCCAAATGGGACGCCTTTTCGTCAGATCCGAATTGGAAAATACTGAGCAGCTCACCGAAGTTCAATTACGAAGCCATCGTTTCGAATATCACGAATCTGATCCTCACTCCGGCATCCTATTCGCAGATCTGATTCATCGAAACTCCATGCCGCGCAAAACACCGTCTTTGTTTCGGACCGCGTAATCCACTACTACAGCCGCTGATTGCGGGCCGCAGGTGAACTCCGCGGGCGCGTTGCGCATCAGCACGTGCGAGGGATCTGGAATCGAAACCGTCAGCAATCCTCCGGCTGTCTGGATCGCAATGCCCGTTACCTTATTGTCGGCGCACTCGATGCTTCGCAACTGTCCTTCGGCGCGGCGCATCTGATCTTCCGCCTCAATGAAGGGATTCCAGTCTGAGGTCCCGTGCGGCACCCGAGTGGTTACCAATTGCGCGTGGCCGCTCGCGTCATGCGTGAACCGAACGGCGAGATCCGTTTGGGCGATATACGCCAGTTGCGCGGCATTGGCGCGCTCGGAAGGAGTAGCCGCGAACGTGGCCGCTTGTGCCGCCGCAGTCTTGGCCTCCTCGCGCCTTCCGAGTTCGTTGAATGCATAGGCCATCGCGGTCCAGTAACCGTAGGCTCGCGCGGGGGTCACGCTCCGCATAGCCTTGAACTGCGCCAGTGCAATCTCGTAACGGCCTGCGTTGTTCTCGAGCAGCGCCAGCTTGTAACGCGCGTCGTCAAAATCGGGCTTCAGCTTGATGGCGCGCTCCAGAGCGGACCGGAGGTCGTCCACCGCTAAGCCCTGCTCTTCAGCAAGCACCGCGAAGCGATAACACAGTCCGGCATCATCGACGCCCTGCTCCATGGCTCGCTTCCACTGCCGTTGCGCGCCGCCGCGATCACCTTTGCCCAGAGCGATTGCGCCAAGCGCCGCGGACACGTCAGGATCGTCAGGCGATGTGCGCGACAAGTCGCTATAAATGACTTCGGCCCGATCAAGTTCGCCAGTGGCTAAAAGTAGCTCCGCGAGGATGGAACGCCAGGCGAACGGCGACAGTTCGGCGGACGTTAACAGGACGTTCCCGCCGGCGGCACTCGGCAGCATGATGGGTTTTATGTTCTTGCTGCCCGCCCATCGATGAGCATCGCTTGCGATCGCCGCCAAGGGTTTTCCATACAGGTCCGTGAGAGCCTTGGAGCTTGGAATTCCAGAGTTCAGCGCCTGAATTAAATCGCCGAATCGAGGACTGTACTCCGGCGAGAGCGCCAGCATTTGGGTCAGCTCCCAGCTCTGAGCGTAAAACAGGCTGCCGTCTTCGCGGCTGTCACGGGATTGAGATTCTTTAGAACGGGCGAGCAGTTCAGGAAGCGGGATCCACTCGCGGCGCTGCAAGGTCTGCGAGTGAGCCGGAAGTTCGCCGCCGATACTGGAGCCGCGCTGCTCCAGGCGAATGGTCGAGAAGAATTCCGCCAGCCCTTCAGCGAGCCAGGGAGGCAGGCGGAGCCCGGCATCATGCAGAAATGAATGCGCATATTCATGCGCTGCAACCCCCAAGTTTTCCGCGCTGAGAGACGGCATCACGATATAGTCGCGACTCTCCGTGCCCAAGTAGTAGGCATCCGAGGTGGGTCGCAGCCGATAAGCGTCGTACTCTTTCGTTGAGGCGAATCCGATTACTCGGACAGCCGGCCGGTCTTGAAATTTCAGCCCGGATTGCTGGGTAAACGCGCGGAGCTGTTCAAACCACAGGAGAGCGGAACGCGCGGTTTCGCCCCCACGCTGGGAATAAACCTCGAAGTGTTCGCTTTTTACCAGCGTCCAGTTGGAAACGGAAGCCGCGCGGCACGAGGCGCAAAGAGCCGCGAATCCCAGCAATGCGGAAAGGAGCCTCAAGCGACGACAATAACAAACGCATACGGCTGGGGCGCAGACGGTCTCCTGAGGAACGGAATGCCGTATAATTCGATGCGGGACAGTTCGGCGGGCTAACGATGGCGCGAGACGTTTTTATCAGCTACAGGAGCGAGGATAAAGAAGCGGCCGACCGTCTCTGTGCGGCCTTGGAACGCGAGAATATTTCCTGCTGGATTGCGCCTCGCGACATCCCTATCGGCCAGGAATGGGCGACGGCAATCGTGGAGGGATTGCAGCGCGCGAAGTCATTTGTCGTGGTTTTGTCCTCGAACTCGAAAAACGCACGACAGATTTCGCGCGAAGCCGAATTGGCGGACCGGCAACGGCTTCCCATCATCACCTTCCGCATAGAAGATGTTCAGCCGCCCTCCGGACTGCTTTATTTCCTCGGGAATGTTCAGTGGCTGGACGCTTTTGGAGACCGGTTCGATTCGGCAGTGGCGCGCGTGGCGGAGGTGGTTCGCCAAAGTGACAGCTATCCAGCCGAAAAGACCGCGGTCCATGCCGCTGCGCCTGTCCAGGCAGCGCCCGAGATCCAACCCTCGAAGGCTCAAGAACCCGATCGGAAATCGTTTTCAACAGCAGAGATCTCAACCCCCGGCCGATCGCGCAATTTTATGTGGATCGCGGCAGCCGGTATTGCGGCTCTGGCGCTCTTGCTTTGGCTTGTGTTTCGACCGCGCCGGCCGCAACCGCCGCCGGCTGAGGCTAGAGCGGTTGCCGAGCGATTCGTATCTGAGCGCGCAGCTCGAAATTATGCGGCAGCTTGGAAAGAAACCGGACCGGGCTTCAACGGCGGCGTCACGGAGCAGGATTGGCTGGCAAATGCCCAAAAAGAAATGCGAGTGAACAGCCAGAGCTTATTGGGGTGCAAGCCAGAGCCGCAAGGCGTTAATTGCGAGTTTGCGCTTTCTTATCAGAGCGGGCGTTCCGCAAAGGATATAGTCAGCGTCAAACCAGATGACCAAGGGAGGTGGGCGGTATGGCGCAGTCGCATCCAGTCACAACAATAGTAGTTGCAAGCATCGCGGTTCTCGGTTTTCTCGCCTGCACGCGGCAAGCCTCGGCGGACCCGCCAGCCGATGGAACGTTTATCGCGACAGCTTATTCTCAGCAAGGCACAACAGCTTCCGGACAGTACACGCATAGGCACGTCGTCGCGGCCGATCCCGCGATATTGCCGATCGGCAGTCGAATCAAGATCAGGCGGGCGGGCCGGTATTCGGGGGAATACGTGGTTGCGGATACCGGATTAAAAGTAGAGGGGCGCAAGCTGGACATCTACCTGCCGAGCCCCAGGGCTTGCAAAAAGTTCGGCAATCGCCCTGTGAAAGTCCGAGTCATCCAGCTCGGCGACGGAACACACCAAGCCGCGAAGGAAGCCGATCAGGCCGTGAAAGCGGATGTGGCAAAGGACGTAAAGAACAAGGTTGTCGGCAATGCCGCCACCGAAGCTGATTGGAAAGGTAAAAGCGCTTCGGCGGATGACTCGAAAAGCACGAGCGCCCCTCAGGCTAATACGACGCCCCCGCCCAAGTGAGTCACTCCGGCGGGTCAGGCAGCGCGGTTAACTTCTATAACTCACGTTTCGCTGCGTCGGCTTCTTTCGCCATACTGATGAGCAGTTGGTTGAACTCCGGCGGTTGCCCGATGAACAGCCCCTCTCCAATCAAGAAATCAGCAGCGCCGAGCGCGTCTATCTGGCCGGGAGAAGTTGGGCGAATCACCGCGCAACGCGGTAAGTCCGGACTTATGAATTCGCACGGCACGGGGAAGATCAGATTGGTCTGAAGCAGCGGATTCGGCTGAGCATCGAAATTCGGGAATGTCAAGCCGTTAGTTGGGTCGGTTAGGGGAGCGATTGGCGGCTGCACTGCATTCCCGGCAAAATCCACCCACTCGAGGAAGTGAGCGACCTCGTCTCCTCCTATGCTCAGCGCGATCTTCAAAACTTCTAAACTCGACACCTTTTGACTCAGGGTCGAGTAAAGGCTCGATCCACCCTGCTCAATTGATCCAAAGTGGAAGGCTGCAGTGTTGGCTATCGCTTGGATGTGTTTCATCGGGCTCAGATCGGCGTTGGTTCTGGGAATAGCTGTAAACCGCCCGTCGGCAAGCTGCGGGAGCGCTTGACGAAACTTGGCCCCGAAGTCGGGATTGGTTGTGCTGCGATAGCGGATGTACCAGCTGGTGTCCACCTTGAGCTGCGTAAGATTGGTTAGGCGTCCGATTTGCTGCGCGCCGTCTGCTTGACTGCTCGGGAGGGTGCGAAACCGGTCAAGGTCGACGGGCTCCTCGCCCTTCCAAATCAAATACGCGTTCAGGAATTCCGCGTGGCTTTGTTCGTCAATGGTGTTACTGGTTATGTACTGCGATCCGTCGGAATCCAGATTTTGAAATGCAAGCTGGTAAGGATTCTGGGCCTCATTCGTGAATCCGCCGAGTTCCGCGTACTGCTGCCACAGATCAGTCTCGATCAACTCTGCGGCGGCTAGGAACTTGAGGATTGCGACGTCGCCTTTTAGAAGCGTGCCACTGCTGTTTGCCTGCGCAAACAACTTTCGGCCGCCCAGAACTGTAACGCCGGCCAGTGCCGCGCCCGTTGCGAGACTTCCCCGCAGAAAGGAACGGCGATCGTTTGCATGTTTTGAATTGCGGTTTTTCATATTTCTCCTTGTACTTCTCGCGGTCTTTTTGAGGTTAGGGCTTAGTAACTGTCATAGTTGTCTGTAATCGGTAAAGAGAATGTAAAAACCGACAAGGGCTATGCGCAGTGCGCAATTGGCAAGCTGGAGTCAACTGGAATTTCTGTACTCCCGCAGGCCCGAAATAGCGTCGAAATCGCAAGGCATATGCGCAGGACATCTATTTTCGTGCAAGGAATAGTTCTGACCTCGATAGTCGCCGGCGGCATCGCTGTTGCGGCCTCTACTTGGCAAAAGGAGGAGCCGTCACAGTGGACCAGCGAAGACGTATATCAAATATTGAACAGCTCGCCTTGGTCTAAATCAGTGACGGTGACCGTCACGAGAGGGTCCGGTTACAGCAGCGAGAACCCGGGTAGCGGCGGAAATGGGGGCACCTGGAGCGAGGGCATGCCCGGCGGCGGCATGGGCCGGGGCGGCGGCATGGGCGGAGGTGGAATGGGCGGAGGCGGAATGGGCAGACGGGGCCGCGGAAATGCGCCTGCGGCACAGGGACCCACCGTCACCGTGCAATGGGCAAGCGCGATGCCGGTGCGGCTCGCAGAATCTAAATCGACCGGCAGCGCCGTGGATCCAGCCGCAATCAAGCCCTTGGATGAATATGTTGTTGCGGTGATTGGGTTGCCCAAATCGGGCTTCGGCTCACGAGGATCGACAGATAGCCCGGGTGACGATTCCGATGACGCGAGACTTGCCGATCATTTGAAGGTCATTACGGTTCTGTCAGTGGGGCATAATCGGCTGAACCCGACGAAAGTTGAGTTGAACCAGGGCCGGGACGGGCGAACTATTTTCCACTTTGAAAAGTCAGAGCCGATCACGCTGAAAGATAAAGACGCGGAGTTCCGCATCACGTCGGACCGGATGGAACTGAGAAAAAAGTTCGCGCTAAAGGATATGGAGTATCAAGG
>JBAUUG010000074.1:0-5136 GCA_049582585.1 Bryobacteraceae bacterium | reverse complement strand
AATTCTTGCCCGCGGCCAATAAACGGCGATTCCGGCCCTGGGACTCCAGCCAACTTGATTCACCAGCAAGTCGTAATGGTCAAAACGAATGCCACCGCTCAAGGTCAGATTTTTCCAATGCATCTGGTCCTGCCCGAACACTCCTTGCTCGCGATCCGGGGCATGGCCATAGTAGTTGAACGATAGCGGCGTACCAGGGTCGAACTGCGTTGGATTGGTGATCAGATAATACAGCGATTCTTGGAGCGAGGCGTAATCCGATTCGAAACCGGTTTTGAACTCGTGATGACCGGCGTGAACCGAGACCGTGCCTTTCACATACTCCTCGTGATAACCCCGATCCTGGCTGGCGATCATGGGCGTGGACAGATCGTTCGACCAGAAGCCGGCCGTAAGGTCGCGGACCATGGCGCGAAAATCCCCTAAAACATCCGGCGAAAAAATGTGCTCGTAAGACAATTGCGCCGCGCTCTCGAAGTTATCGCGGTCTTGCCGTTGCCCGGCTTGTTCCTGAACGATTTCGTCCGGCACCAGGAACCTTGATTGTTCGCGGCGGAGGATGACTCCAATCCGGTCTTTGTCGGTTAGGTCGCGCTCGTAGTGCGCCATGGAATCGATAAGCGTTCCGTGATTTGAATAATTTTCGAGAGTCGGAGGATCAAGATAGCGATCTGTAGTTGTGGCTGACCCGCTGAGCGTAAATGTATTCTTCCCCCAACCGTACAGGGCTTCCAGGTAAGCGCCTGCGGTATCGAAATTGCCGCCGGAAAGTACAGCGTTTCCATGAAAACCCGGCCGTTTGTCACGCTGCGTCTCGACTTCGACCACTCCACCCATCTTTCTCCCGTATTCAGCGGGAAACCCAGCCGTGTAAATGCTCATCTCTTGAACATCGTTCGCGCTGAAATCGGAAACGTAAGCGGCTGATCGATTTTCCGTGAGAGGAAGCCCGTCGATGACGTATTGCGTCTGGTATTCCTCTCCTCGCGGATGCAGAACGCCGTTAGCTTCGAATAACCAGCCGGGTTCTTGATTGACCAGCTCGCCTAGGGCTCGGCCGGGTTGGGCAGTGAGGCGGTCCTCCAGAGTTGCGTTCCCGATGCGATTAGCTGAACTCACATCGCTCGGATCAATCAGCGTTGCGTCGCTATTGACGTTTACGGTTGTGTTGACGGGCCCGAGCCCCAGCGCAATCGTCACGCCCAGCGGGATTGCCGAACGAACCTCAACCAGTTTTGATGCCGGCGCGAAACCGGCGCTGGTCGCCCTTACGGTGTAAAAACCAAAAGGCAATCGCTTCGCGATGACTTGCCCTTCGGCATTGGTGTCGAATTCACGTGTATACTGATTCGCCTCACTAGCGACCTCGGCGCGGGCCTGTAAGGGAAGGCCGCTGGGGTCTCTTACGGTGATTCGCAATTCGCCAGTATCCGCCTGGCTGAGGGCTATTGTCGCCAGCGCCAGAAGAGCAGCTAATTTGAGAATCATTACCTGAACGATCAGCCTTGCAGCACGGGTGTTTCGCTCGGCGCGCGCACCGCTCCGGCCGGCAACATCACCTCAAACCGTGAGCCCGTTCCGGTCTCGCTCTCGACATGAATCTCGCCTCCATGGGCCTTTACGATTGCGGCGACAAAGCTCAGGCCTAGGCCAAGGCCTTTCTCGGGGTTGGGATCGGGAACTCGATAGAACCGGTCGAAAATATGCGGCAGATGGTCCTTCGGTATGCCCACGCCAGAATCTTCCACAACCAGCCGCACCCCGGCTCCGGATGCCTCCGCATACGTGCGCACCCATCCGCCCGGAGGCGTGTACTTGATCGCATTCGATAATAGATTCGTAATTACGCGCTCTATCTGCGTCCGATCCGCTTCGCAGAGCACCGATTCATTGGTCGATTGCGTCAGTTTGATATCGTGCGCTTCCGCCGGGATCTGGAATTGATCGACCAGGTCTTCGACCAGTTCACCCAGATTCAATACGCTCTTATTCATCGGAATTTGACCTGACTCGGATTGCGAAAGCAGCAGCAGCGCCCGCACCAGATTTGACAGCCGCTCGACATCCTGCAGGGCGTTCTCAATGGCCTCCTGCAACTGTTCCTTCCTGGTTGCAGTGAAAAGAGCAACTTCGAGTTGTCCTTGAATCGCCGTCAGAGGAGTGCGCAATTCGTGAGACACGTCGGTTGAAAATTGCCGAATCTGCTCGAACGATGCTTTCAATCGGCCGCTCATTTCATTGAACGAATCGATCAGCCGGTCCAGTTCATCGTCTGCCCCGCGCTTTGGAATCTGCAGGCCCAAGTTCGACCCGGTGATTCGTTGCGCGGCCTTCTCCACTGACTGGAGCGCCTTCAGTATTTTCCCCGCCGAATACCAGCTCACCAACGCGCAGGCCACCAGAGCGATTGGGAACAGTATGAACAAATTTCTTCGAAAGTGGCGTAAAACGAGGCGATCTCCGGTCAAGCTCCGCCCCTCCGCCACGTACCACTTCCGATCATGGTCGGCGTCGATCATGGTGCTGCTGATCACTTCATACGGAACTTTATCCTTGCCCACGATGGTTTTGATCAGCGGCTCTTTGGTTTTCTCAATCTCCGCAAGCTCCGACACAATAGTCTTGCTGTCGAACAGTTGTTTCAGTGCCGGGCCCGGCGATCCTTCGTGAGCCTCGCCTTCATCGTTCGCGATGACGTAGATGGTCTTGAGCCGGCCTTCGGTTGCCGCTTCTTCAGGATCCGAACGGTCGACGAACCAATACGGAGTACCCTGCCCATCGAAATGGATATAACCTTTAATTGCCCCTAACTGCTCCTTCAGCACGGCTTGGCTTTGATTCTCGAGAATGGTCCGAAGGGTCTGAGTTCCGACAATGGCGACGACGGCAAGCACCAGGGTCAGCAGCAGCAGAAAAGTGCTCGCGAGCCTGAAGCGCAGCGTGCGAAAGAGCTTTACATCGCGCAGCTTCGCCCAGAACATCCAAACTCCTATGCGTTGAGAGCTTCCGTCACGACCGGTTCCGGCGTCTCGGGCGCGTCCAGCATGTATCCGATTCCACGCACGGTGTGAATCATCTTGGTCGCAAACTTGTCGTCGATTTTGCTGCGCAAATGACGAATGTAAACATCTACGATGTTCGTCAGGCCGTCGTAGTCCATGTCCCACACGTGCTCAACGATCATCGTGCGGCTCAGCGGGCGTCCTCTGTTCCGCATCATGTATTCGAGAATGCTGAACTCTTTCGGCGCGAGCTCGATATTTTCGTTGCTTCGACTTACTTTGCGCCGGATGCAATCGAGCGTCAGATCGCCGACTTGCAGCTTTTCTGGCGTGGGTTGACCGCGGCGTAAAAGAACTCGCGCGCGAGCCAGCAGCTCCACGAAGGCGAAGGGCTTCACGAGATAGTCGTCCGCGCCTTGCTCCAAGCCCTTCACCCTTTCATCCACTGAATCGCGGGCGCTGAGAATTAAAACCGGGGGAATCGTTTTTCGATTCTTGATCTTCTGCAGTACTTGAAGCCCATCTATGTCGGGCAGCCCTAGATCGAGCACCACCAAATCGTATTCCGTCGAGTGGACTCTCTCAACCGCATCGCCGCCCGTATTCACCACGTCGACTGCATAGCCCGCGCTCTGCAAACCGCGCGATAAGAAATCGGCAATCCGCTTTTCATCTTCCACAACCAGTACGCGCATGTTATTTGATCTGCTGAATAAAGTCTAGCGTGGACCGCACACAGGCGTTGATGAAGGGAACCTAATCGCCCGATGCCCGGCGAGGTTGTGGAATGGGGTTCGGTCTGAAAAATGAGCCTATCGATTTATAGCGTGTCTGCAGCACGGAGATCAGGATCATTAACCCAAGCAACACGCCGGTGTACGCCAAAACTTGAGGCACCGAAAGTGCTTCCTTCCAAACGCCGAACCATCGTCCGTACACGATTTCAATGTGCACCCAGTAAACCAGAAGGGACGTGGTTCCAAGCTGCTTAAAAACGCTCCATCGCTGCGGCGCGCCGAGATTGACCCATAAGAACGCAACCCCCAGAAGCGCCAGCACCGCGCCCAGCTTAATCATGATCATGGCAGGACTGTTCAGCCAGAACTCGCTCTTCGCGTACACGGAATAGCCTATGTTCGACATCGCGTGAGCCGTCATCGCGACGCCAATCCCGATGACCATCATCCACAGCATCACGCGTCCCATGTCTTCTTGCTTAACCGCTCGGAGGACGCTGCCGGCAACCATTCCAAAGGCCAGGAAGGAAGCCCACGGAAAGAAGCCGAAGTAGTTATAACTCGGGAAGACATAGGACCGCACAATGGAAGGAAGGCTCGCTGCATCAATCGTGCTCACGATTGGCGCGAGCAACGCTATGACCAAGCCTAGAATCGTGCATAGACGGATGCGCTCCTTGGTCGTGAACACCGCCATAGGAGCGAAGATCAACATCGCCATGCCCATGCAATTCAGGATGTCCACGCGCAGTAGTTCGCTTGCTGGGCTGGTGGGAAAACCGAAAACGTAAAGCTGGATGCGAAACAAAAATGCGATTAGAAAAAGATATCGCGATCGCTTCAGGGCGGCCACGACCCGGCGCCATGCCGTCGCGCCTTGCTTCTCCTGGCTATCCATCAAGAATGCAAACGTAATGCCGGTCAGGAAGAGAAAAATAGCGGGGGGTAAGCCTCCCAGAAACTGGGACGCCATGAACGGGCCGTTGCTGCGGAGGTCATGCCGCGTGAAGGAATCGAAAGTGTGACCCTGCAGCATCACCACCGCAGCCAGGCCGCGCGTCCAGTCGATGAAGGCTAAGCGCCCCGAACCCTTGGTCATCGTTTATGAGGACTGCCGCTTAGCGCCCGACGGCAATTTCAGTTCCAATGTGCCGTGAATAGGCGGGTTGAGCTTGATATTGCCGTAAGTCACAATCCGGTAATTGCCCGACGGCTCGAAAAACTGCTGTTGTAGCGGGTAAGCAGCGTCGTTCGGGATCCACATCTCAATCTTCGTAAGGTGCTGCAGTACCTTCGGATCTTTTGGGACGAGCATTAGCTTTGTCGTATCCTTTCCGGCAAGTTTTTCCGAGCCGTCCATGGCGATGGTGTAACTTTGTGCCAATTCTTGTCCGGAT
>JBAUUG010000073.1:0-2613 GCA_049582585.1 Bryobacteraceae bacterium | reverse complement strand
GTGAAATCGTCGCCGAGCAGTTTCTCCTGCATCTTCTCGGCAGTTTTCTGATCGATGCTTTCCTGGACCTTATCGATAAGCGAAAGCACATCGCCCATTCCCAGAATGCGCGAGGCTACGCGTTCCGGATAAAAGGCTTCGAGCGCATCGCTTTTTTCACCTACGCCGACAAATTTCAGCGGCTGGCCTGTGATCGAGCGAATCGAGAGCGCGGCGCCCCCGCGCGCATCGCCGTCCATCTTGGTCAAGATCACGCCAGTAATGCCGAGCCGCTTGTGAAACTCGTCCGCCGAACGCACGGCATCCTGGCCCGTCATGGCGTCGGCGACAAACAAAATCTCAATCGGATTGAGCGCTTCTTTCAGCTCGTGCAGTTCCTGCATGAGCTGGTCATCTATATGTTGCCGCCCGGCTGTATCCACCAAAACCACATCGCGGCCGGTCTGCATGGCCTCGCGCCGAGCGGATCTGGCGAGTTCAAGGGGCTTGGTCTCCTCCGCCGCGCCCTCATATATGGGCGCGCCTATATTTTTCGCGAGGATGCTCAATTGGCGCCGGGCAGCGGGCCGATAAACGTCTACCGAGACAAGCTCGGGTTTGCTGCCTTCTTTTGCCAGAAAGCGCGCCAGTTTAGCGGCGCTCGTCGTCTTTCCCGAACCTTGCAGGCCGACGATGAGCATAACGCTTGGAGGCTCACTAGCGAAACGAAGCCGGGACGGATGAGTTCCCAGCATTTTCGTCAATTCGTCGCGCACGATCTTGACGACCTGCTGGCCGGGCGACAAAGCCGAAAGTACTTCCTCGCCCATCGCCTTTTCCTTGACCTGCTCGATGAACTGCTTGACGACTTTGAAGTGGACGTCGGCTTCGAGCAGCGCAAGGCGAATCTCGCGCAACGCCTCCTCCATGTTGGCGGCGGTTAGTTTTCCCTCGCCGCGCAGGTTTTTAAAGACGCGCTGCAGCTTATCGGATAGGTTATCGAACATTTCTTTGAGGACAGGGAGACAAGGTCGTGGGCGGGATCAGCCTTGCAACCCAAGTATAGCGAAGCTTCTACCCAGTTTCTAGCCGGGTCCCGAAGCTAGAATTTCGACCAATTTGGAACAGAGGCCCGATGCGGTAACGGAACTAAAAAATAAAGGTTGGCGAATCTTTTCAATCACTTACGCCCAGTTTTCCCGAATGGACTAGGGTGCGCTACAGCTACCGTCGTGTGCGAAAGGAATTCCATCATGCAGCCGCCAATTATTTTCGGTGACTTTATCTCGATTTTCCGCATTGTGTTTGGGTTTTGACTGATAGACTAGGGTAGGTTCGAATACCCCTTGAACTCGATTCACGATTACGCGCTTGCAGGCGGTCTCTCTTCGGAGGCAACTGCCGCGTGAAAGATGGGGACAGCCGCTTGCCGTGTGGCTGTCCTTGGCCGCTCGCACTCTGAGCGCGGCTGCGTTTCTCAGCTTGCCCCTGACCCGCAAGGCCGGTGGTCAACTTTCCATCCAAAGTCAGATAGAGACCGCGATCTCCGAAGGCCGTAAGCAGAGAGATATCGGGAATTTCCAAAAAGCGATAGCTGAGTTTGAAAGCGCCGCTCACCAAGCTCACCAGACGGGCGCTGTCGATCTTGAGGCTAAGGCGTTCGTCGCTCTGAGCGGCTGCCAAATTCAGCTGTTTCAATACCGCGCCGCATTGGAATCGTCCCGCCAAGCCAAGGAGCTAGCGTCTCGGGCGGCGGATTATTCGCTGGCCGGAGCTGCATCTGGAAACCTGTCCACAATCTACTACCAGCTAGGCGATTTCCCGCTGGCTGATAAATCAGCCGCCGAATCGATACAGTTTCTCATTGCCTCTCCTCGCAAAGACTTTCTGGTCAAGGCCCTTGTCAACCGAGGTGACATCCTGTGGGACCGGGACAACGTCGTGGACGCGCGGAAATCCTTTCAGCAAGCGATCGCCATCGCGCATGACAATCACAACCCGAAGCTGGAAGCTCTAGCTTGGGACCAGCTTGGAATATCCCTTCTGAGCCATCTCGAACCGGCGCCTGCCAAGAACTCACTTTCCGAAGCGAACGGCGCGCTGTCGAAGGCGGTCTCGATTGAGCAGCAAATTCCGGATGAAGATCGGCTTGCCATCACCCGGGAGCATTTAGCGGAACTCGAGCTGAGAAGCAGGAACTATATCGCAGCGCTGACGTTGGTGGACCAGGCTTTCGCTTCCACAAGCCAATCTTTCAAGATAAGTCCGCAATACTATCCCATTCACATCCGGGGCCAGATCCTCCTGGCGCTTGGCCGTAGATCCGATGCTTTGAGTGAATTCCGCCGCGCGGCTGATTCGGCCACTCTTTGGCGTCAGGGCGCACTCCCGGGCGACGTGACCAGCACCCGAACTGTCGCACACCTGCACGACGTTTACGAGGATTACGCCCAGCTTGCGGCGGAACTGTCGCTCCAGAACCACGATCGGGCGCTGGCGCGGCAAGCGCTGGAAGTGCTCGCGGAAAACCGCGCCGCGAGCCTTCGGGAACAACTTGCGCTCGCTTTCGGCCGGAATTTTACTCTTCCCCCGCGTTATTTCGAATTGCTTTCTGACCTTCAATCCGCCCAAGCC
>JBAUUG010000072.1:0-11046 GCA_049582585.1 Bryobacteraceae bacterium | reverse complement strand
GTATCCGGCTACGGTGCAAGCGAGCAGTATTCGATCGTTCGGACTTGGCCCGTGACCGCCGGCACGACCTACACCTTATATGTGAACGGGTATGAAAACGGCTTGAGTGCCTGGCTCTTCCAGCCTGCTATTACGGCGCTCTACATTCCGGGAACGCTGGCGCCCTAACGCAAGGCTGTAGGCTTGAAAATCGTGGAGTGGGCCCTGTAGGATTTGAACCTACGACCAAAGGATTATGAGTCCTCTGCTCTGACCAGCTGAGCTAAGGGCCCGCAACTCTGACGATGGTAACACCTCTGCTCAAGTCCACAACCGGCGCTGAACACGAGCGAACTCTCGCACAATCTCTTCCTCGAGCGGATGCAGCCCGTCCTGCACTACTTGTTTTCCATTCACTACGACATCCCGAACAGCAGTTCGCTCGGCAGAAAAGACGATGTTGCTCAAGAGCGACCCTCCTTCGGCGCCGGCGATAGACGGATCGCTAAGATCGAGCGTGAAGTAGTCCCCGCTGTCTCCAATAGCCGCCACGAGTAGCTGCTCGGGCGCAAGCACGGACCGCTCCAACTTCTTCATGCGGAGATGGTATTCGAGCGAGCGGGCATCTTCCAGCAAATCGATTTGCACATTGCTGTCCGAGCCGAGGCAAATGCGCGCTCCGGCATGGATTAGCAAATCGGCGGGAAGCGCGCCATCACCCAAATTTCGCTCGGTGGTCGGGCAGGCGCAAACTCTCGCTTTCTCATTTGCTAGGAAATTTATCTCCTGGTCAGTGATATGGATCGCGTGAACCGCAGTAAACGACCGATCCAGTACGCCATGATCCAGTAGTAGTTCAACAGGGCGACGGCCGTATTCAGCAAGGCAGGCCTCCACCTCGGCTGGTTGTTCCGCCACGTGCATGTCAACCGGCAGATTGTTCGCGTGCGCAAACCCGACGACTTCCTTTAAGTACTCGAGCGGCACGGCGCGAATACTGTGCGGCGCGATTCCGATAGGAGCCATGCCGGAGCGCACCAGCCGCTGAGTATCGGCGATGAACGTGTCTGCAGATGGAGTAATGAATCTGGCTTGCAGCGGATTGGCCTCCGTCCGCCAACCGCCTCGTTCATACGCCGCTCGCAAAAGTACAATTCGCAACCCAACTTCGTTCGCGGCGCGAATTATTTGATGGGCCAGCAGATTCGCGTCATCGTAGCGCGATCCGCCGGGGGCGTGATGCAGATAGTGAAACTCGCGTACGGTTGTGATGCCGGAAAGCAGCATCTCGAGAAATGCCATGCGCGCGACATGATAGATATCTTCCGGGGAGAGGCGATTGGCGGCGTGATACATGGCCTCGCGCCAGGTCCAGAACGAATCTCGATTGGCGGAGGTGCGATGCTCGGTTCGCCCGCGGATCGCGCGTTGAAAGGAGTGGGAATGCGCGTTGAGCAGCCCGGGAACGATTACGCGGCCGGACTCGATTCGTAGCTCCGGACCGGTCATTGTGCTCTCGAGTACGCGAGTTCGCCATCAACGAACACCGATTGCGCCGATTCGATTCCCACGAAATAGGCAATCTCGCGATAATCGCGGCAATCGTGAATGACGAAATTCGCGCGTTTACCGGGTTCGAGCGAGCCGATCTGGCCGCCGCGTCCAAAACTATACGCCGCATTGATAGTCGCCGCCGTGATCGCTTCCGCGGGGCTCATTCGCATGTGTGTGGAAGCAAGCGAAAGTACAAACGGCATCGAGGGCGTGGGTGAAGAACCTGGGTTGAAATCGGTTGCGATAACCACCCCGAGCCCCGCATCTATCATTTGCCGCGCTGGGGCAAATCGGCTTGAGCCGAGATTGTATACGGACCCGGGAAGCAGGACCGGCTGCACGCCTGCTGAGGCCAGCGCTCGGATTCCCGCCTCATCGATTTGTTCGAGGTGATCTGCCGTGGTTGCGCGAAGCTCGGCCGCGAGCTCCGCTCCGCCGGAGCGCGCGAGTTGTTCGGCATGGATTCTAAGCTTGAACCCGAGCTCGCGGGCGCGCGTCAGAATTCTGCGTGATGCGGCAACGTCGAATACCTTCGGCTCGCAGAAGACATCGCAGTACTCGGCGAGTCCGGCGACCTTCGGAAGCATCTGCTCTATTACGAGATCTACATACCGGGCGCAATTGTCGCGATATTCATCCGGTATCTCATGCGCTCCGAGAAACGTGGCTACATACCCGAGGCGGTGGATCACGCGAAGCATCTTCATTTCATCTTCCAGCGACAATCCATAACCGGACTTGGCTTCGACAGTGGTTGTGCCGGTTCGAAGAAACCAGCTCGCATATCGTGTCGCTGCGTCGAACAGCTCATCTTCGCTTGCGGCTCTGGTTTTTCTGACCGTAGAACGAATGCCGCCGCCGCTTTCGGCAATCTGCTCATAAGTCGCGCCGCTTGCGCGAAGCTCATATTCATCGACACGCGTGGAAGCGAAGACCGCATGCGTGTGCGCGTCGACAAACCCCGGCATGACAACACGCCCGTTCGCGTTGATTACTTCGCAATCCGGCGGAACTTCTATGCGCTCGCCGATCCGCTCGATCCTGCCGTCACGGACCAGCATGCCTCCGTTCGAAATGATCGCGAGTTCCTTTAACTCCTCGCGTATTCTTGGCCGGGGTGGACCAGCTAGGGTGACCAGTTGACCGCAGTTCACAATGGCGATTGACTGCGAGTGAGCTGTCATTCACCGAGCCATCGGAATGTTGAGCCGCTTCTCTCTTGCTACATTGATCGCTTTTTGATAGCCCGCGTCGACGTGCCGCATCACTCCTGTTCCAGGATCTGAGGTCAAGACTCGATCCAGGCGTTGATCGCTCTCGGCAGATCCATCCGCCACCACGACCATTCCGGCGTGTTCCGCGTATCCGATACCAACGCCGCCTCCATTGTGAATCGACACCCAAGATGCTCCGGCGGCTGTGTTGACCAGCGCATTCAGAAGAGGCCAATCCGCGATAGCATCGGAGCCGTCGCGCATCGCCTCCGTCTCCCGGAACGGAGAAGCAACCGAGCCCGCGTCAAGATGGTCCCTGCCGATCACGATGGGCGCTTTGATTTCTCCCGAGCGAACGAGAGCATTCATTGCCAGCCCGAATTTTGCCCGATCCCCATATCCCAGCCAGCAAATTCTGGCGGGCAGCCCCTGAAAGTGAATTCGCTCTTGCGCCAGCCGAATCCAGCGGACCAGATCCTCATTGTCGGAAAACATCTCGAGGATCAGGCGGTCGGTCCTATAAATGTCTTCGGGATCGCCGGAGAGTGCGACCCAGCGAAACGGCCCTCGGCCTTCGCAGAACATGGGCCGAATGTATTCCGGAACGAATCCCGGAATGTTGAACGCATCGTTTGCGCCCGCAGCCTTCGCCTGCGTCCTGATGTTGTTTCCGTAATCGAAAGCGATAGATCCGGCCCGTTGCAACGCCAGCATACCCTCCACATGCACAGCCATTGCATCAATGGATCGCCGCACGTATTCCTCCGGATCGCCTCGCCGAAGCGTGAGAGCTGCTTCGAGATCCATTCCATTCGGCACATATCCATTCAAAGGATCGTGCGCGCTGGTCTGATCCGTGACGATATCGGGAACGATGCCGCGCCGCGCCAATTCCGGAATGACATCGGCGCAGTTCCCCACCAATCCAACCGATACTGCTTTCCGCTCTCGGATTAACGAGAGCGCCTCATCGAGAGTTCGCGCCACATGATCGCAATAGCCCGTCCGAACTCGTTTCTCAATACGCGCGGGGTCGACTTCGACGCCCAGAAAACAAGCGCCGTTCATGGTTGCGGCGAGCGGCTGCGCTCCGCCCATTCCGCCCATCCCGCCGGAGACGATCAGCTTTCCGTTCAGCTCCCCGCCGAAGTGCTTCCTCCCTGCCGCGGCAAAGGTTTCGTACGTCCCTTGCACAATTCCCTGGCTGCCGATGTAAATCCAGGAACCGGCCGTCATCTGGCCGTACATGGTTAATCCGAGCTTCTCAAGGCGATGAAATTCATCCCAATTCGACCAGCGGCCAACCAGATTCGCATTGGCGATCAGAACGCGAGGCGCTTCCGGGTGCGTTCGAAAAATTCCCACTGGTTTCCCTGATTGGACCAGCAGTGTTTCGTCGTTTTCCAGGCTCCGTAAAGAACGCACAATCGCATGGAAGCACTCCCAGTTTCGAGCCGCCTGTCCGGTTCCGCCGTAGACGATCAGGTTCTCCGGATTCTCGGCCACCTCCGGATCGAGGTTGTTCATCAACATCCGCAGCGCGGCCTCCTGATGCCAACCCTTGCAACTCAGCGTTCGACCGCGCGGCGCTCTAATTTCTGCAGTAGTCTCGGTGGTCATAACTCGTCGAAATGTCCGCGCTGGATCGCTTCCGCTATTTTCTGAATGTCGTATGAGAGGGGCCGGTCCGCCGTCAAGCGCGGAACCAAGCTGCGCACAAGCTCGCGAGCGCGCTCAATCGCGTTCGAGGAGCGGAGTGGAGCGCGGTAATCGAGTCCTTCAGAAGCCGTTAGAAGTTCGATCGCCAGAACCTGCTCCGCGTTCGTGGCGATTTGGCGAAGTTTAACCGCCGCAGTCATGCCCATAGAGACATGATCTTCCTTATTGCCCGAGGTCGGAACATTATCGATGCTCGCAGGATGCGCCAGGATCTTCGCTTCATTGAGCAGAGAAACCGCGCAGATTTGAGCAATCATGTAGCCCGAGGCAAGGCCGGGATGAGAACTGAGGAACGGCGGCAAGCCCTCGTTTACGTCCGGATTGAGAAGGCGGTCGATACGCCGCTCGCTGATGCTCATCAGATCGGTTAGAGCAATCGCAGCATAGTCGAAGGACATCGCGAGCGGCGCGCCGTGGAAGTTTCCTCCGCTCAGCACGTCTCCGCTTTCAGGAAAAACCAGCGGATTGTCGGTCGCCGACCCGGTTTCAAGCTCAACGATTCCCATGGAGTGTCGCAGAGCATCGCGGACGGCGCCATGCACCTGAGGCATGCAGCGTAGGCTGTAAGCGTCCTGTACGCGCGGATCATTCGTGAGGTGTGAGCGGCGAATCTCACTATCTTGGAGGAGTTCCCTGAGATGAGCGGCTGACGCTATCTGGCCGACATGCGGCCGCGCATTGTGGATTCGCGCATCGAAAGCATCCGGCGTCCCGCGGAGCGCTTCCAGCGTCATCGCTCCGGCCGCATCGGCAAGCGCGGCAAGTCTTTGCCCGCGGTAGAGCGCGAGCCCTCCCACGGCGGCCATTGCCTGAGTTCCGTTTAAGAGCGCCAGCCCTTCTTTCGCGGCAAGTCGCAGGGGAGCGATTTCGGCCCTGCGCAGCGCCTCTCCACCCGGCATGCGTTCGCCCTGAAACCGGGATTCTCCTTCTCCAATGACGGAGAGCGCGAGATGGGCTAATGGAGCCAGATCGCCACTCGCGCCGACAGAGCCCTTTTCGGGAATGACAGGATGTACCTGCCGCTCCAGCATTTTCAGGAGCGTCTCTACCAGTTCAACGCGGCAGCCGCTGTTCCCGAGAGCGAGGACATTCGCGCGCAACAGCATCATGGCTCGCGTTTCAGCTTCCGAAAGCGGCGCGCCCAGCCCGCAGGAGTGACTACGGACAAGATTGAGCTGCAGCAGCTCTAAATCGGAGGGAGGAATGTGGACGTCGGACAGTTTCCCGAATCCGGTATTCACTCCATAAACCACGCGCCCCTCGCGAATGACGGATTCAACCACATCGCGCGCGGCCTGAATGCGATGTCTCGCGTGCGCGGATAGAAGAACGTTCAGTTGCCCGCTTGAAACAGCTACGACTTGTCCGAGCGTGAGCGGTTGGCCCGAAATTTCCAGCATCGCGCTAAAACAGGTGTCCCATCTTGTCTCGCTTTGTTTTGAGATACCCTGCTGTTGTCGCTAGCGGCGGAACGATGATAGGCGCACGTTCCACAACCTTGACTCCGGCGCGTTCCAGAGCTGCCACTTTTTTAGGATTGTTCGAGAGCAGCCGCACCTCAATCGCTTTGAAGTAGCGCAAGATCGCTGCGGGCAGCGCGTAATCCCGCAAATCGGCATCGAAACCTAAGTCCTCGTTTGCCTGTACAGTGTCTCGCCCTTGATCTTGCAGCTCATAAGCGCGCAGCTTGTTCAGTAATCCGATTCCCCGGCCTTCCTGATGCTCATAGATGAGCAAACCACGCCCTTCAGCAACGATCTGGTCGAGTGCCAGCTCCAATTGCGAGCGGCAATCGCAACGCAAGCTATGAAAGACATCGCCCGTGAGGCATTGCGAGTGAATTCGAACGAGCGGAGCACCGAGATCCGGCGACAAATCACCGATCGTCAACACGACCGCTTCTTCAGTCTCAGCCGGACGAACTCCTTCGAAGCCATAGATCCGAAAGTGTCCAAAACGGCTCGGGAAATCTGCCTCAGCGACTTTATTCAGCTTGAAATCTGACAATTGCCGGTACTTTGCTTGACCCTCTATTATAAGAACCGTAGCAGCGCAACATGCTTGACCAACATGCTTGACCAACAGCAACTAGCGGAGCTTCTCATCAAAGTTGCGGTAGCGGCTTCAATTGCCAGCATCCTGATGCGCTTCGCCGGAATCCAGAAGATTCTACTTCGCGACGAGCGCAGCGTGAGCGATCGCCTGCAGCTGGCCTTCGTTTTTTCGGTGCTCTTCGGCGCCAGCGCGGGCGTGAGAATCCTCAGCCACCATCAGTATGGCGCAATCGACCTCGCGATGGAAGGAGCTCTCATCGCAGGCATGCTGGGCGGTTACGTCAGCGGCTTGATTACCGGCCTGTGTGTCTCGGTGCCGGACATGTTTGACGGGAAATTCATGTCCATGCCCCTATTCGCGGCCGCTGGGATCCTGGGAGCTTTGATGCACGATCTCGCGCCTGAAAAGGAAGACATCTGGTACTTCTCGCCTTTCGTCGATCTCAACCTTTACCGGCTGTTTCGTCAGGTGCTTCGATTAAATCGTAAGGCGATTCAGCGGCGGGTGGTCGAGCGGGCAGCTTTCAACGTCGCTTGCAACGCAATCGTGGTCGTCGCCGAGCTCTTGCGCTGGGGAATTCACCGTATCTTTCCCGACGAGCACGGTCACGGAACGTTCTTCTTGTTTCAGGGCGTACACCCCCTGAACGTCTGGCTTTTCGTCGCATCGGCGGCCACCACGCTGTTCACCGTCTCTCTGCCACTTCGCATCTGGAGCAGTTTTCGCGCTGAGAAGCAGTTGGAAGCGCAGCGCGCGCATCTAACGGAAGCGCGCTTGGCCGCGCTGACGAACCAAATTAATCCACACTTTCTCTTCAATACGCTGAATTCAGTTTCCACTCTCATCCGCATTGATCCCGACCGCGCCCGCAGCATGATCTACAAGCTTTCGAAGATCCTGAGGCGGCTGCTTCGCAAGACGGAGAATTTCTCGCTGCTGCGGGAAGAGATCTCGTTTATAGACGACTATCTCGCCATTGAAATGGTTCGTTTTGGAGACAAGCTGCGCTTTTACAAAGAAATTGAGGAGAATACCCTGGACCGTCTGGTCCCCAGCATGATTCTCCAGCCGATCATCGAGAACTCCATCCGGCATGGGCTCGCGAATAAAGTGGAAGGCGGCATGGTTCGCCTTCGCGCATGGCTCGAGGGAACCAGGCTGCACATTTCAGTTGAAGACGACGGCGTGGGGATACAGGAATCGAAATTGGGAAGCCTGTTTGAACAGGGAATCGGCGTGAGCAACGTGAATGAACGCCTGCGCGTGCTTTTTGGGCCTGGTTATCGCATGCTGATCGACAGCAAACCCGGGAGGGGAACTCAAACTACAATCGAAATTCCGGAGCTGGAAAATCACGTCGCCGAGGCCGAAGCGGAGAAAATAGCGCAACGCTAGAACTCGATCACTCCTCACCGGCCCCGATAGGCATTCCGGGTGGAGCTTCAATCGGCTTAGCAATAACGAATTTTGTTGGATCGTTCTGGAACTGCTCGATGCGATGCATGACATATGCATCAACCGTGGGGTCTACGCCGGTTTGCCGTTTGAGCCGGTCGAGCCTTGCAGAGACGATGGCGCGCGCCTCCGATGAAGTCTGCGTGTCGGCGATCAGACCAAGAAGCGCTTCGACGGTCCTTATATAAACGGCGTTCCGGATCGCGGCAGCTAATGGGGCAGTTGCAGCGCTTGCCGTGCGGTTCGCGGGAAGCGTTACGGCCAGCGTGAAATCCATCACCTCGACGAGCGATGGGTTCTGGGCATTGCGGGCGTGGTATTCAACCAGTCGGCTGACGCGCTGCGGATTGAAGAGAATCCTGAGCGTCAGGTCGGCGGCAGATTCCGCGGCGGCGATCGGATCGAACGTGAGGCCGGTCATGGACGGAAACGACTCACGGGTCCTGCCCCAACCGGGCGGATGGGGAGGAAAGAGCTGCAGCAGAGCCTCGGGCAAGGTCAGGAATGCGGGCGAGATTGTCTTCAAGACGGCGGCCAGTGCCTTCTTCTGTTCGGCCGCGCTGACAATCGCAGAATTCATTTGGTTATCGCCGCGGAGTTTGTACCGGTAATCCAGCCCGCCGATCTCCTTGATCGCGGCTTCTGTCTGGTAGCGATGCAGAAGGTACAGCGGGACGAGCGTTTCCTCGAGCTGGGCCATGGGCGTGCCGGGCCGGATTGCATTGTCGCCAAAACGAGCCAGAGCGGCGGAGCGGACCGCGATGAGCCGCGTGAGCTCGTCGGCCGCATTCGAGCCGTTATCCCACAAGTGCGCCAGGGGGTGCGCGCCCCCCGGTGGCCGAGCGTCTCCATCGGTGATGTATACCAGGCCGGTCTTGGCGGACTCAGTGAGAATCTTGTCAAGTTCGAGCGACTCATTTGACCGCTCGGGGAATTGCCGGTATCCATAGTCGATTGCCACCTTGTCCCATGCGCCGATGTTAACCGCGTAAGCCTGCGACAAGTTCGGCACGCCAGTTTTATCCAGGGTGATCCACGGGTGCGGGTAATCCATCACTGAAACCGATTGCTCCGGCGTATGGGGAAACGAGCTGGCAGCAAAGTTGTGCGCGAGGCCCAGTGTGTGGCCGGTCTCATGCGCTGCAAGCTGGCGCGTTCGCGCAAGCGCCATCTGCAGCATGGGGTCGTCTTCCGGCCTGATTTTTCCGCCGCTCGCGTAAGGAGAAAGGAGAGCTTCGGCAATGAGATAGTCCTGCCTGCTCCGCAGAGAGCCCAGCGTCACGTTACCTTTGATGATCTCGCCGGTGCGCGGATCGGCGAGGGCGGCCCCATACGACCAGCCTCGCGTGTAGCGATGCACCCACTGAATAATGTTGTATCGCGCGTCCATAGGATCGGCGCTCTCGGGAAGAATGTCTACGTTGAATGTTCCCGGAGCCCACCCGGCCGCCTGGAAAGCCTGGTCCCACCAACGGGCTCCTTCGACTAGCGCAGTGCGGATGGGTTCCGGCGCGCCCCGGTCGACGTAGTACTGGATCGGTTGTTCGGCCACGCAGGCGCTCTCGCAGGCCGGGTCTTTCTTAATTAATCGGTGGCGGATGATGAACTGCTGGTCCAGTGGTTCACCAAGGGGCGCGGAGTAGTCCCGGTATCTCATTGGGAAGTAGCCGGCCCGCGGATCAAACCGCCGCGGAACATAACCGGGGCCCGGCAGCTCAAGGAATGACTGGTGTTCGCGCACGGTCAGGGCGTGCGGGTCCGGAGTCACATCGCTCACGAATTCAGCTTGTGTCGGAGCTTCAGTAGTAAAGGTCAGGATAGCTTCGACTTCGGTATTTTTCGGGAAGGCTCGGGTGCGGTCGAGTGCGATCGTCGAGCGGCTCGAATCGAGCTTATAGGCGCCCTGGTGACTTCCGGCAAGTGAATCGGCCACGTTGTGTACATCGCGTAGAAAAAATTCCGTGGCGTCAATCAGGACCGCGCCCTCTTTCCCTGCGGCTGCGGGGTCTTCCGCCTCTACTTTGAAACCTGCCAGGACAGACTCCGGGAAGGACTGACGGACCGCGAGCTGCTCGGCCGGGTCGGTCGAGGAAGTACGGAACATTTCGTTAGGCTGAACCAGGAGGATCTTGGGTCCAACACGCTCGAACCGTACGATTCTGCCTTCCGATATTTGGCCGCGGTCGAGGCCAAGGTCATTCGAGCCAGTACCATACGGCAGCGAATCGAAGTACAGGATCTCCTCATTGAGCCGCGGGATTTCCAGGTAGAGCTTACCCGCCTTTGAATCCCAATGGAGCGGCAGCAGGCCCGGCATGTGCTGCATGGAGGAGGTCTTCGAGGCAATGGAAGGGAGAGGAGCATCGGTCGGTGACGGAGGGGTTTGGGCGAAGAGAAACGCGGGCCCGGTAAGAAGAACGGCCACCGGCAGCATTGAATGCATTGCTCGTTTTACCATGGGCGAAGCGCCTCGGCGCCACTCGATCTTTCGCGGACAAACCGCAAATCCCACACGCGAGGCCCGCTTAAGATAAGCGCGACTATTTTCCCGGTTGCGTCTCTGAGAAAACGGACGCCGCCAAGCGAGCACTTGAAAGCATCGGCGTAAGTGGGCTCGAGCGGCAAAGAAGAATTCGGGTGCCGGTGAATCGCTAACTTCCCGTCTTCGACAACGACCGTCAGAACAGTTTCCGCCTCATCGCTGGAATAAACGCCGGCAAATGCGCTCAGGTTCGCGGGTGTCCACGGTTCCACACGGTCGAAGATCTCTTCCCCGTATACCGGATTGGAAGCGAACATTTTGTCGTCTTCGAATCGAACCTTGGCCTCGACTGGGTAGCCGTCGAATGTGAATTTGCCATTTGTGTACTCGACTTTGAGGGTGGAATGATCGTGAGCGCCGCGGTAAAGACCAGGCGTGACGTTATTTGGCGGGACCGGCGGCTCCGGTTTTGAAAGCCCGAGGTACAGGCGGGCTATTTGGTACGCGAACCCGCCCGCATTCGCTGAAGCCGCGTTGCACATGACTGCGATGGAAAGGCCTTTGGCAGGGATGCGCCCGAGCCAGGCT
>JBAUUG010000071.1:0-16006 GCA_049582585.1 Bryobacteraceae bacterium | reverse complement strand
TGATTGTGGGGCGCGCTTTGCCTGACATTCGAGACGGTTTGAAGCCGGTGCACCGGCGCATTCTGTATGGCCTGCATGAGATGGGTTTGCACTACAACCGGCCCACTCGCAAATGCGCGAAAATTGTCGGCGAAGTTCTAGGAAAATTTCATCCTCACGGCGACGTGCCGGTATATGACGCCTTGGTGCGAATGGCGCAGCCGTTTTCAATGCGTTATCCGCTGATCGATGGTCAAGGAAACTTTGGATCGGTTGACGGCGACCCACCGGCGGCGATGCGGTACACGGAGGCGCGGCTAGCGCGAATTTCCGGCGCGCTGCTGGAGGATATCGACAAAGAAACCGTCGACTTCCGTCCGAATTACGATGACAGCGAAGTGGAGCCGGAAGTTCTTCCTACGCGCGTCCCAAATTTGTTGATCAACGGATCGTCGGGCATTGCAGTTGGAATGGCGACTAACATTCCACCGCACAATTTGAGGGAAATGATCGACGCGACGATCGCGTTGATCAACGATCCGGCTACTTCGCTCGCGAAGATTCTGGAAATGGCTCCGGGGCCGGACTTTCCAACCGGCGGATTCATTCTTGGGCGTCAGGGGATCCTCGACTACTACACAAAGGGCCGCGGGAGCGTCAAGGTGCGCGCCAAGGCAGCCATTGAAAAGCTTGGCAAAGAGCGCGAGGCGATCGTGCTTACGGAGATTCCGTTCCAAGTCAATAAGGCGCGACTGATCGAACATGTGGCCGCGCTGGTTTCAGAGAAGAAAATTGAAGGCATCTCTGACGCGCGGGATGAGAGCGATCGTGACGGCATGCGCGTCGTATTCGATCTGAAACGCGGCGAGCAGGCTGAAGTCGTGCTGAACAACCTGTACAAACAGACGCAGATGCAGGTCAATTTCGGCGTCATCATGCTCTCGATCGTGAATGGCCAGCCTCGCGAGCTGGGGCTCATTAGCGTCCTCAAGCGGTTCATCGATCATCGCCTCGACGTGGTGCGGCGACGGACCGACTACCTGCTGAGGAAGGCCAGAGAGCGAGAGCACTTACTGCTCGGCTTCCAGAAAGCGCTCGACAATCTCGACGCTGTGATCTCGCTGATTCGCGCGGCCAAGACGCCAAAGGAAGCGCGCGAGGGGCTGGTTGCGCAGTTTGAATTCACGGAGCGCCAAGCTCAGGCAATTATCGAGCTGCAGTTGCAGCGTCTCACCGGGATGGAACGGCAGAAGATTCTGGACGATCTGGCGGAAATCCAGCGGCACATTACCGAGTACCTGGAGATTCTGGGCTCCGAAAAAGTGCTGAAAACGCTCGTCATCAAAGAGTTGAAAGAAGTTCAGAAAGAATTCGGAGATGAGCGGCGCACGCAGATCATAGAAGACACCGGCGAAATCCGCTTAGAAGACCTGGTGCAGATGGAAGATGTCGCGGTCACCGTCTCGCGCGGAGGATACCTGAAACGGACGGCGGTGGATACTTACCGCAGGCAATCGCGCGGCGGCAAAGGCCGGATCGGCATGGGAACGCGGTCTGAGGATGTTGTCGAGCATCTGGTCATCGCATCTACGCACGCTTATTTACTGATATTCACCAACAAGGGCCGCGTGTATTGGCTCAAAATTTATGAGATTCCGGATGCCGCAACTACGGGAAGAGGCAAACACATTTCCGGATTGATCAGCCTACAGCCGGACGAGAGCGTGAAGGCGTTTTTGCCCGTGAAGGAATTTATTCCGGACAAGTTCATCGTGATGGTAACGCGGCAGGGCGTCATCAAAAAATGCGAGCTGACCGAATTCGACAATCCGCTTTCGCGCGGCATTATCGCATTGGCGCTGGATGATGGAGACGAGCTGCTCGGTGCGACCATCACCAGCGGGGATAATTTCATCTTCCTCGGCTCGCATCGAGGGATGGCGAGCCGCTTCAACGAAGACGAGGTTCGAGCCATGGGACGGCAAGCGCGCGGAGTTCGGGCCATGGACTTGGAAGAAGGCGACTACCTGGTGGGGCTGGAGGTGGTGGAGAAAGAGGGCCTGATTCTATCGATTTCGGAGAACGGCTTTGGCAAACGAACGCCGCTGCAGGATTATCGTTTGACGGCTCGCGGCCGCAAGGGTGTGATCAACATGAAGACCACGCCGAAGGTTGGGAAGGTGGTTGCGGTCCTCTCGGTGAAAGAAAATACCGATCTGATGATCATCACCAAAGATGGGAAAATCATCCGGCTGGAATCGGGCGAAATCCGGCAGGCGGGGCGATCGACTCAAGGGGTCCGGCTGGTCCGCATGGAAGAGGGCGATCAAGTAGCCGCGGCATCGGTCATTCGCGAATCGGAAGAGGACATCGCAAAGAACGGCGAATTGCCCTTGCAATAAAAGCATAGCCGTTATACTTCGACTATGAGCACGCTGGTTGCGCTCGAGGCAAAAAGCGCCGGGTTCGATGATCAGGAGCTGGACGCGAAAGAGCGTTCTTTGTTTGCCATCTTGCGGGGATTCGGCAGAGTGATTGTTGCGTATTCTGGCGGAACGGATTCCGCCTATCTGGCGTGGGCTGCGCAACGGGAGCTCGGAGATGACGCGATCGCGATCACGGCCGATTCCGCATCCATTCCAGAATCGCACAAGCGGGATGCCGAAGCGTTCGCGCGCGAGTGCGCTTTCCGGCACGAATATATCGAGACGCAGGAGTTTGAAAATCCGGATTACGTCAAGAATGACAAGAACCGCTGCTTCCACTGCAAGGACGAATTGTTTACCTGCCTCGAAGCCTACGCGAGTGCGCGCGGTTACCATCACATCGTCTATGGCGTTAATAAAGACGATTTAGGAGACTACCGGCCCGGCCAGCGCGCGGCAAAGATTCATCAGGTGAGCGCGCCGCTTGTCGATGCGGGGTTAACCAAGGCGGAGATTCGGGAGTTGTCCCGGCGCGCCGGCTTGTCGACGTGGGACCGTCCAGCCGCGGCCTGCCTGAGCTCACGGGTGCCTTATGGAACGCCCGTCACCATCGAGACGATTCAAACGATAGAGCAAGGCGAAGAAGCCGTTCGGGCACTCGGTTTCAGGCAATTTCGGGTTCGATTCCATGGCGAGCTCGTGCGGATCGAGATCGCCAAAGAGGAGTTGGAAAAAGCTCTATCGCTCGATACCGCGAACGCGCTTACTTCGGTCTTCAAAAGGCTTGGATTCTTGTACGTAACGCTCGATCTCGAAGGTTATCGGCAAGGCTCATTGAATGAAGCGTTGCGCGAAGCGAAGGTCAGCGGCTAAGTCTTATCGGAAGAGCTCGATTTTACATCGGAAGAGCTCGATTTTACCTCAGAGCTCGATTTCGTTTCGGAAGTGGTTTTTGCTTCACCGGCGGATTTCGATTCAGAGGGCTTTGCCTTGCTGGAGTCGGAATCGGATGAGCCGCTGTCGGACCCCTCGTTTTTCTTAGCGCCGTTATCCCCGGAGCTTCCGCCTTTTGCGTAATCGTTGACGTACCACCCGCTTCCTTTAAACTGGAGCGCCGGCGCGGAGAGCAGGCGGTGGACAGCGCCGCCGCATTTTTCGTGAGTGGTGAGCGGTTGATCGGTAAACTTCTGCCTCAATTCGAATATGTCGCCGCACTTCTCGCACTCATATTCGTAGGTAGGCATAGCCGGTATGAGTCTTTCGAAGGTTATCGCTCAGGCTCGTCAGGGCTTCTCTGTGTGATGGGGTGTTGCTGATTCGCGACAATCGGCCCATTTACCTCGTCCATCAGCTGCGCCATGGTTGTCTTGCCCGTCACGAGGTCGATGGATTGCTTCAGCAAATTATCTTCGGTGTTCTTGGGCGCTGAGCCGGGAATTGGATTCCCGTCCTGATCGAGCTCCGGAGAATTATCGCTTTCCGCGAGTTGAACGGAAGGAACAACGCCGGTATCCTGAATCGCTTTACCTGAAGGCGAGTAATATTTGGCAACAGAAAGAATTACCGCTCCTCCGTCATCCATCTGGATCGTTTTTCGGACGCTGGCATCGCCATAGCTCCGCTCGCCGACCACTTGTGCCCGCTTGTCGTCCAACAGGGCCGCCGCCGCGATTTCGGCTCCCCCTGCTGTGGCGCGGTCAGTGATGACCACCAGCGGGCCTTTCCAGACGTCGTCGCCCGGCTTCGCGTCAAACTCCTTCTTCTCCGTCTTCTGTCCCTGTAGAGCCGTGATCTCACCCTTTTCCAGGAACAAATTGGCCAAGGGTATACCGTTGTCTTGTTCGCCGGTGGAGCAGTGGCGAAGGTCAAGCACGACGTATTTGGCGCCTTGCTTTTTCAAATCCTGGAGCTTTGCTTTGGCTTCCTCCACGCGGTTCCCCGCCAAACTGGTGACGTGCAGATAGCCAACCTCTTCCGGCATCAGCTTTGCCGCAACCTGCGGAAACTGAACATTTGCGCGTGTGAGGGTGATTTTCTGCGGGTCGGGATTTTTCAGCCTTAAAATCGTCACCTCAACCGTCGAATTCGGCTCACCTCGAAGCAACTGTTCGCCGTATGCCAGCGGCATGTCTCTAGTGGCAACTTTATTAATGTCTTCAATCAAATCGCCGGTGGTGATATTGGCCTTATCGGCGGGCGAGCCTGGAATCACGTCGACCACCGCGACATAGCCGTACCGCTTTGCGAGGATCAGGCCGACGCCGGCCTTAGCCGTGTCCTCGCCCTTTTCATATTGGCGGTATTGATCCGGATTCAAATAGCTGGCGAACGGATCGACTGATTCGAGAAGCCCGTTGATGGCGCCGAGCGTGACGCTCTTCATATCCGGCTCCTCGACGTATTCGAGCTTGATGCGCTCGAGAACCTCCGTGTAGACCTTCAGGTGTCCATACACGTCATCGGCGGCGACCGCGCGCCCATTCCTTGCGCCAACCAGAAGTAGAACAACCACGCAAGTTGAGCTACCGATGATGGTCCATTTAAAGCGACTGTTCATGAAGAATATTCCAGGGGTTACCTAAAGTATATCGAAGCCTGCCGGAAGCGTTGAGGAAATTCCGTTTAAACACTAACCGTTACGGCCGATTCGACGTGTTCGGCTGAAGGAGAGACGCTGGGGGACACTTCAAACCGTGCCGTGAAATGGAACGTGCTTCCCTTCCCGGGGTCACTTTCGACCCATAGAAGGCCGCCCATCATAGCGGCCAACTGATAGGAGATTGTCAGGCCCAGCCCTGTTCCGCCGTACCGTCGCGTGGATGAAGTATCGGCCTGCGTGAAAGCCTCGAAAATCGTGCGTTGCTTGGCGGCGGGTATGCCGATTCCGGTGTCGGTCACGGCAAAATGCAGGCGCGCGCAACCATCATCGAAACTATCCACCGTCGCTGAAAGCGACACGCCGCCCCGGCTGGTGAATTTAATTGCGTTGTCCAGCAGATTCAGCAGCACTTGCCTGAGCCGAAGCGGATCGCCTATCATCTCCTCAGGAATATCGCGGGCCAATTTTGCGGTCAAAGATAGATTCTTTTGCCGCGCCCGAAGGCCCAACGATCGTATCAAGTCCTCTATCGACTTTCGAACGTGGAACGGCGTTCTATCGAGCGTCAGCTTGCGTGCTTCTATCTTCGAGAAATCGAGAATATCATTCACGATATGCAGAAGTGAGTCGGCCGAGAATTTGACGATATCCAGATACTCGCGCTGCTCCTCGTTTAAATCGGTGGTGAGGGTGATATCGGTCATGCCGAGAATTCCGTTGATCGGAGTCCGGATTTCGTGGCTCATGTTGGCCAGAAAATCGCTCTTGGCGCGGCTGGCGCCCTCGGCGGCTTCTTTGGCCAAAATCAACTGCTCTTCCGTGGTGCGGCGCACCGTGATCTCTTCTTCAAGCGCTTGGTTGGCGCCCACCAGTTCGCTGGTGCGCTCCTGAACGCGGACTTCCAGCTCATCGCGTGAGTGGCGCAACTGCCGCTCGCTCTCCCGGAGAGCCGAAGTGCGCTCGTCGACGAGCAGGACAAGTTTTTGTTCGCGCGCTTTTAACTGGCTGACCCGCAGGCGGTACGCGGCGACGAACAGCCAAAGGACGGCGATGAAGCTGATAACCCGGAAGATTTTCGTCTGGTAAAAATGAGGCTCGAGAACAAGCGAAATCGCCGGACCGTCGTTGTTCCACACGTCATCGCTGCCGGCTCGCACACGGAACCGGTACTCACCGTGAGGGATATTCGTGTAGTACGCAACTCGCCGATTTCCAGATTGGGTCCAGTCTCTGTCGAAACCTTCGAGGATATAGCGGAACTGGATTTTTTCGGGAGCGATAAAGCTGGGAGCCGTGAATTGAAATTCGAGCTGGCCCTTTCCCGGAGGGATGATCACGGATTTGTCAAACGGAACGCTTCTATTGTCGACGAGTACACGCTCCAAAACCACCGGCGGCGGCGTTTTGTTTCCGATCAGGTTGGATGGGTTCACGATGGCCAACCCGTTGCTCGTCGGAAAGCAAAGGCGCCCATCGGCCATGCGCCAGCCTGCCGGTTGGAAATTGCCGTTGCACTCTCTGCTCTTCATTCCATCGGCCGTGCCGTATGCGGTGGGTGTGATCATTGACACGCTCCCGTCCGCGAAGGCGTCCAGTTGTTTTCTGCTCACCGAGAACACGCCTTTGTCCGAGCTCATCCATAGATGGCCCAAGTGGTCGTCAAGAATTTGAAAGATCGCGTCGTCATAAAGCCCCTTATAGCTGTTGTAGGTGGTGAACTTCCCTTGCCGGAGGCGGTCGAGGCCGCCACCGTTCGTACCCACCCAGAGCGTTCCGTCGCTATCCCCATGGATGGAATAAACAACATCGCTGGATAGGCCGTTCTGTGTGTTGTAAGCAGAGAAGCGGCCATCTCTGAATCTGTTTAGGCCGCCGCCGCCTGTCCCTATCCAAAAGGTCCCTTCATGGTCCTCGTAGATTGACACAACGTTGTTGTTAGATAGGCCGTCGCGTGTGGTGTAAGTGACGAACTGCCGCCCGTCAAAATGACTTAGTCCACCACGCGTGCCAACCCACAGGTCACCTTTGTGATCAGTGTAAGTAGATACGACGAAATCATTGGGTAAACCGTTCTTGGCGCTCAATGCCTCCAGTTTCCCGTTTCTGATCAGGGCCAGCCCCCGGCGCGTTCCGATCCACATAATGCCTTGATGGTCCTCCGTGATCGAGAGCACCAGGTTGTCAGGGAGTCCCTGTTTCACCGTGTAAGCAGTCACATGCCCGTCGCGCCAGCGCATGAGCCCTTGATCCGAACCCATCCACAGAGTCCCCGTTGAATCCTCATAGACCGGCAATATAGTGTCGCTGATCAGGCCATCATCTTTAGAGAGAGTGGTGAAGGAGCCCTTTTTAAAACAGTTGAGTCCTCCGCCTGCCGTTCCGATCCATAGCGATCCTTCGTGATCTTCGTAAATTGCCCAGACATCTTTTCCCTTGAGCCCGTCCTTCTCGGTGAAAGAGCTGAATTTTCCGTTTGCCAGGCGATTCAGGCCGCCGGACCCCGTCCCGATCCAAAGGCTTCCAGCGCCATCCTCGTAGAGCGAAAAAATGGTATTGCTGGTCAGGCCGTCGCGCGTGGTAAATCGAGTTATTCCGGTGGAGGATAGGCGATAAAGTCCATCCCCATTGGTTCCGACCCAGACGGTCCCATGCCGGTCCACGTACGTGGCATGAATATAGCTGGTTCCCAGAACGTTCTTCTCAGCAAGTGTTGTGAACTTGCCGTCTGAGAACTTGCTCAACCCGCCGTGCGTGCCGATCCAGAGGGTACCGTACGCATCCCCAGCGATCGAGAACACGACATTATCAGCAAGGCCGTCCGCCCTTGTGAACACTTGGAACTTTCCGTTTTGGAAGCGGAGGAGGCCACCTCCGTCCGTTCCAATCCACAAGGCGCCGAGTTTGTCCTCGTAAAGGGAAAGAATTGAATTATTTGTCAATCCGTTATGCGTAGTGTAGGCGCTGAATTTTCCATGACTCAAGCAGGAGAGTCCGCCGGCATTGGTTCCCATCCAGAGATTCTGCTTGTGATCCAGGAGAAGAACTTGAATCTGGTTATTCCGCAAACCGGCGGTATGCTTGTCGAATATCGTGAACCGGACACCGTCGAAGCGGGCCAGTCCTTCCTCGGTTCCCAACCACAAATAGCCATCGGGAGTCTGGGCAATGGACAACACTGAATTTTGAGGCAAGCCTTGCGCCACTTGCCACGCCTGGTGGATGTACTGCCCGATCGGCTTGTCCGGGTCTAAGCTTGCTTCCGCATATCCGGAAACGATTAGGAGCAGCAGCAGATAAGGCAGAAAGCTCAGCAGTCCCGCGAGCGCGTTTTTTGTGACGGCTCCGCAAAACGCAGGTCTGCTGAACGACGGCAATGGATACCCTTCCTACAACTTGATCGGCTGAAATGGCAGGAATATTGAGACACTTGTTCACGTTTCTGGAATATGGATTGCGCTTTGCGCCCTAAATCACCAAATGTATTGCTGCGCCTCTACTCGGCGGTGATATCCATCCAGGACATGAACTACTCGGATCTTCTTTAGCTTGGCCGGCGATAGCTGGCCCAGCGGGATGTACACGATCTTGCGATTTACGTGCCCCGCCAGTTGCCGGAACATGCTTCTGGGTGGCTTCGCCGCAATGTAGATTATGTGCCGTTCTATCGAATAATCGAGAGCAGCCATCAACAGCCGTTCGGGTTTGGTCTCGGCCAGTTCGTAATCGCCGTCGTTCCACACATCGTAAAGACGGCGCGGTGGGAGCGTCATCAATAATCCCCCATACTCCGCGCGGTCGATTCCAGGCCCCACGATGTGATCGAAAGGTTCTGTCGAGTAGAAAGCCATGTCCGACTCGTTCTGGTGCTCACCTAGCCAGGTCGTCAGATAGCGATAATGATTATTCTTGTCCTCATCGAAGATAATGACGATGGCTCCGACATCGCCCGAGAATTTGCCCAGCTCGCGCACATAGAGCTTGCCTTCATGCCAGTTTCGAATGGTTTCCCGAAGATCGATGCCGTCCAAAATCGAAGTTGTGAAAGGCTCTACTCGAGATCGCTCTTCTGAAAGCATGCTCTTGGCGTACCGTTTCAGAAATCGCCCATAGTTCTCAATCAGCAGATCCTCGGGAGGATAGGAGCAGATGGATGCGCCATTAGTTTGACTAGCCCATTCGCCCTTGAACTTCTCGCGTTTTCGCGGTTTGAGCCCGGCCGGCCTAAGCATTTGCTTCATTCGCGGCAATCGCCTCCGTAGGCGCAACTTGCGAGTGCGGAGCCAGACCTCAGCACCCGAGATGTTCAGCGTTTCAAGAGGCGGATCTTCGGTCTGCTGCACGCTAAACCGGTTCGCCATCTGCCAGACCTCATAAGCAAAGTTGTCGTCTGCAATCGAGCGCGCGCCAAGCGAGAGATCGTAGACACCCGGTAGGAGACGCGCATCCAGCACGGCCAGATTACGCGTAAAACGGGCTATGCTGAGGCGCTGCCAGGATTCGATGCTCTCGCTGGTGTTAATGGCGTACTCCTTTTCAGCCTCGCGCAAAAGCGCGAGCTGCCAACGCGGGCGGTCCAGTTGAACGTTTCCCAGGTTCCGCTCACGGAGTGCCTCGTAGCGCTCCTGATAGTAAGGTGGTTCGCTAGTTACTTCTGCCAGGCAATCCGGATGCAGAATTGAACAACTCCGCATTCCCAAACAGGCGAGTGCGCGGAGCCGGCGGCTCTTCCTGCGGGATTTGCATGGCGTCCAGAACGGGATCGAGCATGTTCATCGAGAGCACAATACAGGTGGATGCGCCGGGATCTGCGCCTTGTAACTTCCAGGCCATCGCGGCGGCGTGCGCATCGAGTTCAGGCGTGCGCGGCTGAGGGTGAACTCGATAGGCCTCGACGTATCGCTCTATGCCGATGAGCTCGATGGCGTAAGGCTCGGGATAAGTGTCGTTGACGTGCGGCTTTTCGTGAGAGGCCGGTTCGAGGAAAACGACCTCCGCCGCGAGTTCCCGAGCAGTGCGAAGAGCTTCGATAGATGGATCGCCCGGTTCAATCGGGATGTAGGTAGCGCGTTCTTCGTCATCACTATAGCTGTCCGCGACGAGTATTACGGACATTCGCGGGATGCGGTCTATTGCGGTTTGATACTCGCGTTCCAGAGAGGAAGGCAGCTCAACCGCAATCACGCGCGGCCGATGTTCGAGCAGGTAACGCCTGACGCGAAGAGAGAACTCGATGCGGCCCGGTACGACCGGAAGGTACGTGATGTTCCCCCGGCTGATGCTTCCGGCCGAACTCGATTCGCTGGACATGACTTCCGCTCACCGCCGCATGCTGTATCGAAGCGCCTCTTCTCCGAGGATGCACTTTACGGCAACTGCAAGCAGGGAACGATGGGATTGCGCAGTGTCACTTTTCAGCTTCAGAGCGTAACGCGCGATGCTGATGCCGTCCCGGACGGTATAACTCTCATCTGACGCGTGCGCCTGCTGAAGAAAATCTGTGACATATTGCAAAATGTCTTCGGGCGAAAACGGAAGGTTCTCGCGCAGAATGGCAAGCTCTTCTTCGCGTTCCGGGAAGTCGATCAGGATTTGGGGCTGGAGGCGCGAATGTATGTACTCGGGCAGATCGAAAGTCGAAGAGTCGTCGTTCATGGTCGCCACGAACCGAAAATTCGGGTGAGCGCGGATCTTGACTCCGGCGACAATGGATTCAACATACCGGCGAGTATCAAGCAGCGGGGCAAGGCTGGCCCAGCTTTTTTCACTCATGCGGTTGCCTTCGTCGAGAATGACGACACCGCCCCGAATCATTGCCGTGACCAGAGGAGAAGCCACATATTTGAGCTGCGCCACGCCTTCGATCACCGGCGTAATCAGCAGGTCTTCCGGCCGGGTATCGACGGTTGCTTGCAGGATGTACACTTCTCTTCCGAAACGCCGGCCAGCCGCATAGGCCATGCTCGTCTTCCCCACTCCGGGCTTGCCGAGCAGGCGCGGGTTCATGGGAACGTCGCGCTTATCGATGACCATCCAGGCGGCCATCAGCTGGCGCATAGCTTCCTCTTGGCCCACCCATGAAACGTCAAGCTCATCCGGGTGAGCGAGGTGTAAGTCAATGCCTTCTATAGCAACTTTCATGCGGTATTTGGCGGGTTAATGGAGTGCGCAGCTATTTACTTCTCCATCGTAGAATGAGAGTGCTATTGGGGATGACGCTCAAACTGCTGCGCCTGGCATATGCATTGGAGTTCCTCATTGCTTTGGTAGCGATTTTCACAGCATGGTCTGAGATTGGCGGGCAGGGCGCCCTCGATCTGATGCACTGGGGGTGGAAGCTGGGATTGAGCTTCGCCTTGGCAGGCGCCATCGTTGCGTACACTGCGGCCGTCATCTCGCAGGACTCTATGTGGAGCTTGCGCTCTGCCCGATGGCTGACGGCGATTGTGGTGGTTACGCTCGCAATCGGCGTTGTGACCTATTATTACGCTCTGCAGGAAGATACCGGGGAGCCCGATGATACGGGCGCCATTTCGGCATTGCATTCCGCTGTTGCAGGTGCTTCGCGTATCGCATGACTCCGACCCGCTCCGATGTCGAGTATGAGGTTTGGACCCTACCCGGAACGTCATTCAATATTACTTATCCGCTGGGCTTACTGCACGAAGTCGATTTTCTGGTCAATGACGGTTATCGCAGAATTCCTCACGGCGGCATAGAGGTTGGCGGGCTCCTCATCGGGCAATGCGACGAAAATTCAGCGCACATTGAAGCGTTCCGAACTATCGAGTGCGAGCACGCTGCCGGGCCGTCATTCGTTCTCTCAGAGCGCGATTTGGCGGGTCTCCGCGATCAGCTCGATGGCTTGAAGGACGACCCGGAACTCGGGGGAATGACTGCCGTCGGCTGGTTTGTCGCGCATACGCGGAGCACTCTCGAGATGAACGATCGGGAATCCGCTCTCTTCGATCGCCTGTTTCCAGGACCCGGCAAGATCACCTTGCTGATTAAGCCGGAGCGGTTTCAGCCGACGCGATTCGGCTTTCTCGCGCGGGGAGCCGACGGTCATGTGCAGAGGGACGCGACGCAGCAGGCGATCGTCTTGCCGCTCTCCGGCCGTGCACGCCGCGCCGTTGAGCCGATTCCGGAACCCCTTGCGGAGGCGATTCCGATGCCGGCCGTGGGGCCCCCGGAGGAAGCGATCCCGGAGCCGCTGCCACAGCCCTCGGCCGATCCAATCGCCGCGCCTGCAGCAGAAGTAATCGCGGAAGCAGTTGCAGAGCCTGTCGAGGAACCGGTTGCAGAGATGGCTCCGCAACTTTTTCCAGAGCCGGAACCCATCGCGGAGGTCTCAGAAGCCGCACCCGAGGCAGTTCCGCAGCCGGTTGCGGAGCCTGCTCCCGAGCCCGTTGCGGAGCCGATGCCGGAGCCGGCCGCGAAAATCGAGGAGACGGCGGAGCTCATTCCGCAAGCGCCGCCCGCTGTACCGGAGATCGGATCGGAACCTTTAGAGAAACCGCTTCGGGAGCCGGAAAACAGGTTAACGCGAGTGCCGCGCCCGAGCTCGCTACCTTCGATTGAGGAGATCAGGAGACGCCGGTCTCTGCAAAGCGCACCCGCGTTTGACGCTCGCAGCACACATCAGCAGATCACTCGAAAACTACGCCAGCAGGGTAGCCGATCGAAGACCCGGCTAGGAATCGTTCTGTTCCTGGCGGCGGCGCTGGGTTGCGCGGTCGGCTATTGGGGTTACCTGCAACTGCCTTCAGCTGTCATTCCCTTAAGCATTCGGAGTGAGCCTTCGAGTCTGCTGGTTTCATGGCCTCCAGACCAGACTCGGGATGCGGTCAGCGCTGCCATCCGCGTCGACGATGGAGATCCGGTGCCTCTTTCGCCGGAGGATAAAAGCGCGGGAGAGACGGAAATTACGGCGGTCAGCACAAATATCAAGATCGAGCTAATTGCGCAGCATTGGATGCGAGACTCGCGCGGCATCGTGCGATATGTCAGGGCAACCAAGACCGAACCGCCCGCCGCGCCTGTCATCGAGAATGCTCCGGAGCCCAATTCGCGTTCGCGGCACTCCAGGAAGTCCAGGTCCCGCACCTAAGGCGAAGCGCTCTTAACACGAAGATCCTCGCCCTTCATCTGTCTTGGTTTCTCGAGGCCGAGAATGCCGAGAACGGTCGGAGCGATGTCTTTCAAGGCTCCGTCCTGCCGGAGCGCGACCTGATCGTTCGCGGCAAAGATGAGGGGTACCGGATTAGTCGTGTGATACGTGTGCGGACCCTTTGTAACCGGATCAACCATCATTTCCGCGTTGCCATGATCCGCGGTGATAAGCCACGATCCTCCATGACGCTTCAGCGCGCCGTAAATCTGACTTAGCCCCACATCCACGGCTTCACACGCGCGAATGGTGGGCTCGAGCTTGCCGGAGTGACCCACCATGTCCGCGTTCGCGAAATTCATGACGATCACATCAAACCTACCCCGCTCAATTGCGCCCACGACCTTCTCAGTTATTCCGGCTGCACTCATCTCAGGTTGTAAGTCGTAAGTCGCAACCATAGGCGAGGAAACCAGCTCGCGCTCTTCCCCGCCGTATGGCTTTTCATTTCCGCCGTTGAAGAAGTAAGTGACATGCGCATACTTTTCGGTTTCAGCCACGCGCAAATTCTTCCAGCCGGCTTTCTCCATTACATCAGCCAGGATATTATCCGGATGTTCAGCCGGCAAGACATAGGGAAGGGTAAAAGTCTTGTCATACTGAGTCATCATGGTGTAAGTGAGACTCTTGGGTACGAGCGAGCGCGCCGGCTTCTCGAGCGAAGAATCGGTAAGCGCCATGGTCATTTCACGAGCGCGATCCGCGCGATAGTTGTACATGATCACGCTATCGTCATCCCGGATGAGACCGATTGGCTCATCGCGTTCGTCGATAATGGTAATAGGCTCAATGAACTCATCGGTGATTCCGCGCTCGTAAGAGGCGCGAACGGCTTCCGCGGCAGAGTGGAACTTTGGGCCGCTACCGAGGACCATGGCTCCAAATGCGCGTTCGATGCGATCCCAGCGCTTGTCCCGGTCCATGGCATAGTAGCGGCCGGAAACCGACGCGAGTTTTCCTAAGTTAAGCTCACTCAGCTTGTGCTCGACTTGTTCGATGTAACCAGAGCCAGTCTCCGGTCCGGTGTCGCGGCCATCCATGAAACAGTGCACGAAAACACTCTGTACTCCATGCCGCTTCGCCATATCCAGAAGAGCGAATAAGTGAGTAAGTTGCGCATGCACTCCGCCATCGCTGCACAAACCCATTAGATGGAGCCGATGCCCGTGGGCCTTGTCCATGGCATTGATGAGCGCCGGGTTTGTGAAAAAGTCACCGGAGCCGATCAGCAGATCAATGCGAGTAACATCCATGTAAATGACGCGGCCTGCGCCCATGTTCATGTGACCGACCTCGCTATTTCCCATTTGACCTTCCGGCAAGCCGACGAATGGGCCGGAGGTGTGGATCAGCGTGTTGGGGTAAGTCAGGAGCAGATGATCGTAAGTAGGCTTTCGAGCCTGCGCGATCGCGTTACCTTCGACAGCCGGAGAGAAGCCCCAGCCATCGAGAATGGTGAGGACCAGCGGCTTTGGATTGGCCATTTACTGCCGGAACGCCTTCCTGCCCAGGAAAACGGCCGCATCACCAAGCTCCTCCTCGATGCGCAAAAGCTGATTGTATTTCGCGATACGATCAGTGCGGCTGGCGGAGCCGGTCTTGATCTGACCGGCGTTGGTCGCGACCGCGAGATCGGCGATGAAGGCGTCCTCCGTCTCGCCCGAGCGATGTGAAATTACGCTGGTGTAATTCGCGCTCGCGGCAAGGCGCATGGCATCGAGCGTCTCGGTTAGCGTGCCGATCTGATTTACCTTCACGAGGATCGAATTAGCGATGCCTTTATCGATGCCTTGCTGCAGCCGCTCAGAATTCGTGACGAAAACATCATCCCCGACAAGCTGGATTTTCCCGCCTAGCGCTTGCGTGAGCTGCTTCCATCCCTCCCAATCATCCTCGGCCATTCCGTCTTCGATCGAAATGATGGGGTACCGATTCGCCCAGTTAGACAAAAATTCGACAAGCTGTTCGGATGTCTTTTCGCTCTTATCGGACTTCTTGAAAACATATCTCTTTTTGCCTGCATCGTAGAACTCGCTGGACGCTGGATCGATGGCAATCGCAATCTGCTCGCCCGGCTTGTAGCCCGCTTTGGCGATGGCTTCCATCAGAACTTCGAGAGCTTCTTCGTTCGACTTGAGGCTCGGCGCAAAACCGCCTTCATCACCTACCGCGGTCGAGTACCCTCTTTTCTTCAAAACGGCTTTCAAATTGTGGAAGGTCTCAGCGCCCATGCGCAACGCTTCTGAAAACTTTGTAGCGCCAACGGGAGCGATCATGAACTCCTGAAAATCGACGGAGTTGTCGGCGTGCGCTCCGCCGTTGATGACGTTCATCAGAGGAACGGGCAGAACACGCGCGTTTACGCCTCCCAGATAGCGATAGAGGGGGGTCATTTCGGATTGGGCGGAAGCGCGGGCGGAGGCCATGGATACGGCAAGAATCGCGTTCGCGCCGAGGTTGCCCTTGTTCGGCGTGCCATCGAGCGAAAGCATCGTGCGATCAATGAGGCTTTGGGCGGCAGCATCCAATCCGGCGAGGGCAGGGGAGATGATTTTCGTGATGTTCTCGGCGGCTTTGCGCGTACCCTTGCCGAGGTAGCGCGATTTGTCGTTATCGCGTAGTTCAACCGCTTCGTGCTCGCCGGTAGACGCGCCGGAAGGAACAGCGGCCCGCCCGACGACGCCGTCGGCGAGGTGGACGTCCGCCTCGACTGTTGGATTGCCGCGGGAATCGAGAATTTCTCTGCCAAGTACTTTTACAATTTCCATTTGTCGTCTTTCAGGAGTATAGCTGGAGCGGTGAAACGGCGTTTTTACCAAACGAACTCCCCCGGCC
>JBAUUG010000070.1:0-9514 GCA_049582585.1 Bryobacteraceae bacterium | reverse complement strand
GATAAGACCGGTCTTCTGCTGAATCGCCGCCTCGTGCCCATTCGCCCGAAGCTGATCGCAGAATCCCGAGGTTCGCCTATCCTGCCAGACGATTGCGTTGTAAACGGGCTCGCCGGTCTTTCGGTCCCATACAATGGTGGTCTCGCGCTGGTTCGTGATGCCTACCGCGGCGATCGAATTCGCGCTGGCATTGGCTTGCGCCAGAGCTTCCATTGCCGCTCCAATTTGGGAAGACCAGATCTCAATCGGATCGTGCTCTACCCACCCGGGCTTCGGAAAGATTTGGCGGAAGGATGTCTGCGCGGAACCGTGGACGCGTCCGTCTTGTCCCGCAATGACAGCCCGCGAACTGGTGGTGCCTTGGTCGAGGGCGAGAATGTAGCTCTCAGGTGAGCTGCGCATCACCTGAGATTATCAGTCTTAACCGATCATCCATTTCGGCTGAATCCAGCCAAGGGAAACACCGGTCATCACCAGGCCCACAATCATCACTGCGGCTGCTGAGGCAACCGGAAGCCAGCGAAAGAGAGGGGAGCCGGCGGTTCGCTTTCGTTCCGGGAGCAGGTTTTTCGCGTATAGAACGAGAATGCCGATCATCATTAAGACCAACGCAAGACCCAAACTAAACGAGACCAGCAGGAGCAACCCTAAGGCGACCCGGCCCAGTGCGATGGCGCCTAACAACAGCACCAGCGCTGATTCGCAAGGCACCAGTCCGCCGCTTGCGCCGAGGGCGATGAGGCCGCCCCACGAAATTTCGTCCGGCACATGGGAGTGAGAATGCGGATGGTGATGATGATCATGATGCTCATGCCCGTGGTCGTGATGAGGATGATGGTCATGATCGTGATGATGGTGGGGGCCGTGGGAATGAGATTGAGAATGGCCTGCGCCGCGAATTCTCTTATACAGCATCCAGCCGCCGACGCCGACTATCGAGAGGCCGGATAACGCTCCGAGAATTTCCGTGATCCGCTCGGGAACGATAAAGCGGAATAGAAATAAGGTGGCTAATCCGAGTGCGAATACAGTTATGGTGTGAGTAAATGTGACCATTGCGCCCAGAAAAGCCGCGTGCTTGAGAGTCCCGCGCGAGCCCACCAGGTAAGCGGCCACAATCGTTTTCCCGTGACCGGGTGTTAACGCGTGAGCGGCTCCCAACGCGAAGGAAACCGCAATGGCGATCAGGATCATCCAGGGCGTGAGTTGGTTTTTGTGCAGCAGCCTGGAAAGAAAATCACCTCGCACCACTGAGCCTGGAGGCGCCGATTTCGCCGTCATGGTGGCGGGGCTCGGAGCGGGGCGCAGCGGCATCGGCTGAGCCACGGGCGCAATGATTGGTTGAATACTTTTGCTTGCCGCAATCACGGGTCGCGTGGCCGTCCACTCCAGTTCTGCGCGGAGATCCTGGGGAGGCGCAAGAGTTGGATCGGGTGGGTACTGCGTCAGCGCCTTGCTGATATCGCGATTTGATTGGCTGGCTTTTCGCAAAATGGTCCCTTTCCCCCCGGCGATGACAATTTCTTTCCAGCCGGCGCGATCGGGAAAATTGTGATCTTCGTATTCGAGCGCGCCGCCGTGCGTATCCAGATGAGCCCGAGCGGTGATTCGCAAAATGGGCAGATTCCCCGCCCCGTCCGTGATTACCAGATCCGCACCCTCAAATTTCACGTGCAACGGTTTGCCTTCGGACGTGATCGCCAGGTTTCTCAGCCATTCCCGAGCCTGCTCTCTCGCCTTCGCCTCTAAAACGAGCGTTGCGCTGGTTCGTTCTAAGTTCCATTCGCGAAGGAGCTCGAAAGTCGGGATCTCAGCGAGATCGAGCGCGTACTCGAGTTCGGCGCCGCTTGGGCTTACCTGCAGGTTCGCGTAGTGACTGACGCTGAAATTGCCCATAGGGTGCGCGAATAGCGCGGGTGCCGAAGCCGTGAGTAACAACGATACGAATAGCTTATTCATTAGAATTCGGCTGGGATGCCTTCGCGGATGACACGCTCGCGATACATCTCGCGTGGTAATAAAAAATTGGTTCGGGCGTTCCCAGCTTCAGAGCCTTCGCGCTCGCGGCCTTCGCTTCCTCCAATCGCCCGTTCTTAAAAAGCACCCAAGCGAGAGCGTCCCACGTGTAGACGTCACCCCGAACCGGAATCTCGGCTTGCATCAACCTCAGAGCTACATCCAGATGGCGATCCCGGTCCGCCAGCGTCAACGCGAGATTTCGATTCGTCTTCTCGTTGGTGGCCCGTCCCAGCTTTTCGATAGTTTCAATCAGGTCCCGCTGCTCTTGCGCTTTGCTCGTGAGTCCGGCCTTCATGTAGAGGTCCTCGAGGGCGCCCGCATATTCCACCAGGGGAACGATAGACTGCGCTCGCTTGTAATTTTGAATAGCGTCTTCCACTTGCCCCTGCGCCGCTTGCACCTTGCCAAGACCTGCGCTGGCCCGATAGAGAGCGGGAAATAACCGCAAGCCCGCGCGATACGCCTCTGCCGCCTCGGCGAGCTTCCCGGTTTTGAAGTACATGTCGCCGAGCTCGGCCCAGCACCACGCAGTATTTTCCGGCAGCGGGCTTCCCGCCGCGATGGCATCTTGCATAAACTGGATCGCGCCTTGCGCATCGCCCGTAACGAAGTGGAAATAAGCCAGGCGATTGTAGCTGCCCAGGTTCGGACCAAGCGCGAACATCTTCAGATAAGCCTGCCCGGCGCGGTCGTACTTGCCCAAATCCATGAGCGCGTCTCCCAGATTGCCCCAGTTGCCGGCATCGGACGAATGATATTTCGCCATGTCCTCGGCACGATCCGCGACCGTCTTGAAATCGTGCCGCTGTAGATCAATCTCGTTTTCAAAACGTAAGGCGGTGAAATTGCCGCCATCCTTCTCGAGCATTTTGTCGACGAGTTTCGATGCGCGATCCAGGTAAGCATAATTCGCCGATTCGCGAAGCTTTTGCAGATAAGCCCAGACCAGGTCGCTTTCCATCTGAAAATTTTCCGGCGAGGACTCGAGGGCCCGTTCATAGAAATGGATTCGTTCATCCGCGTTTGCGGTTGTGAGTGGTACGGCGCTCGCGCGAGTTTGCGCCCAAGCCGCCGCAGCGGCCAGCAGCAATGCAAGCAGCCTCGCGTTCATTGAACAGGTTCTCGCGCAGCCATTTCAGCGATAGGAGCAGCATGGCTCAGATAAACGGGATCGCGAACTCCGACCGCCAGCGCTCGATCCATTTGGGTCTTCGCCTCCGCGTACTTACCGTTGCGGTAAAGCGCCCAGGCATAGGCGGCAAGCGTGGCGCAGTCATGACGAGCGGCGGCTTCTTTCGTAGCGAGATCCAGTGCTTCGGCGGGATTACTCTTGTGATCCGTATAAAAGTAGATCAGGTCCAGGTTCGAGTTATACGGCCTGCCCATTTCGGCGCTGGCTTTCTTTTCAAAATCCCGAAAAGCCTCGGCGGCTTGCTCCTTTTGGCCGCTCTTCTCGAGTGCTTCGGCCCACTCATATAGATTTCCGGAACTTGGCACGGCCCGATATCGCTTTTCGAGCAGCGACGCCGCTTCCGAGTAGTTCCCCTCGGCTATGCGCAGCTTCGCCCGCGTCTCGATCACGGCCTGAGAATCGGGAAACAATTTCTGCGCCTGATCGAGCAATTCTCCGGCACTCTTCGCATTGCCCGCCGTCAATTGCAGGCGTGCATTCTGCGTGAGCAGCCACGCGCGTTCATCCGCATCGTTCTGCGAAGTCCTCAGGATGGTCGCATTATAGAATTCGATTGCGCCTTGCGGGTCACCGAACAGCTCTCGTAGCGCGGCCGCCTTCTCGAAACCTAAAGCACTGTCCCGGCGCAAATCTAAAATCCATTGCGCGTCCCGCTCAGCTTCGGCGTAATTGCCTAGCGCAGCGTTCGCATCCACCAGCAAGCCCCAGCCGCTGATGTCGTCGTGCACTTTGCTATTTAGTTCGGTCGCGAGCTGCAAGGCCTGCGCAAACTCGTGTTTCCCGAGCAAGACCGCTACCTGAAGCTTCTGCGCTTCGTGATTGCCCGGAGAAAGTTGAAGTGAACGCTGAAGCGCTGTCTCGGCAAGATCGTATAGGGCAACATCTCCGTTGTCGCGCGCCTCACGGCAGAGCGCCGCTGCCAGGTTGTTGTAGGAATCTGAAGATTTGGGATTTGCTTGAACAGCCTTGCGCGCCGCTGTAATCCTTTTCTCCGCGGGAGACGATTGCAAGATGCTGTCATCTCCCGCCGCGGCTAAAGAACAGGTCAGGAACAGCAGGAAAGCGGAATAGCGCCTCACTGGTTTAGTTAATCGGGCAAGGCGCGCCCGTATTCATGGTGCAGCCGGGTTCACCTGGATCGATGTGGCGGCTATCCTTTCCACTATGGGCAAAGGCAACATAGGGGAACGTTTCCTGGTAAGGAAGATCGTTCGTGTTTACTCCATCGCCAAGAAGATTGTTCGGATGGACGTTAAACCCGGACACGAGCACCCCTCCGGCGACGACGCGCAAAGCTATATCTGTCACGTCATCGGAAACTCGGCGGCCATTCGGAAAACCCGCGAGATCCCCGGCCAGCACCCCCAGGCGCCTGCGGCTAGGCTGGGGCGTGGGCGCAACACCGGTGTTGAGCCGCAACAAATCGGCAACTGGACCATGAGGCGTCCCGGGGGCGGCGATAGGAGGCAAATACTCCATGAGCAATAACAGATCGTTTCTTGGAGCAGCCGGGATGTTGATGCCATAGACTGCTTGGACAACTGTGGCCAGCAGCGGATTGAGAGCGTAGTGAGCGAATTGCGAATCGTTAGCCGGCTCGCTCATACTCCAAAAATCCTTGTCGCCCGTGCCGATTATCAGTTCGTTGATGAGCGGGTTGCCCATGCGCTGTACTTGAGACCAAGAGCCGGAATAAGACGCCGGATCAGGAGCGCGGCGAACCGTGATTCGCGGTCGGGAAGTGGTGCCCCAGACGCCTATCGTGGCCGCAGGATTAGAGGCCGCTAACTTTGTGCCCGTGCTGGTCAACATCGTGATCGGCACTTGGAAAGCGATGGTGTTCACATTGAATCCCGAGACGAAATCGGGCGCGGTATTCGTGTGATCGTCGGCGTCTTGCGCGGGTGTCAGCACTCCGCCGATGCTCCGGTCCGGTCCTTTGCGGAAGTTAAGCGAGTCGAACGCGGCTCCCAGATCGATGTAGAACGGATCGTCGACGGTCCCCGCAAACACCTTGACGCCGTTGTTGAGCGTGTAGATCCCCTGTTTGGCCAGATCTGTATAGTCGGGCATCGTTCTGGGACCCACATTCGTCGGCACCGCGAACAATAGATTGCCGGTCGAGTTTGTAAGAGCCGTGCTGGTTCCGTTGTTCACCATGGTTACTGTGTAGGTTTGGCGCAAGCTGAACCCTTCCGAGCCTGGACCGTCCAGAGCTGTGATTGCCGGAGGAACGATGCCTTTGATACCGCTGCCCGCGCCCACGAACCCGGTAAATACGTCAGGCGCTCGAATTTCGGTTTGGAATCGGACCTGGAACGTAACCTCTTCTACTGCGTCGTCGTTGTTGTCGATCTTGATCTCGTACAAAATATTGTCGTCAAACGGGAAATAATTCGGGCCGTTGCCGGGCGCCAACAGTGGGTCCACGTTCAGAATCAGCGTAACTTTGCTCGGATCGTCATAGCTGACGAAGGCGTATATATCCGTGATATCGGCTTTGGTATCCAGAGCCGTAATTGGCGCTTCCCTGTGGCTCGCCGCAAACCCGGAGGGCGGAGCCGCCATCAGCGCCGCTACCGCAACGCAAAACAAAGGTTTGAATTTGTTCATAAGTCCTCTTTTATCTCCTGAATCCGGCCGCTCCCTTACGGTCGCGGTTCTGTTAGTACCCAGCCACACGCTTCAGCACGCGGTTCGCTTGGCGAATAGCTTCAGTCCTGCCGCGAGAGCGATCCCAATTCCTGTCAGTAGAAAGCTGAATGGTTCCGGAACTGCCGTGAACCCATCCGTGAAAGTGCCGCCCGAGGCGGAACCGCCGAGGCCGCCGTCCAAGTCGAAATCGTCAGTGACGCTCAGCGGAGTACCCGCCCCGTAAGCGCTTGAATCGTAATTCTGCACGCCGTCAAGCGTCGTCAGGTTTCCGGGATTGCCGGTGCAACCTGTCACTCCGCCGGGCCCGAACTTGCCGCCTGCGCAGTAGTTTTGTATATCCGTGACCCCGCCGTCACCGGTCTCGGAGGAGCCTGACAAGGTGACCGAATCGCCTACGTACTTCTCGCCTGAGATTTCGTACGTGAAGATCGCTTCGAGCTGCTTGCCCGCATTGGCCGTCAGCCCCACGCTCTCAGTCAGGCCCAAGTTGTAACTTCCGCCGAATGGAGTAATCGTGATACTCGAGGGCGCGATGGGCGTTGCGCCTGCCGTCCCGCTGTCAACGTGAAAGTCGTATAGAACATTGCCGCCGATCGTGCAGCCTCCGGATCCTAAAAGAATGTAGCTGGCCAAGGTACCGCTGGCGCAAACCGGGCCCGAGGACGCCAGTGGCGCCATTCCAACTCCCGCGATCACGAAAAATAGGAACCGCTTCATGTAAGCCTCCGCGCACTTAAGCACCGCCAGAATTAAGTTTCTGTACGGCTATACGGCAATTATTTGCTTATTGGATTTAGCTTTCCAGTAATAAGTGGAAAGCAGAAGAGTAAAAAGTACTATCGAGGCACTATGGAGAGTTATGCAGCGGTCACAGCGCCGATCGTTCCTGCAAGCGGACTGCTTGCGACGGCATATTCGCGCTTTGACATCCGGCCCGCCAGAAACGCGGCTCGTCCGGCTTCGACAGCGAGCTTCATCGCATGCGCCATGCGCTCTGAATCTTCCGCCTCGGCAATGGCCGTGTTGAGCAGCACGCCGTCGTACCCCAATTCCATCGCGATTGCCGCATCGGATGCCGTCCCCACTCCTGCATCCACGATGAGCGGCACTCCCGTAACGGCTTCGCGCAGTATCTTCAGATTCGTCAAGTTCTGAATTCCCAGCCCGGAGCCGATCGGAGCAGCTAACGGCATCACCGCCGCAGCCCCCGCGTCAATCAGTTTTCGCGCGTTTACCAGGTCGTCGGTGGTGTAAGGCAAAACCACGAAACCTTCCTTTACTAAGATGCGCGTTGCCTCCAGCAACCCCTCGTTATCGGGAAAAAGAGTCTTCTGGTCACCGATTACCTCGAGCTTGATCCAGTTGGATAGGCCCACTTCGCGCGCCAGTCGGGCCGTTCGTACCGCCTCGTCCGCGGTGTAACAAGCGGCCGTGTTCGGCAAAATGTGGATCTTCGAGCGATCTATAAAATCCAATTCGGATTCTTTGGAACGGTCGGTAAGATTCACTCGGCGCACAGCCAGAGTCACCATTTCAGTACCGGACGCCGCATGGCACCTCGCCATCAACGCCTTGCTTCGGTACTTTCCCGTGCCGACGAATAACCGTGAACGGAAGGGCCGGCCGGCAATGTTCAATACTTCACTCATAACGACCATTAAACCGCAGAACCTTGAACGTCGTGCTACAACGCGAGCTGGCCTTGATACTGCATGTCTTTCAAGACGAACTTTCGTTTGATTTCCATCTTCCCCATGGTTAATCGGAACTGTGCTTCGCGATCCGCCGCCGTTATCGGAAGGGACGCTCGTGTGAAATGGAAGAAATAAACATCCGAGTTGCCGATCCTTCGATAGCTGGAGTCATTTGCGACTAAGGGCGCTTTGCCGGAAACCGACAAAAACGCGCTGGTCGCCAATGCTTTCGGGTCCGATCCGCCTTCCGGGGCCGGCAGGCCGACCACAGCAAGTACGTAGTTAGCTCTTTCCTTCGCTGCGTTGGCGACTTGCTCATCCGTCGGTGTCTTCCCGCTCGACCGCAGCTTTAGCACGGCAAGGCGTACCGGAATCGCACTTGCCCAAATAATGGTCAAGCGCGATTGAGGAGCAGGAGCTCCTGTGTTGCCGGAGACCATCGAAGGAGTCGGGGTCGTCGGAAGGTCGTGAGTTCCCGAGCGATCCGCGGGACCCGCGCTGCTGCCGGCATTCCCGGCGACGGTCATGTTCGTTCCAGTGGTGCTGTTCGCAGGATTGCCGAGCGAGGCCGTGGGTGCAGGCGCGCCGTTCGCCCCAGGTTCAATCACCACTGTGTCCGGCCTGCCGCTTACGGGCATGGGCATCTGCTTCGCCCATGGTGAATCCGTGACAATGAGCTGCGCATCTTGATCCGTCCAGTCCTTGAAATCCTTGGTCTGCCAGGCGCCAACCGCAAATGAAAGAAGAATTGCCACAAGCCGGCTGCTCATGAAAGTACGACTCCTCGTACGCCGATCAAGTAACGGCTTAGTTCGGTCACCGATTTCAAATAAAAGCTAAACACAAGGTGTTCTATGCCTTGCGCGGTCCTCGCGGACGGGTGTTTTCAGCCGCAGCTTTACGCTCGTGTGCGGAAACTACTTATGATCCACAACTTGAAATTCCCAATTTCTGCCGTCGCCGGCATAATGCTTATCGCTTCCGCCGGCTGCAACACGGCTCCTACCCATCCGAACCAGAAGAGTGCGTTTGACGGCGCGACGTACGATTCTTTGACGCTGGCGCACGGGGCGCTCTCCTCGCTGCGAGTCCAAATCGCCACGAAGTATCCGCAGTACTCGCCGGTATTCAATGAGGCCGCTGCCGCATACTCGGCCGCCTTCAACGCGTACGGGCTTAATCGCACTGATTCCAGCAAACAGGCTGGCGTTTCCGTCGAAATCAGCAACTTGGTGGTAAGCATCATCGCTTTGGAGAACACGTTCGTATCGGACCTTCAGGTGTCACCCAAGGTGATCCTGAGTTTGCGCCAGAGAGCGCTGAAGATCCGCGCGGCAGCTGCGCCGGCTATCACAATTTCCGACATTCTGACCGAGCTCGAGATCGCTGCGGCTATCGCCGAGGCCGTACCGCCCGCAGCCGAGTATGCAGCCTTGGCGTCGATGGTATTCGAAGCAACGCAGCAGGCTCTCGCCGCCGAAAGCGCCGCCTCGGGCCAATTGATCGATCTATCGACAATTGAACCAATCTCCGCGATTCAGTAAGGTCTTGCGCTTCGTGTGTAACGAACTCCCAGTGACAATCAGTACCGTTTTGAAACGTTTAGTAACCCACTATGTACGTCGTATTATCACTTCAGTGGTTGAAACTGATGCGACAGCCCAAACATGACGATGTGAGAAGTTGGAATACCGCTCCCCTAAAGCATTGGAGGTAAAACAATGGCTACCGCAGCCCCAGGACATCAAGTTTCAGACATCACCCAGCTTGCCACCGACGTCTTCGAGGACGCCGCGTATGCAGTATCGTGGTTGAATCAGCCCAACATGGCAACCGACGACCGGCCCCCTATAGAGCTTCTCCGCTCGCCAAAAGGTTTTAAGGTTGTTGAGAACCTTCTTCTTCGAATCAGGTACGGCGTTCTCGCGTAAATGACAGTCGTACGGCTTTGCAC
>JBAUUG010000069.1:0-4942 GCA_049582585.1 Bryobacteraceae bacterium | reverse complement strand
GTGATCTACGGCGACATATTGCTGTTGATCTTCGGACGCGAAATTCTATCGCGCAAGCCCGGCGCCACGTTTATCGCCGAAGTAAAGTGCTCGCAACTGATGTTCGACAAGCTGAAGGAGCTTGGCGGCAATCCGATCATGTACAAAACTGGGCACTCGCTGATCAAAGACAAAATGAAGCAGGAGCATGCCGAGCTGGCGGGTGAGATGTCCGGTCACATGTTTTTTGCGGATCGCTACTACGGTTACGATGACGCAATTTACGCGGCGTGCCGGCTGCTCGAGATCATCGCGAAATCGGGGCAGCCGCTGTCCCATCAACTCGAAGGAATCCCGAAGCTGGCTTCGACTCCTGAGCTGCGAATCGATTGTCCGGACGAATTAAAGTTCAAGATCGTCAGCAAAGTTGCTGAAATTGCCCGCAAGCACAGGGAGATCGTTGACATCGATGGCGTGCGCCTTGCATTCGAGGATGGGTGGGGCCTGGTTCGCGCCTCAAACACGCAGCCCGTGCTGGTGATGCGCTTTGAAGCGACTACCAAAGCACTATTGCAGAAATATCGTCAGGAGATAGAGCAGCTTGTCGAGCAGGCGAAGAAAGATCTGCAGCACGGCTAGCTACCCGCTGCCTACGTTAGTTCCTGGGTCCGATGTTTTCCGTTCGCCCAGCCAGCGGCTTCACCGTTGGGCCGCCGCAAACTCCTACGCCGGTATTGAGCAGAGCATTGAGGAGATTGAAAAGCACAGCGTAGATAACCTGCTCGGTTACCGGTTGGCGCCCCGGCATGCGGAACGCGCCGGGCAGCTCTTTTGTGATTTGCAGGCGAACGGCATGAGGAAGCGCGCGCCCCGTCCGGTCACGCTGGTTCGCAATGGAGAGAGGCGTTTGCAGCACGCTCCCGGACTTTCCGTCCACATAGAATTGGCAGCGCGAAAACCAGCCCAGGTTCCCCGGATCGGCCGCGTCGAACAGCAGCAAAGGCGCCTGCCGGTCGGCCGCCGAGACGTCGAGCGAAAGCACGCGCTGTTGGTCGTCGATTTTGAATTCAAAACCAACCTGGCGCGCGATGTTGCCGATAAACTCAGGATCGAGCTCCAGCAGTAAATACTTATTTTGTCCAGCCTCGAGAACTTGCATCGGCTGCTTACATTCTAACGTTGAACCGGGCGATGCGAGCGAGTCCTTAAGTTCGAGCCGCCAAACCCCCGCGCAGTTTTTGAGCGTGTGCCCGATATACCTCGTGATCCGGTTGCCCAAACTGCACCAACTTAACCGTTCTCACCGGGCCTGTATGATCGTTCAACCAATGGGCGGCCGCCCTCACCGCGATGTCCGCTGCCTCTTCGATGGGGTAACCGTAAATGCCGGTGCTGATGGAAGGGAAACTAATCGTCTTCACGTCGCGCTCGGCCGCGAGTTTCAGGCACGTGAGGTAGCAGGATTCCAGTTGCTCCGGCTCGCCATGCTTGCCGTCCCGGTAGCGCGGCCCAACTGCGTGAAACACGTACCTTGCAGGCAGCCGGCCGGCGCTGGTGACTACCGCACTCCCGGTTTCGCAGCGTCCGATCCGAGTGCGAATCTCATCCAGCTCGCGCATGATCTCGGGACCGCCGGCCCGGTGGATAGCTCCGTCCACGCCGCCGCCTCCAGCCAAATGCGAATTCGCCGCATTCACAATCGCATCTACCGCAATACTCGTGATGTCGCCTTTCAACAGCTGGAGTTGACAAAGGCCTAGCTGGATGACGAAGTCGGACGCCATGCCGCAATTACATCGAAGCGGCTATAGCTTCGAGCAGAAAATCGACGTTGTCGTCGCTCGCGAGCGGTCCCATGGTTCCAATGCGAAGAACCTTGCCCGCGAGTTGGCCTAAGCCGGAAGCTATTTCGATGCCGTATCGCTCAAGCAGCCTTTCGCGGAGCAGCTCTTCATTGAGTCCGGCAGGAGGCATGGCCGCGGTGAGATGCCAAATGCGGTCCTCCGGATTATCCACCAGCGGCGCGAAGCCGAGCTTGCCCAAACCCGAAATCAGCCGCCGATTCGCGCGCCGATGCCGGTCCCACCGATTCCTCAAGCCTTCCTCTTCGATTGCCGCCAGACCCTGATGCATGGCGTAATACAGCGGCGGACACGGAGTATGGTGATACGCGTGCGGCGGCTCGAAATACTTGGAAAGCAAACGCAGATCCAGATACCACGTGAACGTCTCTTCAGGGCGATTCTGCAGGCGCTCCCAGGCCTTCTGCGAAAGCGAAATCGGCGATAGCCCAGCCGGGCAGCTCAAGCCTTTTTGCGAGCAGCTGAAAGCAACGTCAATACCGATGCGATCGAGTTCCACAGGCATCGCGCCAAGAGATGTAACGCAATCCGCAATCACGAGTGCGCCTGCTTGCCGCGCTGCCGGCGCAATCGCGTCACCCGATTGATAAGCGCCCGTCGACGTCTCGGCCTGAACAAACGCGACTACGTCAGGACGCTCGCGCTCGATGAACTCTTGCGCTTCACCAGCCGTGAAGACTTCGCCCCAAGGTCTCTCCATCTTGACCACGTCGGCGCGCTGCCGCCTGCCCATCGCCGTCATCCGATCGGCGAAATGTCCCGCCGCGAAAATCGCGAGCTTTGTCCCCGGCCAAACGAAATTCGCGATTGCCGCTTCCATTGCGCCGCTGCCGCTCGCCGGAAGCGGGAACGTCATGTGGTTCTTCGTTCCGAACACCTCGCGCAAGCCCGACTGGATATCGGTCATGATCTCCAGAAAGTAAGGATCGCGGAGGCCCACCACAGGCTGGCTCATCGCCTCGTACACTCTCGGATCCACCATCGACGGACCCGGCCCATACAGCAGGCGCTTCGGCGGCGCGATTTGCTTCGTAGATGTCAGCAGCATCTATTCAACGTAACAAGCTAGGCTTGACTTTTACTGCCGGTCATACACAGCCGTCATCGGCTCGTTCGCTCCAATCATGCCTCCTTTGACCGTGAGTGTCTGCTTATCTTCTGAAACAGTATAGGTGCCTTTCCAGAATGGCTTCCCCTTATAGCTCTCGGTGAGCTCGAACGACAGCGGATCTACGCGCCTCAGCGCACCGGTAGCTCCCGCGGGAACAGTTGGTCCGATCGCCGGATATTGCTTACCATCAAATTTGGCGCTGGCTGTAAACTTCTCCTCTGGAGAGTAGAACGTAATTCCGTCACCGTCGTAAGCTTTCAATTCCAACCTTTCGGGTGACCCGATCTGGATTTTCGTGCTTTTCCAGGTTCCAAGGATTCCACTATCCCCGGAGGTACGCTCGTAAACAACTTTGTCTTCGAAGCTCTCGCCGTTAGGCCTTGTGCCTTTGAAGGTATCGTCCAGCGTCTTCCCATCATCAGAAAGCTTCAGCGTCTCGGTAGCTGTGACTTTTCCCTTAGTTTTATGGGCGACTTCCCACGTGTGATCATCGAGTTGCTTCCATGCGACCATTTCTCCTAAGAGTCCGGCGCGCTCCGTTCCGTCCGGTTTGAAGGTATACGACAAGCCGCCGCCGGAGTACTTCATTTCACCGCCGTCTCCAGCCGTGTAAGTCATGGTGTCTCCCGTAAAACTGCTTTTTTGCGGGTTAAGTTTCCACGTCCCGACAAAAGGGTTATCCGCGGCGATCACAATAGCTGCAAGTGTGAACCCGAAAACTGTTAATTTCGCGATGCGATTCATGAAAGAACTCTGCCTCTAGGTGAGATTATGAACCGTCCCCCGAAAATCTTCAACAAGATCCGGAATCAGAGTCGGCAGTGCAGCGCGATCCGGCCGTTCTGTAGAGCTCTGATCTGTTACTTGTTGGCCGAGCCGGGCTCCGATTGCTTCCGATGCATCTCGGCCATGAGCGGGTCGGGCAGCGCATGGCCGGCGGCGGCTTGCAGCTTGTTCTTGAACGAGCCGGCCACCACGTGATCCTTACCCGCCATAATCGCTTCAAAGCCCTCGCGCGCAACATCGGCGGGATCGTCCTTTTCGCTCACGCCTGCCTTCGTGTCCTCCATGCCCGCGCGCTGGAAGAAGTTGGTATCGGTAGGGCCGGGCATGAGGGCGGTAATGGTGACTCCCGTATCCTTCAGCTCATTGCGTATGGCTTGGGCGAACGAGGACAAAAAGGCCTTCGATGCCCCGTAGACCGCATAAAACGGGGCGGGCATGGTACCCGCGATAGAAGAAGTGAAGAGAATACGGCCTTGGCCGCGCGCGACCATATCTTTCGCGATGCGCTTGGTGAGATGAACCGGCGAGACGACATTCAAGCCGATGAGATTGAGCTCGGCCTCGAGATCCGTGTCGCGAGTGAAATCGCCGCTCACGCCAACTCCGGCGTTGATGGCGATGGAATCGACAGGTCGCCCGCTCGATTGAATTCTGCTATACAGGCTCTCCACGCCATCGTAAGTGGCCAAATCGGCTTGAAAACTCTCTACGCCGGCTCCTAAAGCTTGCAGCTCGCGCTCAGCTTCAGCGATGTTCTGGCTTTGAGAGACGATCAACAGATCGAAGCCGTGCTCCGCAAACTGCTTCGCGAGTTCTAGTCCTATCCCACTGGATGCGCCGGTTACTACAGCGAAGGGCTTAGTTGATGAGTTGTTAGATGAGTTTTGCATATTCTGCCCTTTGTGACTACGCCGAGAGCGAAATAAATCCTCGTAAATGTGCGTATTCCTCGATCTATTGCGATGCGGGCAAGCCGGTCCAATACCCGGGTCTCGCACGCACCTTCGCATCCGAGTGATTCCTGATAGTGACCTGCACTCTGTGAAACGCTCGCGGCTGTTCCTGATCGGGGGTGAATGTGAGTATGTAACGATTGTGGATCTCGCTGCCTAGCCTGATCAGATCGTTTTCGAGCTTCGACTGCGTCTCGAACCCCATGCGGCGGCCGCCGGTAGCCGCTATCAGCGCCTCAACGGTATTCTTT
>JBAUUG010000068.1:0-2650 GCA_049582585.1 Bryobacteraceae bacterium | reverse complement strand
CCGATGTCGAATCCGCCGGCTTCGGATTTCTCGTGCTCTTCAGCGGACGCCTCTACGCGGAACTGAAATCAGTTGCCCGCGCAACCAGACTTGGCGGCTCGGATGCGCAAGCCGCGGCCGCGGCCGCGCGCCGCGAAGGCTTTCCCGCGCAAACCATCATCTTCCTCGACCAGGAACAGGGCGGGCGTATGTTGCCCGAGCAAAAGGCCTATATCTATGCGTGGGTTGATGGCATCACCGCCGCCGGTTTCCGCACTGGTGTCTACTGCTCCGGCATCGGGGCGAACGATGACGACAACGTCGTCACCGCTGATGACATTCGCCAAAGCGCCGCCGGGCGCCAGATTATCTTCTGGGCGATCAACGATGCCTGCCCGCCTGCGCCCGGCTGCGCAATTCCGGCCAAGTCCGCGCATCCGCCAAACCCAGCCCAGAGCGGCGTAAGCTTTGCCGAGGTCTGGCAGTTTGCGCAATCGCCGCAGCGCAAAGATGTTGCCGCGCATTGTGCCAACTACAGCCGCGACGGCAACTGCTATCCGCCGGGAATCGCCGCCGCCCAGCAACTTCATGTCGATCTGAACACAGCCACATCGCCCGATCCGTCAAACGGCAGGTCACGCTGATCCGCTCGCTCGCGTTGCCGTCTTGACCGACCGAATGCGTTAAACTGTAGCGACTCGAATTCATTCACATCTCATTTACATCCAGGAGATCCCAATTCATGGCTCGCACGCTATCCACCCTCATTATTGGCGCTGTTGCCCTGCTCCTCATCCTGCCCGCCACCGCGCAAGACACATGGCAGCTTGATCCGCCGCACTCCTCGGCGCAGTTTTCCGTTCGCCATCTCGGGGTCTCGACCGTTCGCGGCGCATTTACCAAGGTGAGCGGTACGGTGCAATACGACGCGGCAAATCTCGGCAAGTGTTCGATCCAAGCCACCATCGACGCGGCTTCTGTGGATACTCGCGTTGAGATGCGCGACAACGACCTGCGCAGTCCTAATTTTTTCGACGTGCAGAAGTACCCCACCATCACCTTTACCTCGAAGAAGGTTGAAGCCGCGGGAAATGGCAAGCTGAAGGTCACCGGCGATCTCACGATCCACGGCGTCACCAAAGAAGTTGTTCTTGACGTGGACGGGCCTACGTCCGCTATGAAGGATCCTATGGGTAAGGACCGGCTGCGCATGGGCGCTTCCGCGACCACGAAGATCAACCGCAACGATTTCGGAGTCAGCGGCCGCCCGGGCATTGTTGGCGACGACATCACCATCACGCTCGATGTCGAAATGACCGCGCCGATATCGAAGTAGCCGCGTGCCAATTGCAGGCTGCCACCTTGCGGCTTCCGTATGGAGTAGAATAAGTGTACTGCCATTATGTCAGACCGAACCTTCAATCTCGAAGAAGCCCATTCTTTGCTTCCCGTACTCGAATCTCTGCTGCGATCGGCTATTACTGGCAAGAAGGTGATGGAAGAAGTCGAAGCGGAAATGCAGGCGCTCACGCACCGGATCTTTCTTAACGGGGGCACGCATGTCGACGTCGTTGCCACTGCCCGCCGTAAGGCGGAACGCGCCAAGGCCGAGCAGCGCGCCAAAGACGCCCTCGCTGAAATTGATTCTATCGGAGTACAGGTCAAAGATATCGATATCGGCCTGCTCGATTTTCCTTGCGAAGTGGAAGGCCGCATCGTTCTGCTTTGCTGGAAGATGGGTGAATCCTCTATCACTCACTGGCACGGTACGGAAGAAGGATTCGCTGGTCGCAAGCCGATCGACGCCCGCATCGTCGGCTCCAAGAGGACGAACTAGCCAAATCCCGGTTCTCGGAAAATCCCTCGAAATCCCCCATCTCGTACATTTCAATAACCTTGCTTTACCAAGCAACAAGTTCTCTTCGATAGTGTTTACATCCATGGCATGTTTCACAGGATAGAGGACTTGGGCCGAAGCTAAGGCTGTAGATTTTCAAGTTAAAGTGCCAGTCAGGCACAAATACGCGATAAAACTTTACAATCCGAACAACTCTCGGAGCGGCAAGGTACTCCAATCTACGCCGTCTTTCGAAGAACGACATTGGGCCCAAAGTGGTAGTCGCCGGATTTATCCGGCATAGGCATCTTGAGACAAATTCGCCCGATTGACGCTGGTTTCGGCCGAGCGCTATCGGGCACGAGGAAAACACGATGAAACTCCCCCGTGCAATACGCTTACTGGCATTTGGATTTCTGCTGTCCATGGTTCCGATACTTTTCTCGTCGCCATCAGGCGCTCAGATTGGTATCGGCATTTCTGTCCGGATCGGTCCGCCCGCCCTGCCGGTTTACGAGCAGCCGCTCTGCCCCGGTGAAGGCTATTTGTGGACTCCTGGCTATTGGGCCTGGAGTGACGATGACGGTTATTACTGGGTTCCCGGCACGTGGGTGGAGCCGCCGACTCCGGGGGTGCTCTGGACTCCTGGGTACTGGGGCTGGAACGACGGCGTCTACGCATGGAACGGCGGTTATTGGGGGCCGCAGGTCGGCTTCTATGGCGGCATTAACTACGGCTTTGGATATGGTGGCGAAGGCTTCGGCGGCGGCGAGTGGCGTGGCGGCACTTTCTTCTACAACACTGCCGTCATGCATGTAAACACAACCACAATCA
>JBAUUG010000067.1:0-3664 GCA_049582585.1 Bryobacteraceae bacterium | reverse complement strand
CCGGAATCTTGTAATCCGAGAAAGTAAGCGCGCGGCAGACCGCCGCGAACCAGCACGCCGCTCCCGGATTCGCGCACGTACGAGTAGTAAGCGGCTCCGAGCGCTACAGCAAGATCCAGATCTTGATTCTCGAACAAGGAAGGCTGCCGCCCAAACCAGTGTTCAACCACGTCGCGAACACGTTCGCGAAACACTTGAGGAATGAAAAAGCCGCCGTTGAATAGGATCGCGTCGACGCCATGTTCAGCCGCGGGCGAATTTTGCAAGAACGCAGCGAGATGACGGGTAATGGCCGGATCCGAAACGTAGGGAAGGCCTAGCTCGCGAAAAACGCTCTGCTTTTCCTGTTGCGGCTTCTCGCTTAGCTCGCAAGGCGGAAGAAATCCGCCGAGGGCGAGTTCGAGGACTTCATCGCGAGTGATGGTAGTTTTCAGCGTTCCACCTATCAGCGCGGCGCCCGCGCCGACCACCGTGACATCGACGCTTGAAGGGCCGTTCGGGGAGAGCAGGAGCTCTTTTGCGGCCGAGCATTGCCGTCGTAAGGCGCTGCGCTGGCGGAGTGACAATGTTTTCCCGAGCTTCGATTCGGCAAGCCAGGAAAGTGTCAGGTCGAGATTATCTCCTCCGAGCAGGAGATGGCGCCCCACCGTGGTTCGCGTGAACTGAACGCGATCGCCTTCACGATCGACTCGAACGAGGGTGAAATCGCTGGTGCCACCACCGACGTCGCAGACCAGAACGATTTGACCGTCGAAGAGCTCTTTGTTAGAGCGCGCCAGATGACTCGCAATCCAGGCGTAGAAAGCGGCTGCGGGTTCTTCCAGAAGCGTGAGACTTTCGATGCCAGCGTCTCGGGCAGCCTGCACCGTCAATTCGCGCGCCTCTTCGTCGAAGCTGGCAGGTACGGTCAGAACTACCTGCTGGGCGGCGAGAGGCAAGCTTTTTGCCCGCTCCCAGCAATCGCGCAGGTGAGCAATGTATCGGGTGGATGCTTCAACGGGCGAGAGAATGCGGCCTTCTTCCTGGGAATCCCAAGGTAGAATTCTTGCGGTGCGATCCGCCTCTGAATTAGAGAGCCAGGATTTCGCGGAATGAACAGTCTTCGTCGGAACGAGCGCGCCTTGATCCCGGGCGTAGGCCCCAGCCACCGGGGGATCGGCGAGGTATAGAAAAGAGGGAAGAGTTCTTAGCGGGGCAGTACGGTTAGCGTCGATTTGCTGCTCGATGGGCAGGAAGTGGATGGGAGGGAAATCAGCTTCGGCGGCTTCTTGGGGATCGATGTAAGCGAGCGCGGAGTTGGTGGTGCCGAGATCGATCCCAACGTTCATGCCGCTGCAGCACGCTCTCGCACATTAAACTCCAGTTTCCAGCGGCGTCCGTCGGCTGCCACGCACCAAAGCTCGAGCATTCCAGTTTCAGTGACGTTGCTCTCGAGGGTAACGGGAACGATTTCCTCGCGTGAGCCGTCCACGTGCGGAGGCAATAAGACTTCCATGGGCGGCAGCTCTTCGAGTTCGTCGGTAACCTCTTCGATGAGCGTGCCGGGGGCATCGGACTGTCGCGATAAAGAAGAGAAGAAGCGGAATTCGGCGGGTTCGCCGACCACCAGGGCGAATCGGCGCTGCGGCAGTTGCACCTTCGAGCCTTCTTCAAGTCCGAAGGGCACAACCGTGAGCGCTTTCATGGGAGCGGGCAGCCCGGGAACCGCGGGCAGAGAACTTTCGATTCCGACGTAGTAGGTGCGAGGGACACCTCCGCGGATACGTACGCCTTTGCCGGTTCTCGCGAGGCCATAATAGGCAGCGCCGTGTCCGACAGCGTGCATGAGATCGGCTTGTTTCGTTTCGTTCTGCAACTCTATCAATGAGGCAGCGCCGGCTTTCTGAAGCCAGCCATTCAGGATTTCGAAGAGGCGCTGTTCGATGGCTTGAGCTTGCAGCACGCCACCATTTAATAAGAGATGCGTCGGGTGGGCGAAGCCATTTGGCTGGCGCAGGAATTGCGCCAGATGTTTCGTTACGGCGGGATCAGCCGCATAGTTCAGGCCTTCTTCCATCAACGCCGCGCGGCGTTGACGTTGAGGCGCGGCATCCGCAGGCACTATCGGGAAGAAGCCGTCCAACAAGAGGCTGCGCACCTCTTCCCGCGTGATCTTACCTCGAAGCGTGCCCCCGACCACCCCGGTTCCTCGGCCGAGGATCGTCAGGGGGTGCTGGTCCGCCTTTGGATCGTTGGACAAGAGCAGCTCCTTAGCCGCGCGGCATTGCTGCCACAAGGAATGGAACTGGATCGCGTCGAGCTTGATGTTTTTCTTCGCGAACTGCTGCTCGGCATAGCGGGCTAGCGCGAGATCCATATTGTCGCCGCCGAGGAGGAGGTGCTCGCCCACCGCGAGGCGCTCGAGTTGCAACTCGCCTGCTTGCTCGGTGACGGCGATAAGGGTGAAATCCGTGGTTCCACCGCCGATGTCGATCACCAGGATTAGATCGCCCGGTTTCACCTGCTCGCGCCAATTCGGATTGCGTTCGATCCAGGCGTAGAATGCCGCTTGCGGCTCTTCAAGGATGATTACTTCGGGATACCCCGCCAGTTTTGCGGCGCGCTGGGTGAGATCGCGCGCGGCTGCATCGAAGGAGGCGGGCACGGTGATCAGGACCGATTGACTTTCGAGCTTGGCGTCGGGATGCGCAGTGTCCCACGCGGATCGCAGATGGAGAAGGTATTGACAGGATGCTTCGAGCGGCGAGATCTTGTTCACGCCGTCAGGGGCGGACAAGGGGAGTAGGGGCTGCGTGGCATCCGCGCTTTGATTTGACAACCACGATTTAGCGGAACTGACCAGCCGGCTTGCATTTTCTACACCGCGCTTTTTAGCGAGCTCGCCCGTTATGTATGGTGGTTGCTTATTCCAGGGAAGCGCGGCCGCACCTTCCACAAATTCGCCTTTGCCGGGGATGTACAAGGAGGAAGGCAGCAGATCCAGTTCGCCGATCTCGCCGGGATTCACAAGCTGCGGGATATTGAATAATTTGACTTCCGGAGAATCACCGTTCGTATCTGACGCGGACGTGTAGGCGAGCGCGCTGTTCGTGGTGCCTAGGTCAATGCCAACGATGTACTGCGACATGGAGCGCTCGTACTCTATTCAATTTCCAATTCCGCGGGAGCAAGCACTGCAGCATCTTGCTTGCCCAAAGGCGGCAGATTGACAGAAGAAGCGACCCAGCCGCGATGACGCAGAGTGCCTCCGGGCGGCTTTCCACTTGCGGGGACATTTCCGATCAGCTTGATGCGATTCGGGTCAGGCGTTTTCGAAGCATCGAGTTTTTGATATGTTCCCTCCACGCCATCTATGACCGGAACCAGCGTGACGTGTTGCGTCAGGCTGTTCTTGCAATCGCCATGCAAGGTTCGGACGGCTGCGCCGATCTGGTCGTCTGCATAGGAGGTAATGTCTTCCATGAGGAAGTCGATTAAGCGCGAGTCTCTTTGAAGAATCTGAAGGATTTGCAAGGCTCCGTCCGTGGTTTTTGGCTGCTCTACGGGCGCGACGGTTGGGGCGGGTTTCGCTCTTGTAAACCCGAATTCAGATGCAATGTCTGCAGGCAATTCGCCCGAAAAGAGGATGGAAAAGAAGCTCCGGAAAGCGGATGAGATTCGAGAC
>JBAUUG010000066.1:0-8222 GCA_049582585.1 Bryobacteraceae bacterium | reverse complement strand
GATTGAAGCTCTTCGATGGTCCGGTAATTTGACTGCCCTTCGAACTGCGAAGTCACCACCGTGATGAGACCGTCGTCGATGGTGGCGTAAATCATGTCTTGCGCGTCGATAATCAGATTGCGATTGTTGCTCTTGACCAGCAGCTTAGTGCGTTGCGCGGGCGCTTTCGACGCGGCACTTTCAAGAGACGAGTCTTGCGGCTGCTGTTTGTCTTCGATGAGACGCCTGACCCGCGCAATAGAATCCGCAAGGCGCTCTTTTTCGATAGGCTTGAGCAGATAATCCAGCGCTTCCAAGCGAAAGGCCTCGATCGCATATTGATCGAATGCCGTGGTGAGGATAAACTGCGGCAGCGGCGCGCCAGAGGAACGAACTTTCGAGATGACGGCCAAACCGTCCAATCCCGGCATCTGGACGTCCAGGAAGACGAGATCGGGCTCAATTTCCTTAATGAGATTGACTGCTTCGAGACCATTCGAAGCTGAATCCGCAATCTCAATTTCCGGGAAATTCTTGAGGAGATAGGAGAGTTCTTCGCGAGCGAGCCGCTCGTCATCGACGATGAGTGTTGACAATGTTCCCGTAACACTCCTCGGCATTGAATGCTAGTATATCAACGCAGTTCACTTCCTAGGAGTAAGTCCAGATTGTCAAAGCAGGGTAATGTCACCATCGCGCCGGCAGATGGCAGATTAGGGATTCTGATTCCCGGAATGGGCGCCGTGACGTCCACATTTATCGCCGGGGTAGAAGCCATAAAGCAAGGTTTGGGTGAACCAATCGGTTCGCTGACACAACTTGGAACCATTCGGCTGGGCAAACGCACGGAAGGGCGCACGCCGCGGATCAAGGATTTCGTTCCGTTGCCCGCGCTGGAGTGCCTGTCCTTCGGCACTTGGGATATTTTTGAAGACAATGCATACGAAGCGGCTGCAAGGGCGAAAGTGCTCGAGGGCCCGTTGCTGCAGCAGCTGAAGGAGCCGCTTACAGCCATTCGGCCGATGAAGGCGGTATTCGACAGCGAGTACGTGAAGCGTATTAGTGGGCCCAACGTGAAATCCGGCTCGAGCAAAATGGATCTGGCCGAAGCGCTGATGGATGATATTCGTGAGTTCAAACAGCGCAACGGATGCAGTCGTCTGGTCATGATCTGGTGCGGTTCTACCGAGGTATTTCACCGGCCCGCGGCGGTGCATCAGACGATAGCTGCCTTTGAAGAAGGCTTGCGGACGAACGATCCCGATATCGCGCCCAGTCAGATTTATGCGTATGCGGCGCTGAAATTGCGAGTGCCGTTTGCGAACGGCGCACCCAATCTGACAACCGACGTTCCGGCGATGCTCGACCTGGCCCGTGACAATGAGGTTCCGATCTGCGGAAAAGACTTCAAGACCGGTCAGACGTATATGAAGACACTGCTGGCGCCCGGCTTTAAGGCGCGCATGCTGGGGGTCCGCGGTTGGTTCTCGACGAACATTTTGGGCAATCGCGACGGCGAAGTGCTCGAAGATCCTGGTTCATTTAAGAGCAAAGAGGAGACGAAACTTTCGGTCCTCGAGCAGATCCTTCAGCCCGATCTGTATCCGCAGCTTTACGGTGACCTTTATCACGCCGTACGAATCAACTACTATCCGCCGCGAGGGGATGCGAAGGAAGGCTGGGATAACATCGACATCTTTGGGTGGCTGGGCTATCCCATGCAGATCAAAATCGACTTTCTCTGCCGTGATTCGATTCTCGCCGCCCCCTTAGTGCTTGATCTAGTCCTTTTCATGGACCTGGCGCAAAGAGCGGGGTTGAAGGGGATTCAGGAGTGGCTGTCGTTCTACTTCAAAGGGCCTATGACTGCCCCGGGACTGTATCCCGAGCATGATATTTTCATTCAACTAATGAAGCTGAAGAACACGTTGCGCTGGATGCAAGGGGAAGACCTGATCACACATCTGGGTCTCGAATACTACGATTAAAACGCCGCCGGGGTTGAGGCGTCTAACGTAGTAGATACGAAATGCCTCGGTTAGGTTCGGCTGCTCACAGGAGCGCCAAGCGAAGGAGTTCTCATGAGCCGGAGGAATCCGGCTTGAAGAGGGTTCTTGTAATCGGTGGAACTAAGTTCATCGGCCGCCTTCTTGTAGAGGATCTGGCGCGAGCGGGTCACGAAGTTTACATCCTGCATCGAAAATCCCGCCATTCTCTCGGAAAACGAGTGCACAACTTAGTTGCAGATCGAAATGATGCCGCAGCCGTACGAAAAGCAGTTGGAGCGATCCGCTTCGACGCGGTTTACGACAACGCATACGACTGGGAGCGTGGGACGACTGCGTCTCAGGTGGAAGCGACCGCGCAGATTTTCGACGGCAAGGTGGAGCGTTACGTGTTCATGTCGAGCGTGGCGGCGTACGGTGACGGGCTGAACCACCACGAGGGCGATGCGCTCGCGCCTGACGACCACCCCAATGCGTACTCGAGAAACAAGGCCATGACCGAGCGGGCGCTGTTCCGCATGCATCAGCGTTCGGGCTTTCCCATTGTCACGTTGAGGCCGCCATTCGTTTATGGTGCGCGAAATCCGTTCTACCGCGAAGCTTTCTTTTGGGACCGGTTCAGGGCGGGGAGACCGATCATCATCCCGAGCGAAGGCCACCGCCTCATGCAATTCGTCTATATAAGGGATTTGGTGCAGATCGCAACAAAAGTAGTGGAGCAGAGAAACGCGGTTGGGCATGCATTCAACACTGCGAATCCGCGTCCACTAACGCAGCACGAGCTGGTGCTCGAATTGGCAAGAGTCGCTCAAATCAAGGAGCCGCGGCTGGTATCGATTCCGCGCGAGCTGATTCGACGCGCCGGTGGTCAGGCAATGGGCGAAAAGCTGTATTTCGGAGACTATTACGACGTGCCGGCAATTACGCAGATCATTACGAAGGCGCAGCGAATGCTCGGCTTCAAGCCGATAGAATTCGAAAAAGGCCTGAAGGCTACGTATCGCGCTTACCTCAAGAAGCGAGGCTTCCCGCGCCCGGATTTTTCATTCGAGGACGAGTTGCTGAGCCGGTTCTCGGCGCAGACGTCGCGCTCAGCTTAGTTCTGCTCACTATTAATTTCCTGACATGAACACCTACAGCTAAGATCTTTATGCTGGAATGAGAGCATGAAAACCAGATTTCTATCACTTGCATTTCTTATTGCCGGCACGTTGGCAGTTCCTACCTATTCACAGGTCGGTCAGGACCTCAAGGCTGCGGGACAAGACACCAAAGATGCTGCCAAGACCGGCGCCACCAAGTCCACTCACGCGGTAAAGAAGGGCGCCACTAAATCCACTCACGCCGCAAAGAAAGGCATTCACAAAACCGCGACGAAGGTGTCGGACAAGACGCAAGACACGGCTCCGCGCCAGTAGTTTTTTCGCGGCTCATTCGATCCAGGCCGCGTATTCGGGCGGGATATACTCGGAGTGTTGTCTTGACGGACATCACCACGTTGATTTAACGGCAACTGGACTCTAAATCTCGCATGCCCCAATATGATCTGGTCGTGATCGGTTCTGGCCCCGCCGGGCAGCGGGCTGCTATCCAGGGCGCTAAGAGCGGAAAGCGGGTTTCGCTCATCGAGAGACGAGAAGTAATCGGCGGAGCGTCCATCAACACAGGAACCATCCCCAGCAAGACCATGCGGGAAGCGGTCTTGCATCTCTCCGGTTACAACTATCAGAACATCTATGGAGTCAGCTATCGGGTCAAAGAGAAGATTACGATGGCCGACTTGGCATTCAGAGTACAGCACGTCATCAAGACTGAGATCGATGTTACGCAAGCACAGCTTTCGCGCAATGGCATCGAGGTGATTACCGGTACAGCGACTTTCAAGGGCCCGACGACTTTACAGGTGACGAGCACGAGAGGCGCTGTCGATATCGAAGCCGAGAAGATTGTGATCGCTACCGGCACTAAACCGGCGGCATCGTCAAAAGTGCCGATCAACGCCAGAACCATCATCAACAGCGATCAGCTTTTGGAAATGCCGGCCCTTCCGCGCACATTGATCGTGGTGGGCGGAGGCGTCATCGGAGTGGAATACACCTGCATGTTCGCAACGCTGGGCGTGCGGGTGACGTTAATCGAGAAGCGGCCGCGCCTGCTCGAATTCGCCGATCAGGAGATTGTCGAGGCGCTTTCGTATCACCTCCGCGACCATCGCGTCACCATGCGGCTCAACGAAGAAGTGCAGAGCGTGGAAGAGACCGCGGGCGGGGCCGGAGTGGTAGCGTATCTGGAAAGCAACAAGAAAGTTCCCGGCGACTCGCTGCTCTATGCGGTGGGACGGCAGGGTAACGTAGACGACCTCAATCTCGCGGCCGCCGGTCTGCAGGCGGACTCGCGCGGTCGCATCGCCGTGAACGAAAATTACCAAACCTCGCAGCCCAATATCTACGCCGCCGGCGATGTCATCGGTTTCCCCAGTCTCGCATCGGTTTCGATGGAGCAGGGCCGAATTGCCGCGTCGCACGCTTTCGGCAGGCCGATTTCATCGAATCCCAGTTATTTCCCGTTCGGCATCTATACCATCCCCGAAATCTCGTTCATCGGCAAGACCGAGGAGCAACTCACCGACGAAGACGTACCGTACGAAGTCGGCGTGGCGTATTATCGCGAAATCGCGCGCGGCCAGATTCGCGGCGATACCACAGGGCGGCTTAAACTGATCTTTCACCGCGACACTCTGGAGTTGTTGGGTGTCCACATTATCGGAGAAGGAGCATCGGAGCTGCTGCACATCGGCCAGGCGGTTCTGATTTTGAAGGGCAAGGTAGACTACTTCGTTGACACGGTATTCAACTATCCTACGCTGGCCGAATGCTACAAAGCCGCGGCGTTCAACGGATTAAATAAGCTGGTGCGCACCTAGTAAGAGGATCATCATGGCACACGGCATAGGCGTTCTCATTACGGAAAGAATTTCAGTGGCGGCAGTGTCGGATCACGAGGTTGTGGGGGCCATGCGCGTGAATCCGGAAGATGTCGACATCAAGGATTCTTTGCGCGGCCTGCCCCCCGAAGTCATCGTTCAGAAGATTGTCGAAGAGGTTCGGCAGCTGGGCTTGGCGGAAACTCCATCTCACATCGGGGTAGGCATGCCCGGCATCGTACGGAACGGGAACGTCGAAGATTCTCCCAACTTGGTTCAGTTCAAGGGCACTCGCATGCAAGATCTGGTCACGGACGCGTTTCGGCCGCTGTTCGGAACCGTGCCAGTCGCCATCTTCAATGACGCTGATGCGATGGCGGCGGGGATCGCGGCTGTTCGCGGGCATCTGGATCGATTGATTCGCGTCTGGACTTTAGGCACGGGAATCGGATATGGCCGATATCCATTTCAAGACGGTGTTTGGGAAGCGGGACACTCTGTGGTTACTCTCGATCCGAAAGAGACCTACTGCGGTTGTGGTGGAAAAGGCCATCTGGAAGGCATCATGGGGCACCGCGCGATGCGCCTTCGCTTTATGGATCTGGAACCGGATGAGATTTTTGAGCAAGCCGAAGCGGGCGAGACGCGCTGTGTCGAATTTGTAAAGCTTTGGCACCGCGCCTTGGCCGCGGCCACCGCGACCAGCATCCATTTGGACGGAGCGGGCAAGTTTTTCGTGACTGGCCCGAATGCGCGGTTTTTGAATTTGACTCTGCTGAGTGAATATCTTCACGAGATGGTGAAGCTGAGTCCGCTGCAGGGCTATATGGTTGAAGTTGTTCCGGGCGGCGAGCGCGTAGCCACAATAGGCGCTGCTGTCAACGCGGCGCAGGCCGCCGCGAGAGTCTAGCCGGCGTCGCCCGGACGCTCCTGCGCCCCTCTTCGAATAAGAAACACTTTTTTGAATAAATCCGCCCTCCCGCGGATACATTCCATTGAGTGAAGCGATGTGTATCAGGACGCAATATTGTCTGTTACGTCAATCTCCTTGGCTTGGAGAGAGGATTTCTCGCGATCATCTTCGGATGGCTTGCGTTAAGGCGAGATCCTTTGCCGCTGTTACGGGAACACCGGGGTTTTGCGCAGGCAGGTGTTGCGTTGGGAATCATCTTGCTGGTTCTGGTGCCCTCGGTTCTCCTCCCGAACCTGCACCGGATTCGAGCGGCTCTCGATGCGATCACCAAAGCTGTGGGGAAATAGACACGTTGGATTGAACTGGCCGTAAACTAGGTTTGGAGAGATGCGCTCGTGCCGGTTCGTGTTCGATCGATGCTCGCTGTAGTGCTGAGCGTTTTTGCGATCGCACTCGCATGCAATTACGTGATCCACGCCAGCGCGACGGTTGCCGCGATTGCTCTGCTTTTGGGCGTGTTGCTGGCTGGCGCATATCGCAAGCTGCCGGAAGCCGTCATTGCCTCGATTGCGGCAACGCTCTGCCTCGATTATCTTTTTGTGCCGCCGATCGGTTCGATAACCATTGGGGACCCGCAGGGCTGGATCGTGCTTATCGTGTTTCTAGCAGTTTCTCTCGTAGCGAGCAATTTATCCAGTAGGCTCCGCCAACAACGGGACGAGATGGCCTCGCGGGAAGGCGAAGCTGAAAAGTTGCACGCCCTGAGCCGGTCCATGCTGCTGAGCAGTGGCGCGCCGGATGTACGCCGTCTGATCGTCAATAAGTGCATCGAACTATTCGGATTCGGCGAAGTGGTTCTTTTTGAGAGCGCAAACGGGCAGTTTCATCGGTCGCAGGCGGAGAGTTCGATTCCCGCTGAGAAGCTTCGCAGAGTCGCGGTTTACGGGACTGTCGATCACGACGGCGAGGGCCGGATGACGGTTTGGCCGGTTACGTTGGGAAACAAGAATCTAGGGAGCCTCGGCTTCCTGGGAGATGCATTACCCGAGCCGACGCTGCAGTCGATCGGGAACACCGTGGCTGTCGCCCTGGCTCAAGCGCAGGCACAAGACGCCGGGAGCCGGGCGGAAGCAGTTCGCAAGAGCGAAGAACTGAAATCCATGATGATCGACGCCCTCGCTCACGATCTTAAAACTCCGCTCACCTCGATCGAGGCCTCCGTCGATCTTCTGCTGCAGCCTGCCGGCGTCCCGGAAGAGCAGCGTCAGGATTTGCTGCACGTGATTCAAGAAGAAGCGGGCGGCCTCAGGCGCATGGTGGATGAAGCGATTCACCTTGCTCGTATCGACGCCAAGAGGCTGAAGCTCGAATGCCGGCCCGCGAAGGTCGATGATCTGGTTGAAGTGACCATCCGCTCACTGGGCGAGCGAGCGCGCTCTCACCGGATCGAATGTGAAATACCGGGTGATCTTCCGCATGTCTTCGCCGATAGAGAGCTCGTGATGCAGGCGCTAAAGCAGTTGCTGGATAACGCGCTCAAGTATACGCCTGCGGGATCGATCGTAACGGTGTCGGCGAGAGAAGCGAACGGGCTCGTCTCAATTTCCGTGCGGGATCGCGGAAAAGGATTGACGGAGCTGGAGCAAGGCCGTGTGTTCAATAAATTTTACCGGGGCCGCTACGATCGGTCGGCGGTGCAGGGAACCGGTATGGGCCTCGCGATCGCGAAAGAAATATTGGAGGCGCACGGAGGCTTTATAGCAGTCGACAGCCAGGTTGGGCAGGGTTCGCGATTCACAATCGGCCTGCCTGCCGCAGAGCGGCTGGAACCGCAGCCGGCATGAGCTTCGGACGAATTCTGATAGTGGACGATGAGCCGCAGATCCGGCGCGTGATCAGGCCGGCCCTAGCGGCGCATGGCTATGAGCCGTATGAGGCGCGCACCGGAGAGGAGGCCTTAGAAGCACTAGGTGAGTACAAGCCTGAAGTGATTTTGCTCGACATGAACATGCCGGGGATGGGCGGCATGGCGGCATGCAAAGAAATTCGCGCGATCTCGCAAGCCGCGATCATCATCTTGTCCGTGCGCGACACCGAGAGAGACAAGATTGCCGCGCTGGACGCCGGAGCGGACGACTATATTACAAAGCCATTCAGCGTGAATGAGCTGATGGCTCGGATCCGCGCGAACCTGCGCCGCTTGCCGACGCAACAAGAAAAGTCGGAACCGATTGTCGTCTCCAGCGATCTCACGGTCGATCTTTCGTCCCGGCAAGTCACTAAGAACGGAGAATTCGTGCGCTTGACTCCCAAGGAATTCGATTTGCTGGAATACCTGATCTCTAACGCCAATAAGCCCATTGCACACCGCAAGCTGTTGCAGGTTTTATGGGGACCGGAG
>JBAUUG010000065.1:0-8433 GCA_049582585.1 Bryobacteraceae bacterium | reverse complement strand
CGATGAAAGCGCCAATTACGAAACTCGCGCATCCGCGTATCTTGAAGCTCTTCACCAATTGCACGATCAGTTTCCCGAGGATGACGAGGCGACAGTATTTTACGCGTTAGCGCTGATCGCGTCTCCGCAGGCGAACAAAGACGATTACGCGTACAGGAAGAAAGCGGTCTCGATTCTAGCTCCGGTGCTTGCCAGGCGGCCCGATCATCCAGGGGTTGCTCATTATTGGATTCATGCCTGCGATAACCCGGAGATGGCACAGGAGGGATTGCCGGCGGCCAGGCGTTATGCGCAGATTGCGCCCGCTTCAGCTCACGCCGTTCACATGCCGTCGCATATATTCGCGAGGCTTGGTCTTTGGCAAGACGATGTTCAATCGAATCTTGCTTCGAAGGCCATCGCTGAACAACAGAACGCGCAGCCGGATCGCCTGCACGCCATGCAGTTTCTGGAGTATGCGTATCTGCAGCTTGGCGAGCGGGATCAGGCCAAGGCCGTTGAAACGGAGGCGCTCGCGACGAAGAAGCAGGATTTCGGCAAGGATCGGGAAGGGTTTTACTTTTACGTGCAGGTCAGTCTGCCGGCCTTGTATGTGATGGAGACGAAGGCCTGGAAGGACGCCTACTCACTTACGATTCCTGAAGGCGCGGGGCCGGATTATCAAGCAAAAGTTTGTTGGGCCCGAGCGATTGCAGCAAGCCGGTTGCACGATGCGGTGGGAGCCGGGGAAGCTGTGAAGAAGTATGATTCAGCGCTTGAAGCGGTGAGGAAGAGCAGTTACGCTTACGTCGCGGAGCAGATGACAACCGACCGCGATGAAGCGCATGCGTGGTTGGATTTCGCTCAGGGGAAGACTGCGGAGGCGACTCAACTTTTAGAATCTGTCGCGGACAAGCAGGATGAGACGGGGAAGCGGGAAGTGGAGATACCCGCACGCGAGATGTTGGCCGATATGCTGCTGGAACTCAATCGCCCGCAAGATGCGCTTCGACAATACGCGCTGTCCTTGAAAGTCGATCCGAATCGGTTTAACAGCCTGAGCGGCGCGGCACACGCGGCGGAGCTGGCTCACGAACCGGAAGCCGCGAGAAGCTATTACCAGCAATTGCTAGCGGGGCGGGAGGATGGTCCGGGATCGCAAAATGCTGAGCTGGTGGGCGCGAGGGCGTATCTGAACCGTAGCCGGTAGGGGCGAGCCGGAACCCGTGCGCGTTCATCGGGTGTTGATCGGCGGCCAATGTAATTTGAGAGGCGTTGTGGGAACCGCACCAATTCGTTATCGGGCCGCTGATGAACACCGATACTCAACTGCGATTCCAATCCATCGCGAGTTGAACGAAGGATCTTACGGCCACGCCCGTGGGTCCCTTAGAGAGCCAGGGTTTGCTGTCATCGAGCCATGCGGTCGATGCGATATCGAGATGCACCCAGGGGGTGGGGTCGGCGAACTCGCGCAGGAACCATGCGGCTGTAATAGCTCCGCCATAACGGCCGCCTATGTTGGGCAGATCGGCGAACGCGGATTTCAAATAATCCTTGTACTCTTCGTCCAGCGGCATCTGCCAGGTTTTTTCTCCTGCCAGGCGGGATGCTGCGAGGAAGCGGTCCAGGAACGGCTGATCGTTAGTGAATGCGCCGATATTGTAATGACCCAAAGCGACGCCGATGGCGCCGGTCAAAGTGGCGGCATCGACGATATGGGTGGCGCCGTTGGCTTTGGCGTAGGTAATGGCATCGGCCAGAATGAGGCGGCCTTCGGCGTCGGTATTCAACACTTCAATCGTTTTACCCGCTAGTGAAGTCACGATGTCGCCGGGCCGCTGCGCGTTTCCGTTCAGCATGTTTTCGACAGTGGGCACATACGCGGTCACCGGAATCGCAGGTTTGAGCTGCGCAATGGCCTTCATCGCGCCGATGACGGCGGCAGCACCCGCCATGTCGTATTTCATTTTTTCCATGCCATCGGAAGGCTTGATAGAAATACCTCCGGTGTCGAAAGTCACGCCTTTGCCAATGAGGGCGAGATGATCGTCATTGACGGGAAGGGAAGGACGATACTTGACGACGATGAGAAACGGGGGATTGCTGCTGCCTTGCGCGACGCCGAGCAGAGCGCCCATGCCCAACCGAGTCATCTCATCCTGGTCCAATACTTCGCACTCGAGACCCAGCTCAGCAGCCATTTGGCGAGCGGATTCCGCCAACATGCCGGGGGTGAGTTTATTGGCCGGCTCATTGACTAAATCCCGCGTCAGGTTTTGAGAATCCGCGATGAGCTGGCCACGGCGTACCGCTTCGCCCGTGGAATCGGGATCGCCGCCGGGCACAACGACCGTGAAGATGTCGACTTGCTTTTCCGATTTCTTGGGATCGGATTTGTACTTGTCCGCCTCCCATGCGCCGAGCGCGGCTCCTTCGACCGGAGAGGCGACATCGGCGTCGATGACCAGCGCTACCGTACGCACGCCCTTGTCTTTCAGCGCGCGGACAAGCGTTCCCCCGATGCGCCGGGCTTCAACTGAAGAAAACTTCTCGCGGCGGCCGCCGCCGATTACGACAAGACGCTTGGCGCCGATTCCCTCGGGCCTGTGCAGAACCGCCAGCTCGTAGAGTTTGCCCGTGAATTCGCCGGACTCCCGCAACTCGGCCAGCCAGCCGGATTGCGCCGCGATTTCGGGGTCGTGAGTCGCTTCCGACGCAACGGCCGGAGCTTCGGCTTTCGTATCTTCCGCAGCCTCGAAGCAGATGACCGCGAGCGCATCGGCGCTCACTTTCTCCGCAGATGAAGTTTCAATTTGAATTTCCATGAACTTATTGGCGGGCGCGCCTCTGAACGGCGGCCCTGGCTTCCGCTTGCATCTCCTTGGCCTTTACGGCCTCGCGTTTATCGTGAAATTTTTTGCCCTTGGCGACGGCGATTTCGACCTTGATCCGGCCTGCTTTGAGGTAGACCTTGGTGGGAACCAGGGTCAATCCCTTTTCGCGGGTCTCAGTGCGCAGCTTCTCGATTTCACTTCGGTGCAGCAGCAGCTTCCGTTTTCGCACCGGCGCATGATTCATGATGTTGCCGTGGGAGTATTCGCTGATATGAGCGTTCAGCAACCAAGCCTCTCCGTCGCTCACGTCGCCATAGCTTTCCTTCAACTGAATTTTCCCACTCTTCGCCGCTTTAACTTCGGTGCCGGTGAGGACGATGCCGGCCTCGTAGCGGTCCAGGAGGTGATAGTTGTGGCCAGCCGCGCGATTGTCGCTCAAGATTTTGATCTCAGTTTGGTGGGCCATTCGGATCGGGCGGGGACAGGCCGCGGCAGGTCCCCTCATGTTGCCTCAAGTTCTGCACGGTGCGTCCAGTCCAAACGTCTTCCATTCGAAAAGAGAGAGGAACGTATTCCCCGAGGGACAGTGTTTTCGCACGCAGGGATTGGAATTCGCGGTTCCGGCGGTCGTTTTCGATAGCAGTGTAACACATTCTGGAATGCTTGTAAGGTGAAGGTTTCTAACGGATTATCGTGCTGGTTGGGGCTGGCGTGCGCGCTATTTTGGATAGCCGCGCCAGCGCAGGGACGCACCAAGAAGGGCGATAAACTCCTGAAGCTCGGCCAAAAAGCTGAGTCACAGAAGGACTACGACGCCGCGCTCAACTACTATGACCAGGCGATTGATACCGATCCCAAAGACCCGGGCTATCTGCTGGCGGAGCAAAATGTGCGGAGTAAGGCATCGGAGGCGCACATTACGCAGGGCAGGACATTGCAGAAGCTACAGAAGCTGGATGAGGCGCTGATCCAGTTTCAGAAGGCTTTTTTGGCTGATCCCTCTTCGCAAATCGCGTTGCAGGAGATCCGCGCAGCTACTCAAATGATCAAGGATCGTGCCAAGGTTCCGGCGGGAACGCCAGTCCTGACGCCGGCGGAGACAGCGCGGCTGGAAATCGAGAAGCGCATTAATGCGCTGGAAGGCCCGCCGGCTCTTCGTCCCATCAGTAATCAGATCAGCAGCTTGAAGATGAACAACCAGCCCGCGCGCGTGCTGTATGAAAGCGTGGGCAAGCTGGCGGGCATTAATGTGCTGTTCGATCCGGCAGGAATTGAAACGAGCAGCGGCAAGAATTTCAATCTGGATTTGAATAATGTCACGCTGGAAGAGGCGTTGAACTATGTCGCTCTGGTGACCCACACGTTTTGGAAGGCGATCAGCCGGAACGCTATTTTCGTCACGCAGGAACTCGACGCCAAGCGCCAGGAGTATCAGGACGAAGTAGTAAAAGTCTTTTACATTCAGAACGCCAGCACGGCTAACGAGTTTACTGAGATTTTCAACGGTGTTCGGCAGGGCACGAAGATGACGCAGGGCGTCTTCTCACTCCCTAGCCAAAACGCGATTATCGCGCGAGGCACGGTTGACACCATATCTCTGGTAGAGAAGCTGATTCACGATCTCGACCGGCCTAAACCAGAGGTGGTGGTGGATGTGATTGTTATGGAAGTCTCCAGGAATAAGACGACTACGCTGGGGGCGGCGCTCGCTGGACAAACCGGCGGATTGAATATTCCGATTACATACACTCCGCGTAATTTCGTGACTACCGGGACTACCGGCACCACCGGAACGACGGGCACCACCGGAACGACGGGCACCACGGGGACCACAACCACAAACACCGGCGCCGCGACGCTCGCGTCGCTCGGCCATGTCTCAAGCGCGGACTTCTCCACCACCTTACCCGGCGCACTGATTCAGGCTCTGCTGACCGATGCGACGACGCACGTTCTGCAGCGCCCGCAAGTACGGGTTACCGATAATGGAAAAGCATCGTTCAACATCGGGCAGAAAATCCCGTATGTTTCGGGGTCTCTCAACTCGGCTGTTGCGACGCCCGGCTCCATTCCTTACGCGACCACGCAGTTTACGACCGTCGACGTGGGCACCAAGATAGACCTTCAGCCGCATGTGAACGGTCCGGACGATATCAGCATGCACATCAAAGTGGAGATCTCGAGCGTACTGACAACGGAGACCATTGCCGGAGTTCAGGAACCGGAGATTGAACAAAAGATCAACGAGGCTGATATACGGATGAAAGATGGGGAAGTCAGCGTGCTGGGCGGGCTGTATGACGAGGAAACCGATAGTTCCGTCGCGGGCATACCGGGTCTCACAAACATCCCTGTTCTGGGATATCTGTTTGGGACGAAGAGTAAAACGCACAATCGGGACGAGATTCTCATCGCTTTGATTCCGCACATCGTGCGGGCGCCCGATCTGAGCAATATAGCCGATGAAGGCGTGCTGGCAGGCAGTGAGCGGATTCCCAGAGTCTCGCGCCGGCCTGACGGAACCGCTGCTTCGTCAACTCCACTGCCGGCGACTCAGTCTCAGTTAAATGCCGTTCCGGCTGCGCCGGCCGTGCCGCTATCTCCTGCGGCGAATTCGCCTTCACAGGTTGGGCCCGTGACTACCCCGCAGGCGCAAACACCGGCGACGCAAACCCCGCAGCCGCCGCCCACGCAGATCTTGCCCGAGCAAGCACCCGTCCCGGCGGTCGGCCCGCCTTTGCGTCCTCACCCGCATCCGACTGCGACGCCTCCGGACCAACCGAATCCTTAAAATGGAGAGAGTAGTAGATGCTCCGTGGTAACGATTGTGCAGGTTTAGAAAGGCGCCGCGAGAGGCAAGCGGGATTCTCGCTGGTCGAGCTTATCGTCGCGTTTACCATCCTGTTGATTCTGACGACGATGGCGGTGCCGATGGCGCGCTTCCGGGTGCGGCGGCAGCGAGAGACGGAACTGCGCCGCGATCTGGTGAGCATGCGAAATGCTATCGACAAATACAAGGATCTTTGCGATCAGGGCAAGGTCCAATCCGGGAACCCGGACGCTTACTGTTATCCACTGACTCTTGAATCGCTGGTGGAAGGCGTGCAACTGACGAACACCATCAGCGGGAATGGCCAGAGCGGCAAATTGCGCCTCCTTCGCCGCATTCCCAAAGACCCGTTCACGGGCGATACGAACTGGGGAAAGCGCAGCATGCAGGACGAGCCTACTTCAACCTCCTGGGGTGGTCAGAACATCTTCGACGTTTACTCACAGACGCTGGACAAGGCAAGCGATGGGACATCGTATTCGGAATGGTGAGTTCAAGGCGCCAATGCTGAAGCGCGCGCTTCGCGGGTTCACGCTCATTGAGCTGATGGTGGTGATGGCCATCATATCGGTTCTGCTGGCGATTGCCATACCGATATATCAAAAGTCGATCATCCGATCAAAGGAAAGCGTGTTGCGTAACAATATTTTCATCTTGCGCGACATGATCGACGAGTACACGATTGATAAGCAGAAGGCGCCTGAAAGTCTGCAGGATCTGGTTTCGGAAGGTTATCTGAGGCAAATTCCGCAGGACCCGATCACGGGCTCGAATCAGACGTGGAAGGTGACGATGGAGGATACGCCGATTGGCGGAAGCAGCAGTACTCCGGGCATCTCAGACGTGAATAGCGGCTCCGACAAGACTTCGCTGGAAGGCACGCCGTACGCGGAATGGTGACGGGAGCTAATCGGCTGTTACACTGAAGATCGGCGAAATTCCTTCGCGCTGATCCCCGATCGTCTAATGGTAGGACAGCGGCCTTTGGAGCCGTTAATCGTGGTTCGAATCCATGTCGGGGAGCCAAGGCTTTGCGATCAACCGCTTACAGGCTAAAGAAGTGAGCCTGTACCGAAACTCGGTACAATTTCCGTACAAGTTCGATTTTTCTTGCCGCTCTTTTGAGCATCGGTACCCAGCCAAGCGTGCAACACATCGGTGCTTGGTGAAGCTGAGGAGGCGAGACGCACTCTCGTTCGTGTTTCCAACGCAAACGCCCAGGAAAACGAGACCGTAGACCCCGAAAAGCGAAGCACTCCGGGAGAAAGTGGCCGCTCACAAGGCCATCTACGAACAGAAGGACCCCTACAGCCGAAAGCAGCTCGATCTAATTTACGAAGAAGCTTTGAAGCTGAAACGGGGTACGCATGCCTTCGCCAAACACCCCCAAACGTTCGTGCTCCTGCTCTCTTTGATGGAAGAGACCGCCATGCGCATCGGTGATGCTCTCTGGTAGACGCTTCGGAAGAGTGTGTCGTGTGGGATGCCGAGTCCGAGCAGTGGATCTACTCGTACGAGATGCAAAAGCGCAGGAAGACGGACAAGCGAAGTTCATTGAAACCTACATCTCGGATGAACTCAAAAAGGCTATCGATGGGAGCGAATGGCTTTCACCCACGCATCCGTTCCGTTACCGCAACCACACACGCGCTTATCTAGGCGGTGAAGTCTACTGAGGGTGTCCCCAGTTTAGTTGAAGGTTAGAGGCGGCGGTGGCGGCCGGTTCGTTAGAATCAATTCGCCAAAAACAATCCTTGGAAAGGACACCATCGCCGGGAAGAAACCGTACCATATCGTGAGCCGGGAGGCGAAGACCGCATCGGCAGCAATCGAGGAGTTTGCAAGCCAACGGGCAGATTCTTCTGCCGTTGCTGGAACTGATCAGCCAAGCGCAGATGGCTGTGGATGAAGTGATCGACAGCGTTGGCCGGCAGACGATCGAAACCATCTTGAGCCTTAGCGCTGAGCAAGTGGCCGGGCCGCGCACGCCGGGCAAGAGCAGCGGCGACATTCGCTGGCATGGAACGCAGAAGGGACGAGTAAGTCTGGCAGACCGCCAGATCAAAGTGAAGCGTCCGAGGCTGCGTTACAGCAAGAAGGCGAAGTGGGCGTGCCAGCGTACGAATCGCTGCAAGAGAACAGCGCGACGGCCTAGCGGATGATGGGCGCGCTGTTGCGCGGTGTTTCCACACGCGAATACGCAGAAGTACTGCCTGAGATGGCGGAAACAGCGGGCCTGTCGCGCAGCTCCGCCAGTTACGTGAGCGGCGCTGGGATGAGGCCGATCTGCTGGTGCTCTACATCGACGCGATGACCGTTAGATAATCCGGCGTGGATGAAAAGGGCCAAGCATCCGCGAGTGTGTACGTTTACGACCGTCAGTGAAGCTTGGGATCGCGCGATGATGGAGATGCCGTGGAGCAACAGAAGCTCCGTCATTCCTTTGAAAGAGCTCGGTCTAAGCGCGAGATGGCGGCCAGGGCCATGGTCGCTGGGTGTTCGATGCTTGCGGCGGCGGTGAGTAGCGAATCGGAGTTGCTTCGTTTTCACGTGCTTTGACGCTTCTCGTCACGGTGACCGGGACTCGCGAAATGCCGATCAACCCATCCTGCTTGAGCAGCATCAAGCCGAAAAGGCATGTCTGTTCTCCGGGGATTTCGTTGAAATAGGGTTCAGCCAGAACGTATCTCTGTTTAATTTCTTGTAAGGTACGTTTCCCATCGCAAATACTGAGCAGGAAATCGGAAGATTGAGAGAGTTCCCAGACTTCCGTCCGGCGTTCATCCG
>JBAUUG010000064.1:0-5097 GCA_049582585.1 Bryobacteraceae bacterium | reverse complement strand
TTATGTCGAGTGACGTAAGCTCGTCTCGTTCGCATGGGAACGACATCACACAGGCGAAGTGTGATTTCCACGGTAATCGTCTCAGATTATCCGTATCCCCCTGTTAAGCTGAACGGGAAGTGCCGTTTGATGTATTCCGGCCACATTGGAGGCATAAACATTGTGGCGGCATTGTCTCGGGAGTGGGCAATGATTTTCAATGTTCGATGTGCGGAAAAGCTGGACGAGCTATCGGCGCTGTCATTCCCGCAGATACCGCGAACCGGGACGAATACTTTGCGTCGCGCCCGGACCTTGAGGTTGTCTTGCTGACCGTGGAACAAGCAGCGGCTGCCGAGCACGCCTCACACACATCCAGCAAGTTCAAACGTCATTGGTGGTCAGTCGCGCAGTGGTTGAAGAGTCGCCCGACATTGGCAACCCGGATCTATAGACGCTTTCACGGCTGAAGATCCGGACCGCTCAGAAGGAACACTGGCGGGTCGAATCGCGCGGCGCAATGATGCAAGGCTTTCCTTCGCTATTCAGGGGCAGCAGCCGAAGCACGGGTGTAAGCTGCGGCTGCATGGGCAGTGTCAGCGAGGCCGATCCATCGGCTGACTTTGCCGGCGCGAATCGTAAAGAAGTGGCCAACAACGGAATCGAACGGCTCGCCAGTTGCTTTCACGTTCCCTGAATAGCGACCCAGAGTCGCGACCGCGTCGCCTTGCGCGACGAACTGGTCTATGGTGAGGTTCACGTTTTCCTGCGTACCCACGAGTTCGCTGAAGAACTCGCGGACCTCCGTCGGACCCGTCTTGTCGCCGGAGTATGGAATCGTGTCGGGACCCGGACTGCTCCACTTAACGTCATCGCTCAAATGAGCCAGGATGGTCTTGATATCTCCTTTCGCGAACGCGTCATATAACTTCTTAACGAGGGCAATGTTCTCCTGCTCGTTCATGGTGCTACCTCCGGGAGAATTATATGCAAAATGGCACGCATGAAGTTTAGTGGCGAGGCGGCGCTCCTGCTTCACCCGATCCGTAAGAAGAACCATTCTGAACGCCACTTTGTTAACAGTAGGTCGATTTGAACTATGCCGAACAGGAGAGGGTACATTCGTTCTTCAGAGGTGGGAGAGTTCGTATTCTGCCGGCGGGCCTGGATGATGAAAGAGCAGAAGATCCCGGCTTCTCAAGAGGTGCAGCTCCAGCAGCAGCGCGGAGTGGAACACCATGCTCAGCATGGACGAACGGCAGATAAGGCGTCGACGTGGCGCCGGACCGGAATTCTCCTTATCCTGCTCGCGTGCGTCTTGGTGTTGATTTATTTACTTCGAAATGCTGTAGCCCGATGATCATCACGGCGATAGTTGTCCTGGTCGTCGGCTTGGAGCTTCTGCGGCGTGGCACGCGGGGAACCCTTCCTCAGGGAGAGATTCTGTACTCCGATATGGGATCGGAGCGCATTAAACCTGAGGCTTTGACTTCTGAGCGATATCGATTAACGGGGAAGCCGGATTACATCATCCGAACGAAAGAGGGTTTGGTCCCCGTGGAAGTAAAATCACGGGCGCGGTCGCGACGGGGAGCCGCGTATGCAAACCACCGTCTTCAACTCGCCTCGAATTGTCTTTTGGTCGAAGAAACCCATGGCGCGCATGTTGCCTACGGCGAGATTCATTACGCGGACCAGATCATCCGGGTGCACTTCGATGAAAACGCGCGCCGTGAGTTGCTAAAGACACTCGAATGTATGCACGCCTCAGTGGGAATCGAGCAGCGCCGAATTCATCGCGAGCGCGCCCGCTGCGCTGGTTGCGGGCATCGAGGGAATTGCGGCCAGGAATTGGCATAGGCTTACGAGGTTCTTCTTACTGTGCCGTGCTAGTAAATCGTTCAGCCGAACGCCGAAATGATTCAAGTGATGCCTTCTTGCGAATACTGGGCCAAGGTCCGCGGGCCCAGGGATTGAAGCCAGACAGTTCAGAAATCCTTTACGCTGGATCTCATGAAGAAACTTCAGCTAATCCCAGCGCTTTCACTTCTGTGTATCGCGCTCGTTTGCGGACCGAACCTGACGCTCGGAGACCCCGTCCCCGGATGCTGTAAGGCCAAGTCCGCTTCGGTGACAAGCTCGGACATTGCCTTGATACTGAGGTGCTTGTTGGTGATCTAAGCCCGCCTTACTAGCCGTTCAGATTTTCGATAGACTAAACGGGGATGGTGTATCTCCGTTACATCGAAGCGGCGGCGCTGATTGCCGTCGTCCTGGTGTTCGCCTGCCGAGGTCTGCTCAAATACTATCCAGCCTTCATGCTCTTCCTTATTGCGAAGGGCACCCGCTCTCTTTGTCTCATCTCGCTCGACTACCACGACCCGCTTTACGGGAAATGTTGGGCCTTTAGCGCTCCCATCCTAATGACGTTGCAGATCCTCGTGGTACTAGAACTCACGGGAAAAATCGTAGAGCACTATCCAAAGATCGACAAGAAAGGCGCGAAGCTGATCGTCGGGTCTTGCCTGGGGATCGGGGCAGCCGTCGGAAGTATCTTGAGCATCGTTCAATTTGGGAACGGCCAATGTCCGTGGTATGTAGCGGGAGCTGTCGGTGCTTGCAAATTCGTTGACTGGATCTCAGTCGGGGCCTTAGGATTTGTATCGGTGTGGGTCGCCGCTTTCCCGGAGCCCATCCGAAGAAACGTGCAATGGCATCGATGGTTGCTGGCGAGCTATATCGGGTTCGCTCCGGGAATTGCTCTAATGTTTTCCACGGTTGGCAAAAGTCAACGGTTCATGGTCGATGCGGCGAACTGGGGACTGGAGATTACCGAGATTGCCTGCTGTGTTTTCTGGTGCGTGGCGTTGAATCAGAGCGGCGAGGTATTCCCGTACGTTCCAAAGACGATCTCTGATGAGCAATTGGCGCTCATCGACCGTGACTACCAAGAAGCTTTCAATGTCCTTCGGACGGAATTTCCACTTCCGGAAATTATTCCTAAAGACTAAGCTGCGGCGAGTATGGTAGCGCGCGCACAAGCGATACCGAATGTCTTCACCGCAAGCGACGTTAAGCCGTAGCCGACGCACTTAGTTGCTGCCCAGAGCATCCACGTAATCTCGCAAGCATAGACCTGATCCCGAACCCGGGCGCGAAACCCATCCCAGTTTCGAGCGCGAAAAGACGCATTATTCCGCGCCTCGATCAGTTCTTTTATACGAGCGGCAATCTGCGGAGCGATCCGGCGAAATTCATCGGCCGAGTCGTGCTCGTCGATATCACTCAGGGCTCGATTCGCATCATGAATGCATTGCCGGATTTGAGCCGCCCGCCGGGTATTGTCGAATGCTGGAATAATAAACGGCCCCAGATCGAAGTACGGTTGGACTATAGTCAGCGGGCCTGGCTCAATCTGTGCCCCGTTTTGAAATCGCTCCATCAGGGATGCTCGCGATGGGTACTCCACATTTTGGAATATCAACTGGGCGGCCAACTCTTGCTGAGTGATCACATCGCCGGTCGATGGCGGTCTGGATTCGATGCCTTCTTTTGGATCCACTGAAGCTCTCCGAAACTGCGGACGTTCTATCCTAATGTGCGATTCTCCGCACTGTCAATCGTTGAAATGTAAGCGCATTCGATGGAAAAGTATCTCTCAGACGGCATACATGTTTTGCTCATTTCCTGGGAATCCTACTTGCTCTTTTCTCTGAGGTTGATCAGTTCTCGGACAATTGTGACGACCGAGCGCTCATACTCGCTCGCCGGTTTCCTGTAAATGGACAGGCAGGCGTGAAGAAAAGCGACTTCGTCGGCTGATACCTTGCTGAGATCCAACTCGTCAGGAGCACGCTGCTTGCCTGCTGCAATATTGAACAGCTTGGTCAGATCTCCGAAACCGTGCTTACTCGCGACTTTCGCGAGTTGCGCTGCGAACTCAGGACTGATCTCAGCCTCATACTTCTCGATGGTGGCTTCAGATTTATCGACCAATTTCCCAAACTCCACTCGGCTTAAATTCAGGCGCCTGCGCAGCTCGAAAAGCGGATTCATTCGCAACTAAATGGATCGTTTTGTTAATCTATGGTTCAGAGTTCGGCTGGCATACGCCAACGGCATACGGCTAAGGTCAATAATAACGTGAAAAGGGAGCCGACCACAACAACAAAAGAGAGCGGCCGTGATAAAGCCACCTCAGGCCCACATGGTTAGACTTCGGAGAGCAACCTCAAATCCTTGAGCCGACACAACTCGAGAATGCGGAAGAGCGCATCCATCACTCCGGGCCGGGCATGGAACTGTTACGACGTGTTCATGTCGAACATCTTCGCTCGCATATGGAGATCTTCTATGAGCACGGGAGCACGATCGACATTTTGGCTCTCTGTTCTGCTTTCGATTTGTTAGACCGCGGCTGGCAAGAGAGCGCAAACTGCTCGCGCGAACAGGCGACGCTCATCGAAGCATTTCTGGCAATCCTTGGCTTAAGTCCGCAGAGGCTCCTGGAGAGTGGTGTGCAGCTACGTCCGAACTGGCCGATTTAGGACGTAGTCTCATGAGCCGCCATCAAACCGCGGGTACCCAGTGCGACCTTAGCCCCCAGATTGTCCTTCGTCTTCAAGCCGGAGTGGAAAGGCGCGCCCGGTTATCTGGCGCCTGGATACGAATCGGCGTCTAGATGATCGGTCGCGTAGTTAATCTCTAACGCTTTACCGATGCTTGAGATGTTCGTTTTGAGCGTCGTGAGGACTGCTACCGCCGGCTAAAGCGAGGAGAGCCATAAATAGGGGCGGAATCTATAGGTCAGACGGTCGAAGGTGAAAGGTTTTTGCGATGCGAGCGAGCATCTTGGGCCCTATCTCCTCGTTGTCGTGGAACGCCCAGGTTGCCTCTCCCCACTCAGAATGCACCATCTGCCTGTGCGAAGATCCCTTTTCGGCTTTTACTGTCCAGCCGAGGCGCTGAATCGCAGCAAAAACCCGTCGTGCTTTGGTGCTCGGCCAATAACTCAAGACGCGAAGGAGACCTTCGATGTGCCGATTTTTGTTTCTTCGATTCGATCGGCGATTACCCGAAATGCAAGCGCTTCTACGTTTGCAATAGCCTCCTGTTGAG
>JBAUUG010000063.1:0-6192 GCA_049582585.1 Bryobacteraceae bacterium | reverse complement strand
CCATAAGGTGTAACATTCGTCGCGGCTTCCTTCAAGTCCCAGTATCAAAAGCGATTCGGCAAAGTGACCCGACTCCACCTCCGCAGGTGTATCCTGCCGAATCGCTCCTGATACTGACCTAAGACTTACCGAACAGGCCGGCTTATCGTACAACGCAAACCTTGCCTTCAACATTACCGGGCAAACGCCACATGCCTGCTGCATCGGCTTCCGCTGATTCCTTCATCTTCTTCTCGACGTAAGAAAGGGCTTGATGCGGGCGGAGCTTCCATAGAATTGCTACTTCATTGTTCATGCGATCCGGGGCCATTGCGCAGGATTGCGTCATCGGAATCAGAGTCATACGCCCGAACTTGACCGGTTCTCTACGCCACTCCCCGGGACAATTTTCGTCTTGAACGCCGTCTTTCGAGATATCAACCCAGCACGCGCCGGGACTCCAGTCACTCCGCGCGAAGAGCCTGCCCGTCTCATCGTAAACCCAGGGATCGAGATTCTGATAGCCAACTCCCGGCAGATAAGGGTCGCCCCAAAGCAATTCATAAGCGACGCCCTGCCCCTCGCGCAGCATCTGTCGGTCTTCAATGGCCCATCCCTGCAGATATTGCGAGCCCTCGAGATTGGGATCCAGGCTCACCAGGGCCAGAGCCGCAATGTGCGTCATCCAGTCGGGATGCTCAACCGCGCTCGGCTTCAAACTCAGCAACAGCTCAGTCGGCAGAATGGAAAAGAATTGGCGGTCGTCTTCGCGCAGATCGATGTGCTGGGTAGTTCGCGCGGCATCGATCAATTCAATGGCAGCATAGAGTGCGCGTGAATCCATGAACTGCCTCTGCTTCATGTCGCCCATAACTGCTTTCCAGCGCTCCATCTCCGCCGGTCCAGGATTCTCGCCGAGGGCTACTAGCTTAAACAGATGGTCACGCAAGACCTCGCTCATGAGCGGGGGAGAACCCGTGCCTATAAAAGGACAATCCGGCCCCAACGTCTGGCGTTCCTCAGCGGAAATCAGATTGGCGCACCAATCCAGCACTAACGCAACCTGCCTCTCGGCGCACTTATGCGCGAGTGCCCACTCGACCGCTTCCCGTCCGCGTCTCTCATCGTGCGTAATTGCATAGTAGAGCGCTAACTCGAACCCGCGTTCAGCCGAATCCGGTACCGATTGAACCCGATTTTCAAAATTGATCCATCGCGCCGTCTGGCGTTCGAGATCGCGCTGCAACCGCTTCAAACGTTGTGGTGTCAAAAGCAATTGCGGCGAATGACCTGCATCCTGCCCGAAGCCCAGCGCCGCCGACGCAGCCAGGAACACCAGGATTGTTACGCGCAAGGCATCATTGTTCCACAAGGCCCGATTAAGCCCATGATCATTGCGGCGGGGCTATTCTTTGAAGGGCACGGCTACTTCGGTATAGCTGCCGGGTCCCGCTGCATTGACGGCTGCAACGATGGTTTCGGCAACGAGCTTCACCATGGGCCATTGTGAATGCTCAAGCGCCACAAGCGCGATTTTGCGGCCCGTCAAGTTCTGCTGATAACGGATGTTTTTGTCGGTCGTCACCATACTTGAAAACCGGCTATCTCCGCAACGTCGATCAGTTCGCCGTTTTCGAGTTCTTCCCAACCTCGCGCTCGCGCTTCCTCCACGGTGTGGTCACTAAGAAAACGGGCAAGTCCTCGCGGTGTACCGTTATCAAGAAGGATGAGCATCCGGGCGGCGGTCCCCATAGCTTGGAGCTTTTTCGAGGGAACGCGCCACAAAAGCCATGAGGCTGTCGATCTGCTCGCGGGTGACGGGAAACTGTTCAATGACTTCCTCGATGCTCATACCGGCTTCGAGGTTTTCAAACAGAACCTTGACGGGCGTTCGGGTGCCGCGCAAGACCCATGCGCCGCTGACCTTGCCGGGGATGCTTTCCACGGCGGGGCATTGTGACCAATCGAGAGCTACCATGTGGTTTACCCTCCTTTCATCGTAGCGTTTTTACCACGGATAGGCGGTGGCGTCATGCAGGGAAGGGCAGGGGGTGAATCCCGTCGCTTATCCTTTGGGAGACATCAGGCCTTGGGCTGTAGCTCGCTGGGCTTGCCGCGTTCTGGATTAGCGGGCAGCGCGTCTTGCAAGGCGCTCAAGTATTCCTCCAACGTCGCGTCCAATCGCCGGTGCATGAAAGTCTGGAACGGTTTCAGGTCGTCTTGCATGGACGCATGTTGAAGCGTGTCGAGATATTCCTTTCGGTCTTCCGGGCGCACGGCAACGGGCGGGTATGCTTCACGAAGCAAAAGCAAGTTCATCAAAAGCCGTGCCGCGCGTCCATTGCCATCGCCAAACGGATGAATGGCAACAAGCCGGAAATGCGCGTCAAAGCTGGTCGCCGGTACAGGCTCAGCCTTGCCTAGCCATTCACCGTATTCCTTCATCAAGTGCGGAATTTTCGCCGCATTCAGTAAAACGGCAGGTGAGCCCGCGATACGGCGGGGAAGGGTGCTGTAGGTGCCGCCGATTTCCGGCTGGCTCCGCGCGACAATGCGCCGATGCAGTTCGCGCACAGTTGTTTCATCGATCGGCGTTGCCTTTTCCGCCAATTCGCGCATCCACAGCACGGCGTTGTAATGATCAACCGCCTCAAGATGATCGCGCAACGGCTTCCCGCCAACAGTGATGCCGTGTTCGATAAGCTCTGCCGTCTCCCGTAACGTCAGCGCGTTGCCTTCGATGGCGTTGGACGTATAGGTCAGATCAACGTCATAGGGTTTTTGCAAGGCAAGCAGGGCCGCTCGCGATAGCGGCCGCATCGCGTCGAGCCGCTCTTTCTTCGAGGCAATAGAGGTCGGAAGCTCATCCATGCGCTTTCAGAGATAGCACGGGCGCGCCTCTTTCACAAATTCTCAGGTTCTACCCAATTAGACATTTTTGCGAGCTTACGACGGGGCAAGGGTTTGTTCGCGTAAGGTGTGTCAGCGCACGGCGAACGGTAGCAACAAAGTTGCGGGCTATCACACGTACTACATTTGAAGAAAGAAATGTTTTGAAATTCAGCAACGCGGTGCAATAATCCTAACCCACGTTTACGGAAATGGCGACTAAATTACCCACCTTCGACCAGCTTATGAATCCTCTGCCGCGCGTTACAGGCGCTCGGCGGCTCCGGTTCCATTGAAGAAATCTACGACAAGGTTGTGGAACTGGAGCGCTTTCCCGAGGAGCTGCTCTCATGCGGTGGTACAGTTCGTCAAAGCGCTTTGGCAGAAGACAGTTAAGAAAGGAAAGGGAAATCCCGCCGACAGTGATTCTGTTACAGGCGCGCAGCCCATCCAAGGCCCCTCAGAAGACCCTCCAGAGGGACAGGAATGGAAACAAAAATTACACGCCATTCTTACTCAAAATTTAAACCCGCAAGCGTTTGAACGTCTCGTTCAGCGCGTTCTCAGAGAGGCAGGCTTTACACAGGTGGAGGTAACAGGCCGCAGCGGAGACGGCGGAATAGACGGACGCGGAATAGCCCGCATTCATGGACTGATGAGTTTCCATGTCCTCTTCCAGTGCAAACGCTACAAAGGCTCAGTGGGCGCAGGTGACATCCGGGATTTTCGCGGGCAATAATGGGCCGCGCCGACAAGGGATTGTTTATAACGACCGGGACATTCACCCCCGCAGCGGTAAAGGAAGCGACACGCGATGGCGCACCCCCGATTGATTTGCTCGACGGCAACGGCTTTGCCGAAAAACTGAAGGAGTTGCGAATAGGGTTTCAACAAAGACAGTCGAAGTCTACACAGTCGATGAGGCGTGGTTTTCAAATATTTGAGTTGAGAGGCTACGCGCAGGGTGTACCCGTTCAAAGGGCTGGGCATGGAGCCGCAGCGCGACGATGTCTCCCGCGTCCTGACCTGCAAGGCTTTGTGCAACGACTACGCGACTTCAAAATACCAACTGGCGAGGGTATTCTGAAACGCAGATGTCAGCGCGATGATTCCTGGCTCGCTTGCTCCGTAAAAAGTTTTTCAATCGTCTGCATGGGCAAGAACAACCGCTTCACCGTTTCCGGGAACGCGATAAAGCCAAACTCACTGTAGAAGCGATGCGCGTTGTCATCCTTCGCGTCTACCACCACGGCTGCGGAAGCGACTCTCCGGCTCACATCCAGCGCCCTTTTCAGGGCGTCCGTTAAAAGCAGTTCGCCAAGGCCCTGCCCCCGAAAGGACAAGTCGCGCGCCAGCCGCCCGATGAGCGTTGCTCCAATCGGCGGATAGCGGGGCAGCTTGAGGTGTTGCACCAACTCAGGGGGAAGGTCATCCGTGCGGATGTGATCGGACGAGAGCGTATAATACCCTGCAATCCGGTTATCTTCTGAAACCAGCACGTAAGGCGCGGCGACTCGTTTTCTTGCGTCCTGGCTGGTCTGCTCTTTCAGATAGCGGTCAAGCGCGTCCATGCCGCATGAAAAAGCCGCTCGGAGCTTGGCATGTTTAGCGCCGAGTGGCTCAATAGTGCGAAATTGCGGGGCCACAGCGCGGACCTAATCCGCGAACGTTTGTGTGTGCCGCTTTGCGGCCTTTTGCAGTCGGCTGTTCGGGGCGGGCGCATTCAACAGAGTTTCCACAAAGGCCATCCTGTCGCGCTGCGTCAGGTGCATGAATTCATTTTCCTGCACGGTGCGCGTGGCAGCGTCAACGGCGCTATTGACGACGAAATCGGTCAATGAGCGGCCCAGAAGCTTGGCCGCTTTCTGACAGAGCGCCTTCGTTTCACGGCTGACCCGTGCTTCCAGACGCTCGACTCTGGCAGGTCGCCTCGTATGTTCATCAACTCGCATTGCTCGCCTCCTTTCTCGTTTCATCCCCAAATAAACAGCGCTGTTTGTTTCGCCTGTAATTAGTGTCCGGCAAATAGCCGTACACTTAACACCGCAAATCCGGGCAATGTTCTTAAAATATTCCTGGGGGCATGTCCCTGTCCATCAATCCCGCTGTCCCGGCGTCAGCCAAGCTAGGCTTGAGCACTTTAGTTCGATCAGAATTCACACCGCGGGCAGCTTCGCCGTCAGGCCCGCGAGCGCGCGGGTTCTTTCAAATAAATGAGCCCTCGGTCATGCATGCGCCTCCTGTACTGCTTGCCGTTTCTTCAACGCCTCGAACTTCGCCATGAGCACGAATACGTACTCGCAGTGGCGGTCGAAAACTCATACAGGTCTTTGGCATCCAGCAGATTGAAGTCTACGCCGCTGGCATGCGCCGCCAGATTGCGGTGTTTGCGCAATTCATCGCCCCACTCGTAGAGCCGCCTATCGATGACGCCGCGCTCATGGAGCTCCTTCAGCCCTTCGAACAGCATGTCTTTCTTTGTGCTGAAGTGCCCGCACATCGCTTCGATAGCCCGTCCGCTCATGGCGACACAAGCTGTGTAGGCCGTCGCGTGCAGGCATTTCTGCGCTTCCAGCAAGCAGACGCGGATGGTGTCCGGAATCGACAATTCCAGAAGCATCGTGACGGGCTCAGGCCATACACGCGAGGGAGGAAGCCACTCTTCATCCGCAATGGTGAAGGCCCCAGCATCGGTTTCGCTCGGCCTTAATATCGCCTGCTCACCGACCAGCAGATGGTTACATTCCGGGCAACGAAGCAGTGCAATTTGGTAGTCGCTCGTCCACTCCTCGGGGTGATGATACGCAGCAAGCTTCAAAATCTCTCCATTTACGCGGGCTTGGCAATGGGTGCAGTCGATGAGCATAGGCAACAGGTATGATAATGTCCTTTATCATACCCTCGAAACAGAACAAAGCGGAAATGTTTTCAACGGTGTTGAGCGCTGCTCACCTAATGAACAATGCAGCCGATTACAATCCAGACTGCAATGCAAAGGACAGGTAAAAAAAGAGGCACTGCTCCAAGGAGATGAGGTGTCTCACCGCCGATTAACGGCGGCAGGTTTTTCGGAATACCGTCCGCTCCTCCATAAGGTTTTTCATATTCCCGAACCAGACAGTTGATTGCTCTCTGTGCAGCCCAAATCCCAACGCCAATCAAGAAGCTTCCCACTATGCCGATAACGGAAAGTAACCATTTGAACAACTCAACGTCCCTGACGCGTTGTTGAAAGGTTTGCGAAAGAGCGCCGCCAAGTATCGCGAGCAAGAATGCCTGAAACAGCAGCAACCAGGTCATACGATGATTGACAAGGTTGTCTTC
>JBAUUG010000062.1:0-3075 GCA_049582585.1 Bryobacteraceae bacterium | reverse complement strand
CGATTGTTTATTATCGGGATTCGCTCGGCGACGAATCTTACCGAAATTCCATCGCCGTGGCTCTGGGCGGTGATGGATCTGTAGCGACGAACGGATTCTGGTCGGCCTTGAATACCGCGACAACATCGCGCTTGCCGATGTTGTTCTATATCGAGGACAACGGGTTCGGTTTGTCGGTACCAGGGACGAAGCAGACTCCGGGGGGCAATATCGCAGCGAATTTGGCTGCATTTCGCAATTTGCGAGTGTTTTCGGGGGATGGCTGCAATCCCGCGGATGTGTGCCAATGCGTGCAAGAGGCCGTGGGTTGCGTGCGATCCGGCGATGGACCTGCATTGCTGCGGGTGACCATGCCGCGGCTGTGCGGGCATTCGGGTCAGGACACGCAAGCTTACAAGAGCCCCAGCTTGTTGGCTCTGGAGCGCGCGAAAGATCCTTTATCCGCGTTCCGCAGATATCTTGTTCCGGCGGTGATTTCCGAAGAGGAATGGGCCGGCGAGGAGCGTGCGGCGGAACAAGAAGTTCAATCGGCTGCAGAGGCTGCTCTAGCGCGGCCGGAAGCCGACGCTTCTTCGATTCTCGATTACGTCTTCGCTCCCCTTGCTTACGCGAGTGGGTCCGAAGCGTTGGCTACAACGGCTCGGGAACCGGCGCGCATCAATATGCTCACGGCGATCCGGCGAACACTCGAGCATGAATTGAAGATCAATCCCAAGGTCCTTATATTCGGTGAAGATGTCGGCGCCAAGGGCGGAGTTCATGCCGCCACGATGGGCCTTCAGGACACCTTCGGAGAGGATCGTGTATTTGACACCAGCCTCTCAGAAGAAGGCATTATCGGGAATGCGGTAGGGATGGCGTTGGCCGGTCTCAGGCCGGTGGCTGAAATTCAGTTCCGGAAGTATGCCGATCCGGCAACCGAGCAGTTGAACGATTGCGGAACTATGCGCTGGAGAACCGCGAACCGGTTTACCGCGCCGATTGTGGTCCGCATGCCGGGCGGCTTCGGGAAATGCGGCGACCCCTGGCACAGCGTCTCCAGCGAGGTTACGTTCGCGCACGCGATCGGCTGGCAAGTTCTGTTTCCTTCCAACGCCGAAGACGCCGCCGGGTTGCTTCGGGCGGCATTGCGCAGTCCCAACCCAAGCATCTTCTTTGAGCATCGCGCGTTGTTAGATGCGGCGTGGGCGAGGAGACCTTATCCCGGCGACGAATTCATATTGCCGCTGGGTGTCGCCAATGTGGTTCAGGAAGGGCGCGGTCTCACGGTAGTGACTTGGGGCGCGATGGTGGAACGCTGCCTGAATGCGAGCGAGAGAACAGGCGCATCGGTTGAGGTAATCGATCTTAGGACCATTGTTCCGTGGGATCGCAAGGCTGTTGTGCGGTCGGTGCAAAAAACGAGGCGCTGTCTGATTGTACATGAAGATGCTCTCACGGCCGGATTCGGAGCGGAGATCGGCGCATCGGTCGCACACGACGCGTTTCTCAGCCTGGATGCGCCCGTGGAGCGTCTCGCGGTTCCCGATGTTCCTTTGCCGTATAGCCTGCATCTATTGAAAGCCGTGCTTCCGAGCGCGGATACGATAGCGGCAAAGATGCAAGAAGTCCTGGCCTTCTGATGCCGACCGTCGACATCTGCATGTTCTCCGACCAGAAAGAAGGAACGGAATCGTTCGTCGGCGTTTGGCTGAAGAAACCCGGTGAGCGGGTGAACGCCAACGAGCCTATTGTCGAGATCTCGACCGATAAGGTATCGATGGAAATTCCCGCGCCGGCGTCCGGAATTCTCACTGAGATTCGCAAGGGGGAGAATGAGCCGGTCACGCCGGGCGAAGTTTTGGGACGAATTGAAGCCGGAGTCGAAGCGCTTCCATCGGCTCACGAGGATCTGTCGCCTGCGGTTCGCCGCCTGATTCGCGAAAACAATCTGAATCCGCAATCGATCGCCGGAAGCGGCCGCGGCGGAAGGCTGACGTATCAGGATGTAGTGGATTATGTGGCGAGCCAGGCATCAAATCCGGCTCCCTCACGGTCGCGGCTCGGAAAGGTAGTTCCGCATAGCGCGATGCGGCGAGCGATCGCGAGCCACATGCTGCGGAGCGTCCAATCCGCGCCGCACGTCACAGCGGTCTTCGAGGCCGACCTGTCTCGTGTTGTCGCCGCCCGGACCGGGCCCGATGAGCCGCCGAGCATAACGGCATACCTGATTGCCGCCGCGGTGAAAGCGATTCAAGCTGTTCCGGAAGTGAACAGCCGATGGAGCGAGGAAGGCCTCGAGATTTTTGAGGATTGCAATATCGGGATCGGAACCGCCATCGAGGGCGGCGGATTGATTGTTCCGGTGATCCATCGCGCGCAGACTCTAAATTTGGTGGAAATCGCTGCCCGCTTAAGAGAGCTCACGCAAAAAGCGCGCGCTGGAAAGCCGAGTGCCGATGAGGTGCAGAATGGTACGTTCACCATTTCCAATCACGGTGTGAGCGGCAGCCTTTTAGCCGCGCCGATCATCATTCCCGACGGGCAGACGGCGATCCTGGGCAGCGGGAAATTGCAGAAACGCCCGGTAGTTATCGAAGACAGCATCCAAATCAAGCCAATGATGTATGTCACGTTGACGGTAGATCATCGCGCACTCGATGCGCAGCAAACCAACGCGTTTCTCGCAGCGTTCGTTGGTGCTCTGGAGAACTGGAGTTGAACCGATAATGGTTACAGAGACGGCCGCAATGGACTTCCAGGAACGAATCGATGAGGGCATCAAGATCGAGCCGAAAGATGCGATGCCCGATGAGTACCGCAAAAGCCTGATCCGGCAGATTTCACAGCACGCTCATTCCGAGATTGTAGGGCAGCTTCCGGAAGGGAACTGGATCACGCGCGCTCCGAGTTTGAAGCGGAAGGCAATTCTTCTCGCAAAAGTGCAGGATGAGGCTGGGCACGGCTTGTACTTGTACAGCGCGGTGGAAACGCTGGGAGTGACGCGCGAGAGCACGATTGAAGATCTGCTTGCCGGGAGAGCGAAATATTCGAGTATCTTCAACTATCCGACTCTGACGTGGGCCGATATTGGGG
>JBAUUG010000061.1:0-3110 GCA_049582585.1 Bryobacteraceae bacterium | reverse complement strand
GCCCCGGACTTTCAAGCGAAATTAACGGCGGCGTACGACGGCTGAAGCCAAAACTGTATTAACCGGAAAGAGGAGGTTACCACGTATTTCGAACAGGAGCAAGTAAGCGATGTGGGTAGGCAGTACTACGACGGCGTGCGTTCGGCTCCATTTACCGTCGCTTTCTTTTGTTTCTTCAACCCCAGGGAGCTCGCTCGTGTTGCCGTCGCCTACGCCGCCGCGAAGCACTGCGGTAAATCCTGCGGCCTATCTTCGAATGGGCTCGATTTTCAACTGCCGAAATCGAACACTTTCCGGAGCGCCAGCTTCCTACGGCGCCATCACCAGCAGCTTGAACGTACCCGGTACCATTTTGGGTCTCGCCCGCGGAGCCTCAGCCGTGGGAGCCGGAACCGGGCCAAACTCCGCGTCGGAAAGATAGATCTTGTGCGTCTTCAGATCCAAAGCCATGGTTCTGGCGCCTCGTTGCGTTTTTGCGTTCTCCACGACGCTGTATTTGTCGGCGGATTCTTCTTTGATTACCGTCAAAGTGGCGTCCTGGCCGTTTGAAGCGAAGGCCAGCTTCGTTCCAGGGTCGAATGCCGCGGCATCCGTTCCCGCGCCCGTCGGCAGAGTCGTAACGATCTTGCCCGAATCGGCGTCCACCACCGCCATCACTTTGTTCTCGCAAACCGGAAACAGCCGTCTGCTCTTCGCGTCAATCGCAAGACCGGAAGGCGAATCGCATTGCGGCCCCAGCGGCCAATGATCTTTTATCTCGAGCGTCTTCGGGTCGAAGCGCACCAGTTCGCTTCTGTCCTCGATATTCACATAGACGTTCCCTTTGTTATCCGTAGCCGGGAATTCCGGTTTTCCTCCCAGCGGAACGGTTCCGGCGACGTTGCCCGTTTCAGCGTCAATCGCTGTCATGTCGTTGCTGCGCCCGTTAAAAGCAAACACGCGCTTGCTGAACGAATCGTAGACGATCCCATCCGGATTGGTCCCCGCCTTAACGGTCGATAGGGTGGCCAGCGATTTCAGATCGAAGATGGTGACTTGGTTGTCGCGCCCATCGCTGACGAATCCTCGATTCAACTCGCGCGCGATCGCAATTCCATGCACGCCATTGGTGCCGGGAATCTTGCCAACCATCTCCTCGGTATCCAGATTCAGCACATCCACCTCAGTGCCGTGCGAAACATAGAGCCGCCGGTTTTCCGAATCGGCAATCAGATAATCCCAAAACCCTTCTCCCGGAATAGGTATCGTCTTCACCTGCTTGTAAGAACCTGCCGTAATCAGAAAAACAAGTAGGAATGTTCGCATGATAAGTATCATCGCAAGTTCGCCGATAAGACTTTCAAGCGCGCTTACAGAACCACGGCCGTCAGAGAGTGGCTATGCGTGATCAAAATGAGCAACATCAAATCTCGCAACATCGAAAAAACCGCGGAGCCTCCCGACACCACCGCTGAAACTACGCAGGCCGTCCAGCTTTCCAGATTGAGCTCTATATTGAACGGCCTCGAAAGCGGCGCGTCCGCCATGCACCGTCATCTCCAACACGCGATGAGCGCAGTGCGATCCGGAACTTATAAAGTAGATCCGCTGCAATTGAGCCGCCGCATTGTCGGAGACGCGGTGGGCTCCGCGCGCAAGCTCGCCCGAATCGGCCGCCGCCGCAAAACTAAACCGGGCGGTTCAGCGTCCCTGCCCTCTACCCCATCCCAAATCTGAGCCTGAGCCGTAGGTAAATCGCGACTCCAATATCTGGTCAGCGCCGTTCTCCAGCGCAATGCAATGAAATGACCCCGCTCCTGGCGTGCCGAACCGCAGATCGCTTAAATCGAGGCGCGTACCCCGATCCGTATCCATGGTCACCGGCTCCTCCGACCACACCGGAAACCGCGCGAAATACAGAAAATATCGAAAAGGCGCAGTCGCTTTCGCGCTCTCGAGCGCCGGTCCCTTCGCAGGCTTGTAGAAAATCCTGGCTGCTTCGGGATCCAGTTCGCCCAGCGTATTCACGTCTAATAACCGATAGCTTCGCGAGCTTTCCACCACCCCCATCCATCTGAAAGGGTTAAATGGATTCGGCAGAGCTGCAGTATCGAGAGGCGGCATTCCGTCATACAGCCGCGCCTGCAATTGCGCAACCGCCCGCTGGTGTAACACCGCGCGTCCACCATCGAAAGCGATAATAAACAGCAACGCAAATCTCGCCGTTCCGCGGCCGTATCCCGCAGCCTGACTCGCCCGGTCTCCAATTTCCCAGCTGACCAGCCGCGCCAAGCCGGGCCAGAGTGCCACGAAAACAAGCACCGCCATAATCGACCCGTCATATAAGGTGTTGAGATCCTCATGAAACCAGCTCGATGAAAAGGGCAGCAACAGCCGCACTCCGTAGCTATTCGTCAAATCCAGCAGAAGATGCCCCGCGACCCCTATGCAGCACAATGCCCAAGCTCTGGCCCAGGGTAAACGCTGCCGGTAAATGCCGGCGACAACCAGAACCGGCAACACCGCCATCAGCGGCAGGCACAACAAGCTATGCGAATACCCGCGATGTACCTCCAGATACCGCAGCGATCCACGAAATGCCGCGACGATATCCGAATCCGGAGCGTTCGATGAAAGAATCAGCAGCAGAGTCGCGCGCGGGCAGAAGCGGCTCAATCCCGCTCGAGCAAGCGCCAATCCGGTGAGCGAGTGCGTGACATTGTCCATCGCCGGCCTTCAGACGTAAGCGGGCGCAGCGACGTATTGCCGCTCTCGCGCCAGATACTGCGGCGAAACAAGCAGCGTCAGAGCGTCCGGCAAAATCTCGGCTGTAATCGGAAGATGGCCGGCCAACTCCCCATCCACCTGGGCGAAAACTTTCCCCGCTCCCGGCGCATGACAAGTCACTGACTGCGCGCGCAAGATCGTGCACCCCTCCATCCGATGCACCCGCTTCAATGCGACGCCCATCAGATAACGAAGATATCGGGCGCTCAGTCTTCCCCGAAACAAGACCACTTCGAAATCGCTTCGCAGCAGCGACGCGCCTCGCGCAATTTCGAGATCGCCTCCGTAGTTACGTACCCGGCTGACCAGAGCGAAACTGGCTTCGAAGGCTTTCCCGTCCACCG
>JBAUUG010000060.1:0-11292 GCA_049582585.1 Bryobacteraceae bacterium | reverse complement strand
TCCTTCAAGTCCCAGTATCAAAAGCGATTCGGCAAAGTGACCCGACTCCACCTCCGCAGGTGTATCCTGCCGAATCGCTCCTGATACTGACCTAAGACTTTACGTCAACTTGAATGGACGGCCATGGCTAATGGGTCGCGCGCAACTGCATCTTCCTGCAATCTTTGTAACAGCGCCGGAAAATGTCTCACTGCGTCGATGGGCTCACTGATTCAAACGTAAAGTGGCACCTATACGTCTTTAGCTCAAGATTGGGAACGGCAAGGCTCGCTGAAAGCGCGTTGATCGAAAACGAGCCAGCAATGAGGATGCCCCGTATCGGCTGCTTCGTTTCCGCCGTCAGGTCGCCCATATACGAGAGGATTTGGCCTATTGCCGCCCGGTCTGCTTCGCCTGCTTTAAGTTCGACCACGGCAGTTCGGCCCTCGCCGTCCTTGGCCGTTATGTCGATGTAGCCTGAGGGAACATGGCGTTCTTTGCCCTCATCGGCGACTTCTAAGCCTTTCTCAAGCTGGCTCAGATTCCCGCGTAGCGCTTTTTGAAGATCCTTCTCCAGCCCGAAGGTGGTTGTGATCGCGTCCTCAACCGTGGCATCGTGTTCTTCTGATGCGCGATTTTTCTCCCACGTCAACAGAGCCTTTTGCGCAATGACGTATTTTGCAGGTACATCCAGTTTCTTTACTATCTCTGGAACCGGGACCTCTTTTTCGATTAGCCGTCGTATTTGTTGCTTCTGATCTGAAGTGAGCGGGGAAGCCATTATTTTGGTACAGCATACCAGAGCGGGGTTTCCCAGATGAGGAAAAGCGCACTGAGAAACTTTGTCGGTTCGGGGCGTCATGACGCTGCAGGCGGACGATGGGCACCAATTGGACGCTCGGTCGATTGGATTTCAAAACGCGCAAACCGTTCAATCTCACCATAGCCGACTTTACGTCCAAATGGATTCCTCTACACATCGCCGTTAGGCGCGATCTATCAAGACCTTCAGCCCAATCTACTTTCGATGGTCGACCGGTTGCCGACAACACATGCCCCGTCTTCCTCGCCGAGAGCACGCTTGCCCGGGATGGGTGCTCGGCTCGATGGAGTCGTGAGCGCGTCGAACCTTTTGGTCTTCTGGATTGACGCCCGATCAAGTTCGTGAAATACTAAGACCACTACCCTAGAGATCTCTGTATGAAACCGCCTAACTCTTCACAATCTGCTCTGGATCTTTTAGTTCTTACCATTTTGAATCGGCGTGGGGCGCTGCATGGCTACGGAATCGCGAATGCGATTCAGGAGTTGTCGGACGAAGCACTGCGAATCGAAGAAGGCTCGCTTTATCCAGCGTTGCACCGGATGGAAGAAGCCGGTTGGATTGCGGCTGAGTGGAAGGTCACCGAGAACAGACGACGGGCGCGGATCTATCGCATATCGCGGGCCGGGAACAAACAGCTTGTGACGGAGACCGAGCGCTGGAGCAACTACTCCGCGGGTGTGGCGCGCGTGCTGCGGCTTGCATAGCCGCTGAAAGGAAGCACTCGTTATGTCTTGGGTTTCGAAATTAAGGAACGCCATATTTGCTAGGCCGCTAGATGAGGATCTGGCCGAGGAGATGCGCGATCATCTGGAGCGGCGCGCGTCGCAGTTGCGGGACCAGGGAATGGAGAGCGCGGAAGCCCAGCGACAGGCTGCGCTGATGTTTGGGAATCGGACGCAGATTCGCGAACGAAGCCACGATATTCGCTTGTGGACCGGGCTTGAGATCACGCTGCAAGATTTGCGCTATGCGTGGCGCGGGCTGCGGAAGAGTCCGGCCATGGCGACGACTGCGATTCTTTCCCTGGCGCTCGCGATTGGGGCGAATACGGCCATCTATTCGATCCTGGATGCGGCAATGCTGCGCCCGCTGCCGGTTTCGCAGCCGGATCGACTGATTAGGCTTGCTTCGCCGGGAATCACGCAGCCCGGCGAGGATACGGCCTACCAACGCGAGGCGTTTAGCTATCCGCTGTACGTCGACCTTCGCCAAGCGGCGGGCGACTCCGTTCAGCTTGCGCTGGCTGGTTATGTGAATCGTGTGGACGCTATTGGCCCGGAAAACGCCGCACCGATCGAGAAAGTGAATCAGGCTTACGCGTCAGGCGATTTTTTCCAGATACTTGGAGCTTCGGCGGCGCTCGGGCGGGTGTTGTCGCCGGACGATGACCGCGCGCCGGGAATCTCGCCTGTGGTGGTCCTCAGCTACGACTACTGGCAGCGGCGATTCAACGGGAATCCGCACGTCCTTGGCCAGCGTGTTCACATTGACACCTATAGCTCGGCTGGGGGTGGGAGTTACCAGATTGTGGGAGTCGCGCAAAAGGGCTTTTTCGGAGTGGAGCCGGGAAAGTTTGTCGATGTGTGGATGCCGGCGATGCTGTTTAACAAAGAAGCTTTCACAAGCCCGTACTGGGGGTGGTTTCGCATTATTGGCCGGATGGCTACGGGGGTATCGGCGGGGCAAGTGCAAGCGCGCCTGCAGCCGACATTTCATCGCTATCAGTTGGCGCTTATTCAGCGCGTGTCTACTATGCCCGCGCCGATTAAAGCACAGTTCCGCGACGCGAGCCTCCGCGTGCACACGGCAGACGACGGTGTTTCGGATTTTCGCAGAGATTTCTCCAAGCCACTGTGGATTGTGTTTGCTGTAGCGGCGGGAATTTTCATGGTGGCGTGCGCGAACGTTGCGAGTTTGCTGCTGGCAAGAGCTACTGCTCGTTCCGGAGAGATGGCGTTGCGAATCTCACTCGGAGCGGCGCGGGCACGGTTGATTCGCCAACTCCTGACAGAGAACCTGCTGCTGGCTATGTTGGCTGGAGGACTTGGTTGGCTGCTGGCGAGCGTCACGGCACCCTTGCTGGTGAGTTTGTTAGCGACGAAAGAGAATCCGGTGCGTTTTGCGCTGGCAATCGATACCCGCGTGCTGTTGTTTTGCGCCGCGGTATCGGCGTTGGCTACGGTATTTTTCGGTTTGCTCCCGGCCTGGCACGCGGCCGGCGTACAACCGATCAAGGCTCTGCGCGGCACGACGGGGCAGACGAGCAGACTGCGCATGGGACGGGTGTTCGTTGCTGTGCAGGTGGCCTTTGCATTCTGCCTTGTTGTGGCGGGCGCGGCGTTTCTATTCAGTTTGTGGAATCTGTTTTCGGTGAAGACGGGATTTGACTCCCGGGACGTTGCCGTGTTGACCCTCAGCAATGACCGGCCGCGAACGCAGAAGGAAATGCAACAAGCGGATATGCAGCAACTGCAGGATCAGCTTCGCGGTGCGCCCGGTGTTTCAGGAGTGGCGACAGCGCCGTGGGCGATCTTCGAAGGCAGTAGCTGGACGGAGCAGGTGTTTGTGCCAGGCAATGGTCCGTCGGACCGCGAAGAGATCTTCTACCGTGTGTCGCCGGGGTACTTTGCGACCCTGCGGACGCCGCTACTCGAAGGGCGCGACTTTGGTAGACAAGACAGGCCGAATCTGGATCCGATTCCGACGATTGTAAACGTGGCATTTGCGCAGCGTTATCTGGGTGGAGCGAACGCGATTGGGAAGTTGTTCGAACGGGCCGAAGACAAGAAGCGCGTGCGGCAGCAAGTTATCGGCGTAGTGGCGAATGCGCACTATGGGAGCTTGCGAATGGGGGCCGAGCCGATTGTTTATCTGCCGATGGAGGGCGCGAGTTTCTTCGCGCTGTATGTGCGATCACCGCTGGATGCGGGCTCAGTGGCGCGGCTGGTGGGAAATGCCGCGAAAACGGCCGGGCCGGGATTGCGCGTGCGGGAGATTACGACGCTGAATACGCTGGTGGGGAATACGATTCTAAAGGAGAAGTTACTAGCGTCCATCGGGGGGACGTTTGCGTTTCTGGGGCTGCTGCTAGCGGCGATTGGCTTATTCGGATTGCTGAACTACTCGGTGGCGCGGCGAACGAAGGAGATGGGAATTCGCGCCGCGTTAGGCGCGCAGCGAGCAGAACTGGTGCTACTGGTGATGAGAGACCTAGCCGGGATGGTTGGGAGCGGGTTGATTGCGGGCCTGGCGGGTTCGCTCGCGGTTCTTGTGACGGTGCGTTCATTACTTTTTGGGATCAAGGCTGCGGACCCGGTGGTTCTGGTGACCGCCACGATGGTGTTTATCATCGCGGCCATCACCGCGGCGGGTTTTCCGGCCGGGCGCGCGGCCAGCGTAGATCCAATGGTGGCGTTAAGACAGGAATAGCGACTCGCTCCGTTCCGAACTAAGCAGCCACGCTCGAAACTCGCGCGCTAAACACCAATTCCGATGAGGTTCTTGCTTACGCGTTGCGTATGATGCTTGAGAGCATCATGGCTCCGTGGAACTTTCTGTTGCCGCCGACTAGAAACAATTGGTGGGTTGCCGATCGGGTCGGACAGCATTACATAAACACATGGCCGTTAGGGCGGATCTATCCAGGCGCCTAGCTCGTCCAGTGTCAGGATTGCCTGTCGGTAGCAATCTGGAAGTAGAGGATTTGGCAAGCGCCGCGCCGCGATCTCGTTCGCGAGTTGCTGTCGGTCGAAGCAAAAGTCAGTTTGCGGCAATTCACCTTCGAATTGTTAGTGGTCGGTTCCAGATGTACACTGAACGCCAAGGAGGTCTTGTCGATGGTGCCTAAATGGGCTATTAAAGCTATTCCGCTGGTTTTCTTGTCGTCGGCACTCGGATCGGCATCGCAGCAGCCACAGTCGGACGCCACATCGCAGAAGACAGTTTTTGTGGGCTGCGGCGAAAGCGACAAGCCGACGCGCGTCTTGAGCCCTGTTTCGACATCAGAGGACGGCATGTGGCGAGCCTATGTTGAGGTCGATGTGCGGGGAGACCTCGGATGCCTTTACACAACTCGGCTATGGGTCGCCGAACCAAACGCAGAGTATCGGGTTCTCTATCTCATACCGCCGGAACGCACCGCCGTAGGAAATGGGATGGAGATTTTGGGTTGGGCTAAACATTCCAGGATGTTCTTAGTGAAAACGGAGGAATGGCAGCGGGGATCTGATGCTCTGGATAGGCAAACGGTGTTGGCCATAGACGCCGGAACCGGAATAGTCTACGAACCCCAACTAGAAGCGATCATCCAGGCGCATGCGGAGAAGCAATGCTCGATTCGTGTCACGGATGCCGGATTTGCTACCGACAAGAACGTTGAGATTTTGGTTCGAGCACAGATTTCTACGGCTCTAGACGTGGGTGATACGGAGCGAGACGTGCCGCTGGCAAAGCGTTGTGCAAACACTCAAGAGACGTGGAGTTTTGATTACGGGACCGGCGAAGTAAAGCAGGTAGCGAACACGGAGCGGATGCAACTCGTGAAGAGATTCCTGCCGAATCGACGCGATAAGTGAGTTAAGGAGATAATCCACGAACATCCGTGATTCTACTCGTGCGGTGGCTCCCTCGAAATCCCGCCAGATCAGTGTCTGAGTGAAGGTACTCCCGTGAGTTTGCCCTGGATTGTCGGGCATCCGGAAACAATCGAGGTTGTGATTGCGCCGGCCTAGTCGCTAAGGGTTTAGCAATCGATGCCTGGCAATGTCCAATTGTGCTCGGATCATGGGCCACCCGGGAATTATTCGTGGAGGGCCCCGAAGTAGTAGTACCATCGCTCACAGGCCAAATAGATGAGCCGGCCGGAGAGCGCACGCCTCGCAGAAGCTGTTCTGGACAAGCACGTGTCCTTCGAAACTGCGCTTGCTGAAAATCGCCGGAGCTATCCTCGTGCCGAGTTCAATGCGTTTGTCAAGGCTACTCGGCTCTACATAGAATCAATCGGGCGAGGCAACCTGATCGACAGACGCGTTGCAGGTGGCCTTTATGGACTTTCGGACTACCTCACCGTAGAACGAAAGAAAGTCCCCGACCACGTGTTCGCCCAATTGGAGAGACTTGAATGTCTGCTTTTTGAAGGCTATGATCCCCATTTCGACGGGCATGAACCTCCGGGTCTTTGAACTTGTCGAAATCCACGTGCTGCCTAGTAAGGAATGTATGGCCTAGACGCAATGACCACCAGTCCGACATGCCGACTTACCGTCAACTTGGCTCCTTTGCTAAACGGCTCCCCAAAGTCCGCAGATGGAACGGCATTATTGCGCTTTCATTTTGCAACAGACCTCTGCGATTCGAAGGCAATCCCCGGCAGGCCCAATACAAGGGCGCAAGGAGATGCCTCCGCGACCGGGAAACTAAGCATTGCGATTGATTTGCATCAGACTTTTGCAACACCCGACGGCCTGATTCTATTGCGTTTCCTGTTCGTCGCCAACTTGTCCTTTGTGCGACATCAAGTATCAGGTGAACAGCTTGATCAAAGTGATTAGCAGCCCCGCTATCGGGACGGCAGCGGGGATAAGAAATTTTGGTCCGTGTACCACTCCCGATCTTGAAGTTCCTTCATAATGTCGGGTAGGCACCCCCGGCAATAGAGCTAGCTGGCGCCAACTGGGCGACCAGCTCGGCAAGCTTGGCCGCAACTTGCGCCATTGTATTCTCTCCGGTACTCAGGCCAGTTCGCGAGGCGAGCATGGGACTGACCTCCCGGAGAGCTTCATATGTCGTGCCGTGCACAATGGGGACGAGCTGGTCACGCGCTAGGAGTACTGATAGCTCTTTGTCTGCGATACTCTCTCCTTTGAGACGGCGCAGCAACGCAGGAGTGACCAGCACGATACCTACTCGCGACTTCGCCAAACCCTTGTCTATTTCGCGGAGCAACGGCGTGCCGAGGCTGACGTCCTTTTCGCTGAACCAGACCGAGACGCGGAGTGACTCAAGCAGATCGTGCAGTTCCTTAGCGGCCCCTGCACGGTCGTCCCACGCATGGCAGAGGAAGAAGTCCCGACGTTCGGGCTGAAGGATTAGCTTTTCGACAGTTTCGCGGATCGGCATGAGCGCGCGCACCTCGGCAGGCGTGTACGCCACAGACGAACCCGCTGACGACCAGCGTGGCCTTGCGCTGTTGCCGGACCCGCTGCCAATGCTTCGACCGCCACCGCTACTGCCCGACGGGGAGTAGGGCGGGGACGGGGGCGAGTACGACGCGTAGCTGCTGCTGTAGCCACTGTAGCGGCCATAGCGGCCACGGCATGCAGGGCAGGCCGCTGCAGCCGCCGCCGAGCGATGTCCTTCTTTTGGTGCTGTGCATCTAGCCATGTGGCCGATAATACCGAGAAACCATCGCCGCTCTCAAGCGCTAGCGAAAGACCGGGCGACCGGATCAGGGAGCGTCGCGGCAAAACTTACCCTGTGTGCGACAGTCAAGGCACCCAACTGATGTTGTGGAATCGGTAAAACGATCAGCCATGCGTAAAACAGAATCTCAAACCGCTAGATAGGCTTTGTCGTCTTCATTCCTGATCGTTAGCTCCCGATGATCGAGCATCAAGGCGCTTGGATCGATCAATTTTGAACCCAGTTTAAAGTCGTAATCCACCGTCTGACCTATGCGCGGCGGGTCTTTGCGCTTCTCACTTGGCGCATGGTGCAGGGGAGCTATCCCCGGAAACGCTTTGCGCATTTTCTCGTTCAGTTCATCGGCGTCAATTACAACATCGTCGTTTAAAAACTTTGTGGTGCGTTCTACGCTTTCCGAAACAACTTCTGCCCAGCCCCGCACCTCGATTTCACTGCGTAGAATTATAGCCAGTAGATCAGCCTCAGCATCAATCCAAGTGACGGCACGCGACAGCAGAAGATCGAGGTATCGCAGAATATGCACGCGGGCAATTTGTTGGTCAGACCTGTAATCGTCGGCACTGACCTGCTTAATCACGTCACGGCATACGCCTATCGAATAGCGAAAATGCTCCGGGCTGTAGTTAGCCTTCAGGTCGTATATCGCCTGAATGTGATAGAGGTGCTCCGACTCCGCCTCCATAATTCAATTGTCCTGTGCTTCTTCATTTGACCTACTACGGGGCCATCCCACGCCTTTCTTGCGATACAAAACCCGCGCCGGTGCTGCCGGGCGCCTTTTGGGCGACCAAAGGCTCCGAACAGCTTCTGGAATTATGGCGTGCGAATCGCGTAGCCGGGCGAAACGCCTACTCGTACTTGACGAGCCTGACAAGCTGAAACAAGCCTCGTCGTTAAGCAGTTGGTGGTCCGGCCTCAGCCCGAATAGTGTTGATGTGCGGCTATTCTATGGAACAGTGCAACATCCGATCAATCCCCACAAGTCGGACCTAGGCTGCAGATCCGGGCAAGTTGACGTAAAACGCGCATCTCTTAGATTGAGAACCCAACATCGCGAAAAACGCCCCAGGCAAGAAACAGCCGAAGCCTTCATGCTTGGAGATACTGGGCCCCGGCTTTGGAGGCCGTTGCCTGTGCCCAAAATAAGGAAGAAGCCTCGCTCGCCCAAATCAGTGCTGCGGATTCCTGATCTTGCTCACTCTGAATCAGCAGTCTTGAATAGTCTCGATCTGAAAGGTTCTCACCGCACCTATGATCACGCAATTGACAAATTTGTCGAGTGGTATTGCTCAGAACCAAGCCTGGCGTTTAGCCGCCGACTCTCCAGCGCTCGATCCCCAGGCGTGCGATCGAGATTTTAAGGATTGTTGGCCCGTTCCGGGAACGGAGACGCGCCAAGAAAAGCAGATCACCAGATGTAGGTGGCCACTGCTCCAGCTTTCAGAGTCGCTGTTGAAAATCTTCGTCCTTCGGCGAGACTAAACGTCTGAGAAGATCCGCTGGTGTTTGCGACTACCGCCACCGTCTGGCCGTTCGTGGTTTGGAACGCGATGTTAGGCAGCATCTCCGGCCCGCTCGAAGCAATGCGCACGGATCCGGGCCGTACGAACTTTGCAAAGTGGGCGATCACGTAATAAGCGAGGTTGCGAGTGACTGCGTCGGTGTCAATGGTGATAGCTCCCTGGCAAATTCCGCAACCGCCATCGTTTGTATGCGGGCCGAAGTGAGGATCGGCAGCCAGATTCCATAACAGAACCACGCGACTCCAATTGCGGGTGGCTCCTATAACAGTTCCACTGACAGGCTCGGCGATTGGCATCAGGTTGGGATGTTGCAGGTCTTCGGCCATGAATTCGGTGAAATACAGATTCTTGTCCGGGTAGGCGTCATGAACCTTGCTCATCGCCTCGATCTTTCCGCCATACAGATGAAAAGCCGAGCCATCCACATACTTGGCTGCAGCAGGATCTTGCAAAATCGAGAGCGGATACTCCGGAACATCGCAATTGTGGTCATAGAGAAAGATCTTCGTGTGGATCCCGGCTTTTTGAAATGCCGGTCCCAAGTTGTTCTTGATAAAGGTGGCTTCTTCCGGAGCTTCCATCACCATGCTGGGCGTGTTATTCGGATTGAGCGGCTCATTCTGGATCGTAATTGCATCGATCTCGATTCCATGTGCCCGCATGCCTTCGATGTAGCGGACGAAATACTGCGAATATGTCGCATAGAATTCCGGTTTGAGTTTGCCGCCCTTCACTTTGCCATTCGTCTTCATCCAGGCGGGCGCTGACCACGGGCTGCCGAGTATGCGGAGTTGCGGATTGACGGCGAGAATTTCTTTGAGAACAGGAATGACGTCGGCCTTGTCGTGAGCGAGGCTAAAACGCGCAAGGTTTGCGTCCGTGTCGCCTGGGGGCAGATCGTCATACGAATAAACGCCCTCATTCATGTCGGAAGCTCCGATGCTGACGCGCAGATAACTCAGACCAATACCGCTTCCCTCAGCCGAAAAGAGCTCATTTATGATGGCGGCTCTCTTTTCGGGTGTCATGCGGACCAAAAGCTGCGCATTTCAACCGGTTAGTGCGAACCCGAAGCCAACCATTGATTGGAACTTCCGCGCGGGATCGATTTCGATGCGCGGAAGTGGGATAGTTCCAGTGCTAAACGGCAGGGAAGAATTCTGTAGCGTCAAGAGAGACGATCGGTCCGGATTGGTCAGCCATACCGCGATCCCTCTTTCTTGCGCAGAAGCGTTCGGTTGCAGGAGAACGACCGCCACACAGGAGTAAACTATTTGCCTGATGAAGGTGAGCGCATGGTTCGCCATAGATTGTGAATCCAGATAAAGAATATCGCGGGGAGCTATTCTGCTTTGGATTCTGTCTTGTTAGCTCGATCCGATCGAGGGGTACTACGGCTTCGTCGCCCCATTCGTCTCTTGCTGATTCTGCGTGATATCGTCAGCTTCCTCCCGCGCCGTGGAGCCGAATAGAGACAAGCTGACCACTCCGGCAGCTCGTAACTCCGGCTCATATTGACGTAGCGTCGCTATGACCTGACCTGATTGCGGGTTATCGCGAAAGCCCCTATTGTGCTGTTCTCAGCGTAACGAAACGGTAGGCCAAACTGTCATTCGTGGCAAGACGGGCCGAGCGTCGCCGTTCTCGAAAAAGATGGTCGGCCGGTGTACCCGCTCTCAGTCGAGCCGTCGGGGTTGCCAATCTCCTCGCCCGTCGTTCCGTTTGAGAGACATTCGAGAATCAAAGATACCGAAAGCCGAGTGGGTGCCGAACGATCTGTCTGATCGTTGACAACCGAATGGTTCGTGTCCGGTCTGGCATTGTATAACGCCAGGCCAGCGAGAAAGGTGCTCCGGGTCTGCGGGATGACGCGAATATCAGGATCGTTCATAAGGCGCTCCACTGCCAGTCCCCCCTGGTCGAGGTCTTTGATCGGAACAACACAAGGCCAGAAATTCGGTCAGCACTTCGTCGGCCGTGACAACGGGAGGGGGCGAGCAATGCCGTGAACCGAATGACCTCGCCATGGGCACCATAGGGGCCTTGAGTTTTCATAAACGGCTAAGCGCTTTGAAGGACAGACGGACCGGGGATCAGGTGCAGAGACTCTAAAAGGTGTTTCAATTCCTCGGCACGGATAGGTTTGGCCAAATAGTCGTCCATGCCGGCCTCGAGGCAGCGTTCCCGGTCGCCACGCATGGCATGAGCCGTCAAACCAATGATGGGCAGATGTCGCGCGATCCCGAATTCTTGACGGCGAATGGCGGCTGTCGTCTGAAAGCCGTCCATCTGAGGCATCTGAAGGTCCATGAGGACAACATCCACGGGAGTTTCCTTGAGCTGCGCGAGGGCCTCCATACCGTTTGCGGCGGCGATGACACGACAATTCCATTTTTTCAGAAGCAATTGGGCCACTTTTTGGTTTACAGCATTATCTTCGACCAAAAGAACACGCAAGGCCGTCTCGTTCTCCACCGCTCGCTTGGTGACCAGCGAACGTTTGCCGTCGTTGATTTTCGCCTCTCCCAAGACCCGTAGGAT
>JBAUUG010000059.1:0-4312 GCA_049582585.1 Bryobacteraceae bacterium | reverse complement strand
GTTCTTAACCGAAGCGTGGCCCGCTTTTTCGTCTCTACAGGGGAAGGTTGGATGATGCTCGCGTTAGTTGGAACCGATTCCCTTACTGCCGATCAGGCTCCGTACTCTGGCGCTCTTCGCTCAATAGAAGACTAAACCTGTCCATGGCTGCGGATTCTGCGACTGTGAGCTCGCGCCCCTGCTGGGCGGCTGTGCCGCCGCTGATGAGTAATTCGAGATCCTCGTCAGAAATAAGCTTCACTGCCTCGGTAACGATCGGATCGACCTGCGTCGCCTCGCGATTCGGTAGCAGGAGGCCCTCCAGGGATTTAATTCTCGTATGCAGGCGTCGCATCGGATCGTCTGAGCTTTGCTGAGTTCGACTTGTTTAAAAGTGAACTCGGGTGAGGGCCGGCCCGGCTTATGGGGAAGGTGCGTGGGCCTTTACTCCATTCCTCGATTACGATTTCTCGATTGCACGAAGGGCAGTTACTTTTGCATACCTCCGTTTCAATGTGGCACCCACAGAGACAATTGCAGCAATAAAGTGATCTTCCGCGCATCATTTAAGGCGCGACCGCAGGAGATTGAGTATTCGTCTGGGCGCAGACGGGCGTTCCGGAACAATCACCGCAATACTCGTTCCGCAGATGGTACTCGCAGGACTGATGGAGTTCTTCAATGACCGGGAGCAGGAAACCACCCAGAAGAGGCCAACGTTGTGCCACCGGCGAACGACGTGCCCTCGACGGATGCCGGATCTACTGAGAAGCCAACCCCGACGAAACGGGCGCGAAACGCCGCGCCTCGCGAGGGCAGCAAGACCACGATCATCTTGGCTCTTCTGAAGCGTCCGGGTGGCGCTAGCTTGCAGGAGTTGATGGACGCAACTGGGTGGCAAAAACACTCCGTGCGCGGATTCCTGGCCGGAACGGTTGGCAAGAAGATGGGACTGACGCTTACGTCGGCTAAGAAGGAGGACGGCACCCGCATGTACTCGATCCCGACTTAGAGACCGACTACAGGGAACGAACACGCCGCCCGGGCTCCAGCCTCGGGCGGCTTCTCTGCTTGGTGCGCCTGAATTCATGCTGCCGCCCTAGCGCGCTCTGCTGCGGTAGCTTCGAACGTTCGGCCGTCTCCCTCAAGCACGGCTTGCTTCCCTGTTAGACTCTGCCATCGCTGCACGCTCACGTCGACATACTTCGGATCAAGCTCCATTGCGTAGCAAACGCGCTCAGTCAATTCGGCTGCAGCAAGCGTGGTCCCGCTGCCCAGGAATGGCTCGTAGACCAGCTCGCCGCGTCGGGTGTGGTTCAAGATCGGGCGCCGCATCAGGTCGATCGGCTTCTGCGTCGGGTGATCGAATTTTTCTTCATCGGAAGCACCCATGATAAATTTCGGAGAAGCGGAATCCCAGATCGGTCGAGTTCTCGCCGGCCTTACCGAACCAGGGTGCGTTCTTTTTGCGCACGTACCAGCAAGGCTCGTGTTGGAACCAATAGTGAGTTCTTGTGAGAACGGTACGGCCTTTGTTCCAAATTATTTGTTGGTGATGTAGGAAGCCAATACGTAGCAAACCATCCAGAACCTCGCGTGTGAACTTGGATGCATGCCACACGTACGCCACTTCCAGGCTGGGCACCAACGCAAATGCCTCGGACCAGTCCGCGCGAGTATCCGACGAGATCGAAGTGTTCGTGTGGCCCTCCGTCCGGTGCTTCATGTAGCTGGCCTCCGCCGGCCCGCAGCCATTCAATCCAGCCCGGTCTCTCCACTCCGAATCCAGTTCGATGCCGTAGGGCGGGTCCGTGATCATCAGGAACGGTTTGCGCTCGCCAAGCAGCCGCGAGACATCTTCAGCGTTCGTCGCATCTCCGCAAAGCACCCGGTGCTGAACGCGAGTATCACCGCATAACCAAAGATCGCCAGCGCGGGACACCGGGTTTTCTGGAACGGGTGGGACTTCGTTTGCCCTTTCCTCGTCCGAGGCCAGGAGCAAGTCGTCGAGTTCCTTGACGTCAAAACCCGTGAGGCTCAGATCGAAGTCAGCCTCCTTGAGTTCCAGCAGTTCAAGCGAGAGCAGCTCGTCATCCCAGCCGGCGCTCAGTGCCAGTCAATTGTCGGCGAGAATGTAGGCACGCTTCTGCGTTTCGGTGAGGTGGTCGAGAACGATAATTGGGACCTCGCTCAACTTCAGTTTCCGTGCGGCAAGCAGGCGGCCATGTCCAGCGATGATGCCTGCCTTGCTGTCGACCAGAATCGGATTCGTGAAGCCGAACTCGACGATGCTGGCAGCGATTTGTGCAACCTGCGCGTCGGAGTGAGTTCGAGGATTTCTGGCGTAAGGAACGAGCTTGTCGAGCGGCCACAGTTCGATGTCGCGGGCCATAGGTTGCGAGATCATCAGAGGCTCTGGTAGTGTCGCCTCCTGAATAGCAATCGTGGGCTTCAGTCGTCAACAGACGAATCGGGAATCGACGCTCGGCAAGCCGCTCAGATCTAGCGCCGTCGGCTTGGTGGCGATGTTCCTATATAAGTAAGAGAGTGATTGTTGTCTCCTCATTCGCGAGACAACATACACATGGCCCCCATGTCTACCATGGGTAACAACTAGCACAGGAACAACGACATAGAACGAATTCCATGGGTGCATCGATGGCTACCATGGCTACCACATTGACCTCCGAACCGAGTTTGGACTCCATATGGACTCCGGAAGGCCACGTTTCTCGTGTGCTATAGCACCAAGGAAGAACGGTAAATTTATGAAAACACTAAAGTTAGAGGTGGTGGCCAGGGACGGAATCGAACCGCCGACGCCAGCCTTTTCAGGGCTGCGCTCTACCGACTGAGCTACCTGGCCTCTCAACTCGAAAGTTTCAGTCTACCAGACGGGGCGACGCCTCCATCTCGGGTTCGGGACGTGGGTCAGAGTGTCTCACGCGGCCTTTGCGTGTAACCCCGAGACTCACCGCAATGCCTACGGCAGTGCCGGCAATATTAATGAGAACGTCTCGGATCGCCGGATCGCGCCCTGGAAAAAAGCGCTGCAGGAACTCACTGCAGGAGCCGACAAACGCTCCAATCAGAAGAATGGCAGGCGTTTTCCAACGGGCGCTTGAAAGCATGTTCCATAGCAGTGTGGCGAGAACCAGGAACAAGACCACGTGAACGCCCTTGTCCGCTAAGAGATGGATGATCCCGTAAGAGGAATCGCTCGACTGCAGCCCGCGAAACAGTATCCCCGCAATGAAACTGAAGGCCTCTTCGCACCATTCGGAAGCCAGTGATGTAGACGAGAAAAAAATCAATCCCGTCCAGCCGAGAACGGCAAGTAGCCAGGCATTGATTCGACCAGTATTCGAGGACAGATTGACCAACCTCATTTTAGCGCGTTAGATTTGCGCGTGCGTTCCGGGCCGGCAAAGCGTGATACACTCCGCTTAGTCGGCCTCTTATGATGGGTGAACAGCGGTTAGGCGATGTAATTGACGATCACTGTATCAAGTGCCGCCGCATCACCAACCACTCCATTGTTTCTTTGGTGGACGGGCAGGCGGCGAAGGTTCGATGCAGGACTTGCTATCACGATCACGATTACCGTCATGAACAAGCGCCTCCCTCGAAGAAAGATCTGAAAAAGGCAGAGGCTCTGGCGGCGCTTGCCGGAAACGATGGCAATCGGCCCGATAAGAGCGTCCATTCCGAAGAAGAAGCTAAGGCTACAGGCGAGGTCGCCTGAAGAAACTGCGTGCGTACGCGCGCGGCTCAGTTTCGGCTTTGAGCCGTTCTCATGCCGATAGACCAAACCCTCAGCGCCAGGCGGGAAGCTCTCGCCCTTCAAATCATCCGTAGTCTGCGCTCCAGGGGCAATAAAGCATTCCTGGTCGGAGGCTGCGTTCGCGACCGCCTGCTCAATATTCTCCCCAAAGACTATGACGTGAGCACCGACGCGAAGCCGGAAACGATTCTCTCCTGTTTTCCTAAATCACAACAAGTCGGCGTCCATTTTGGAGTGGTTCTGGTGACCAATGGGAACGGCGTTCAAGTAGAAGTAGCCACTTTCCGCAGCGAGGGCCGCTACTCAGACGGGCGGCGGCCTGACGAAGTTCGCTTTGAAACAGATCCGGTACTCGATGCGAAACGGCGCGATTTTACTATCAACGGCCTCATGGAGGATCCTCTTTCCGGGCGTATCCTCGATTACGTCGGCGGCAGGGCGGACCTCGAGCGCAAAATCGTGCGCGCCATTGGCGAGGCTGACAAACGTTTCGACGAGGATCGTCTCCGGATGCTTCGTGCCGTGCGATTCGCGGCGCGCTTGGATTTT
>JBAUUG010000058.1:0-9094 GCA_049582585.1 Bryobacteraceae bacterium | reverse complement strand
GATCTACGAGATAAGAACGCCTGCCGGGAAGCGGTAGACGGCATGGACGTCGTTTTCAATCTCGCAGCGGATATGGGCGGCATGGGTTTCATAGAAAACAACAAAGCATTATGCATGCTCAGCGTTTTAATCAATACTCACCTGTTGATGGCTTCTCGAGACGCGGGGGTAAAGCGCTTTTTCTTTGCGTCTTCCGCTTGCGTTTATAACGCCGACAAGCAGAAGAATGCCGACGTCACGCCGCTGAGAGAAGAAGATGCCTATCCAGCTTTGCCCGAAGATGGCTACGGATGGGAAAAACTGTTTAGCGAGCGCATGTGCCGCCACTTTAAAGAAGACTTCGAATTGGAGTGCCGCGTGGCTCGATATCACAACGTGTACGGGCCTTTCGGAACCTATGCAGGCGGACGGGAGAAAGCGCCGGCCGCGATTTGCCGGAAGGTGATTGAAGCTAAACTTTCGAGACACCCGGAGATAGAGATTTGGGGCGATGGCAACCAGACTCGCAGCTTCATGTACATCGATGACTGCGTGAAAGGCACGCGTATGATCATGGAAAGCGATATTGAGGAGCCGATCAATCTTGGCAGCAGCGAGCTGGTCACCATCAATCAATTGGTGGATATCGTCGAGCAGATTGCCGGCGTGAAACTGAAGCGGACCTACAAACTGGACGCGCCGAGAGGCGTAAATGGCCGGAATAGCGACAACACGAGAATTCGGGAATACCTAAACTGGGAGCCATCCATTCGCCTGCGCGATGGCCTGGAAAAAACATACGAATGGATCGAGAGCAGCATGCTTGCGCCAGCCGACAGGTGAACGCACTCGCGTCTATACGGCTGCAGCGGATTCGTACTCCTCGTAGGAACCGGAAAAGTCCTCGATTCGCCCATCCTGGAAGTGCCAGACTCGCGTGGCTACTTCATCGACAAGATCCTCGTCATGGGTGACTAGCAGAACCGTACCTTCGAACTTCTGCATCGCTATGTTCAGAGCGTTGATGGACTCCAGGTCCAGATGGTTGGTGGGCTCATCAAAGACCAGAAAGTTGGGCTTCTGCAACATGAGCTTGCAGAAGATCAGCCGAGCCGCTTCTCCGCCTGACAATGCGTCCGTAGGCTTCAGCCCTTCTTCGCCGCTGAATAACATCTGGCCAAGCAAGCCGCGAATTTCCTCTTTCGAAGCCCGCGGGTCCCAATCGTGGAGCCAGTCGGCGACAGTTGTTCCGTTGCGAATGGTATCCCGATGGTCTTGAGCAAAATATCCGATCTGGACTTCGTGTCCCCAGGTCACGATTCCGGAGTCAAGGCCTAGGCCCACGTCGTCCGCACCCGGCCCGTTTGCCAGAAGCGCCTTCAACAGAGTTGTCTTGCCGACTCCATTCCGGCCCATAAGGGCCACCTTTTCGCCACGCTGCACCGCCCCGGAAAAACCTTTGATGATTTCCAGCTCGCCGTAGGCTTTAGTGACCGCTTTGAATTCGAGCGCGTGCCTCCCGGATGGACGCTTCATTTCAAATCGGATATAAGGACGTTGAATGTTGGAGCGCGCCAGCTCCGTAACCTGCAGACGCTCTACCTCTTTTTTCCGGGAAGTCACCTGGCTAGCGCGAGTGCCGGCCGAAAACCGCGCGATGAATTCGTTCAACTGCGCAATCTTCTTCTCGCGCTGCGCGTTCTCCGATTCGATGCGCGATCGCACCTGCGTCTTCTGCAGGACCATGTCATCGTAACCGCCTGTATACGTGATGATGGTTTGATAATCGATGTCCGCGATGTGAGTACAAACGCTATTCAGGAAGTGCCGGTCATGCGAGATCACCACCAGCGCGCCGTTGTAATGGGTTAAGAAATTTTGCAGCCAGTGGATGGACTCGAGATCCAGATAATTGGTGGGCTCATCCAGCAGCAGCGCTTGCGGGTGTCCAAATAGGGCCTGCGCTAAGAGGACCCGCACTTTTTGGCCTCCCTGGATCTCACGCATTTTCCGATCGTGAAGGGGCTCGGGGATATCAAGCCCGTCCAACAGCACCGCAGCATCACTCTCGGCAGAATAGCCGTCCTCTTCGGCGACTATGCCTTCCAGCTCGCCCAATCTCATCCCGTCTTCGTCAGTCAACTCGGGTTTGGCGTACAACACCTCCCGTTCCTCGAGTGCGTTCCACAGCCGCATGTTGCCCATGATCGTGGTGTCGACCACTCGAAACTCATCGAAGGCAAACTGATCCTGGCGCAGAACGCCGATCTTTTTCGGACGAACAACCGTGCCTTTTTGGGGGTCAAGCTCGCCGGAGAGCAGGTTCATGAACGTTGATTTTCCGGATCCATTCGGACCGGTCAAACCATAGCGCCGGGCGGCCAGAAAGGTCGTGGTCACCTCATCGAAGAGGATCTTGCCTCCGTAACGCATACTGACATTGCTGACTGAGATCATGGGGGAAAAACAGGAAGGAAATACCAGTCTAGCGCAATGCGTTTGTCTCGCGATGGAGTTGCCGCTTACTGACGTGCGCGATTCAGAATGAGCTTACAGAATCACGACCGCGATTCTGCTAAACGAGCGCTTAAGCGCCTGTTTTTCGCCTGCGAATCAAAGTGCCAACGAACAGCAGACCGCCGCCAATCAATCCCAGGGAGGCGGGTTCTGGAACTTGGGTAAGGTGGATAACCATGTCCTGATAATCCCTGTCACCGCCAGTTGATCCATCCTCTACACCAAGGTAATAATCGCCGGCTGCGGCGTTTTGGTCAAACAGCGCGAAAGCCTGGAAACCGTCTTTGGATGAGTCATACGCCGTTTGCGTGTAGAATGTGCCGAACTGGTCCGTCATATAGAAGCCGTAATTCTTCGACGTAGGCGTAAAAACCATGGTGGTACCACTGGCCGTTCCGTTGAAGAGAGGATTCAACTGCGGAGTTCCGCCCACGACGGTATACCAGCCAAAGTTGTCATGCGCTTGATTATTCGTTATGGCGACCAGCAATTCAGTGCCATCAGGAGCGCCGTTACTCGTGAATTGCAAGTTGGTGGGTGCCCCACCAGAACCGTTGGTGTAGGTCTGCAGCGGTTTGTCCGGCGCATTGGGAATTATGCAATTGCCGCCACCGGCGATGCACCACCCGACGTTGTATTTGGCCCCATCGCTTGATTTATTGTTCCAGTACGGCGTACCGGGGGTTGGGCTCGTGCCGTCGACAAGCTGACTAGTGGTCCAGCTTTGCCACGTCCCGCCCGCCACGCTGTCTCCCTTAATCGTCAGGGCGCCAGCGGCACAAAACGCAAGAACCATTACAGCAGATCTACCAAATTCGAAGCGCACTAAAACTCCTCCTCCGACGATTACACCTCGTCTCTACTAAAATCTTACCCCTAATGGGCTTAGATGCAATAGGCCTTCGGTACTAAGTAGCATAAATTCTACCCTTTGTTGCCATAAAACTAAGGAATACCATTAATCATTAACAATAGCGGTGAGCGCCGCCCCTTTTGCGAGAGCCGAACGTGTCAGCATAAACTCTGGTCAAAATCGCTCCGAAGAAGAAAATTTGAGCAGAATAGTAGACCCAGACTACGAGGGCAATCACTGAACCAGCGGCGCCGTAGGCGGAGCCCACCCCCGCAGTAGCGAGGTAAACGGCGAGCAGCGCCTTGCCACTACTAAAGAGAACGGAAGTTGCCACTGCCCCGACTCCCACATCGCGCCAATCGATGGATACGTCCGGAACAAACTTGAAGATCAACGCGAAAAGCACTGCGATCACGATGATCGAAATCGTGAAATTCGCGATCTGGCTCGATATCGTGGCGTCCGCAGGAAAGAACTTCGCGAAAACGCTTTGGATCGCTGTAAGAGCGGCGCTCAACAGCACCGAAAACAACAGCAGTACACCCAAGCCGAGGACCATGCCAAAGGACGCCACTCTCTGCCGCAACACCCCGCGCCAAGTTGAGGACGGCCTGGGCGGCGCATCCCAAATTGTATTTAGGGAGTCCCGCAATTCTAGGAAGACTCCGGAGGCGCCAAACAAAAGCGTGATTACTGCCACAGTTGTCGCGAAAACACCATGCCCCGCGTGCTTAGCGCTATCAATAACCGTGCGGACCGTCTCCGCACCGGAAGATCCCACCAGGTTCTGAATCTCTTGGAGCAGATCGCGTTCGGCTACGGTTTCGCTGAACACGAAACCACATATGGCTACCGTTAGGATTAACAGCGGCGCCATGGACAGAAGCGCGTAATATGCGAGGGCCGCGCCTAACCGGAGAACGTCCCGCGCATTCCATTTTGACCCGGCCGATGCCAGTAATCTCCCGAATTCTTTGGCTGTCACCTTGTGGGCTCTTGTCTATAGAGCGTTCCGATTCCAGGCATCCTACACAGATGTAACAGGGGAGACTGAAGCGGCGTCAACGAAGTACGTTAACAGGGGTCGTTGCGGCCTGCAGGAAGGATTTTCGCTTTGGAAATATCTTGCAATTTAGAATTTCACATCCGGCAAAGATGAAGGATTTATTAGCTGCCGGCCTCCGTTTGTCATCTCTGGTTTGCCTGTCACTCACGGTCTTTACTGCTGCATGTGCCGAGGATTTTTCCGGAAAGACGATCACTTCAATTCAATATGATCCCGCTAAGCAAGTGCTTGATCCAAGAGATCTCGAAGCCATGCAAGTCGTGGAGGTCGGGCAGCCGCTGGTTACCAACCAACTTGCGGCAACCATTGACCGGCTGTTTGCGAGCGGCCTCTACGATGACATCCAAGTGGAAGCCGAGCCTAGCGGCGGTGGTGTAGCGCTACGATTTGTCACACAGGCCCGGCGATTCATTGGACATGTGGGCGCGGTAGGCAAGTTTAACGATCCACCCACTCGCGCCGCCATCATCAGCGACGCGCAGTTGAATCTGGGAGCGCCTTTTGACCAGGATACGCTGGCCATGGCTCAGAAGACCATCCAGAATGAACTGCGCGAAAACGGGCTGTACGAAGCACAAGTCGGCGTAGCGACCATTGAGGATCCGGACACTCATCAGGTGACCGTCCGCTTCCTTGTGGATTCAGGCAAACGCGCCAAATACCAGATGCCGGCGATTACGGGCGATACAAAGCTCTCGAACGAAACCATCGTGCGCGCGACTGGCTGGCGTATTCCATTGATTCACCGCTGGCGGCAGGTAACCGGCGCGCTTACCGACAAAGGCACGGAAGGTATCCGAAAGAAGTACGCGAAGCTGAACCGGCTCACTGCTTCAGTGAATCTGACCTCGCTCGATTACGATCCCGATACGCGCAGGGCCAAACCAAGTCTCGACATCGAGGCCGGTCCGAAAATCACCATCAAAGCTCTCGAGGCCAAGGTCTCGAAGGGAAAGTTGCGGCAGTACGTGCCGGTCTACGAGGAAGGATCGATTGACAACGACCTTCTGACGGAAGGCGCCAGAAACCTTACGGACTATTTTCAATCAAAAGGCTACCCGGACGTGGATGTCACGTTTAGAGCTGAGCCACCCAAGAACGACGAACAGATCATCAACTACTACATAGCGGAAGGTCCGCGCCGCAGGCTGGTGAATATCGAAATCACGGGCAACGACTATTTCGAGCCCGATACGCTCCACGAACGAATGTTTCTGCGGACCAAGTCTCTGGTGCTTCGGTACGGACGATATAGCGAGAGCTTCCGCACAAAAGATGAAGAGGCGATCGCAAGCCTTTATCTGGCTAACGGCTTTCGCGACGTAAAGGTCACGTCTTCGGTTCAGACAGATTACAAAGGGAAGCCCAATGATCTAGGAGTTACTTTCCGTATCAATCAGGGAAAACAATGGACAGTAGCGAAGCTCGATATTCAGGGCGCTGCTCGGGTTGATCTCTCTCCGATTCGAGATCAATTGGCCTCGGCCGAAGGTCAGCCGTACGCCGATGTCAATGTTGCCTCGGACCGCAATCGCATTTTGGAGTACTACTATTCGAAGGGTTTTCCAAACGCGTCGTTCAGCTTTATCGCCAAAGGCGGGGAACAGCCCCAAACCGTCGACCTGACCTACAACATCGGTGAAGGGCCGCAAGAGTTCGTTCGGAAGGTGATTATCTCAGGCCTATTTCGAACGCGCCCTTCTTTGGTTCAGAACGACATTCATATCCATGAAGGGGAGCCCATCTCGATGACCAAAATCAACGACGAAGCCCGCCAACTTACCGATCTGGGGATTTTTGCAAACGTCAACACGGGTGTGCAGGATATCAACGGGACAAACCAGTACAAATATGTTCTCTACGATTTTGACGAAGCCGGCCGCTACACGTTTAATGTCGGATTCGGCTTGGAAGTGGGGCAGTTCGGGGCCACGACCAACAACCTGTCGGCTGCGGGCGGAGTCAAAGGCGTTTCTCCGATTGTCTCGTTCGATGTCAGCCGGCTGAATTTCCTTGGAGTCGGGCAGACGATTTCTCTTCAAACGCGGTATTCGACTCTGGAACAGCGCGAATCGCTCAGTTACATCGTGCCTCGATTTTTGGGCTCACTGAATCGAACGCTCACGTTCTCGATTTTGTATGACACTACCCAGGATGTGCAGACCTTCTCAGCCCGCCGCGAAGAAGCTTCGGTGGAGACTTCTCAGAGAGTGAACAGAGCGTCAACCCTGCTGCTGCGTTTCGCTTATCGCCGCGATAAACCGAACACCTACCTTCCCGCGCTGAACACGCCCGCATTCACTCAGGCCGTTCGCATCGGAATCTTGTCGGCCAGCTATATTCAGGATCACCGCGATAATCCGGCTGACGCGCACAGCGGTTTCTGGAATACTGTGGATACCGGGATTGCCGGCAACTTCTTCGGATCGCAGCGCAATTATTACCGATTTCTCGCGCGCAACGCGACCTATACCTCAATCGGCCGCAATCTCGTCTTTGCGCGTCAAACGCAAATTGGCGGGATCATTCCTTTTAATGTTCCAGCGGGCCTGAATACCTACGACACAATTCCACTGCCCGACCGGTTCTTCGGCGGCGGCGGTGTTTCCATGCGCGGTTTCGGCGATAACCAAGCCGGTCCGCGAGACATCGGAACGGCAACGGAACTGCCCGGCGGACCCACTGTTTCTCCTTCAACCGGCCTCCCCCTCACTCCCACAGGCTTCCCTATTGGTGGAAACGGCCTTTTCTTCAACACGTTCGAATTACGCTTCCCGCTCTTAGGGCCGAATATCAGCGGCGTGGTGTTCCACGATATGGGGAACATATACACGAACTTCAGTGACATCTCGCTTCGCTATCACCAGAACGACAACAATCAAGACTTCAACTACGCGGTTCAGGCGCCGGGGTTTGGCATCCGCTATAAGACTCCGCTCGGACCTGTGCGCGTTGATTTTTCGTACGCGCTCAATCCTACGAGGTATGAGGGCTTCAGCCGGACCGAAACTATACAAACTCTGCTGATGTGTATGACTAATCAGATCGGCGTCACTCCGAGCTGCAGTGCCAGCCCGCAGCAGCTAAGCCACTTCCAGTTTTTCTTTTCAATTGGGCAGGCGTTCTGATGCGGTGGCGAGTCATTACATTTCTTGTGTGCGCCGCCTGGATGGCGACTGGCACGATTATCGATCGGATTGCGATCGTGGTTGGCGCAACTGAAGGAACTCGACGATCCATCGTTAAAGACAGCGACATTGATCGCGATATCCGGGTCACCAGTTTTCTGAATGACGAGCCTTTGAACTTCAGTAATGCAGCGCGCAAAAAAGCAGCCGACCGATTAATCGATCAAATATTTATTCGACGCGAGATTGAGCAGGGGGATTATCCGGGCGCGACCTTCCAGCAAGCCGATCAGCAGCTTGGCGGATTGGAGAAACAGAGATTCAAAACTCAGGCGGCCTTCGAAGCAGGCCTGTCGAAATACGGCCTAACGAATGCCGATTTGCGCACAGCGTTTGTGTGGCAATTGACTATCTTGCGCTTTATTGATATTCGCTTTAAGCCTGCGGTGATAGTAAACGACGACGAGATCGAGAAATATTACCGGAATCACGCGGCCGCGCTTCGGCGGGAGCATCCGGGAAAGTCCTCGCTCGACGATCTCCGCGAGCAGATACGTGACATTTTGGCCGGGGAAAGAGTGAACCAACAGCTCTTCGCGTGGCTGGATGAGCAGCGGAAGAGCAGCAAAATTCAGTTTCTTGAGGAGAGCCTCGCGTGACCAAGCGAAAGAAAACCTTCCTCCGGATTGCCGCCGTGCTGGCCGGCTTACTTGTGGTGCTAGTCATCGCCTCGATCCTGGTGCTCCTCAGCGCATGGTTCGCCAACTACGTTCGCGAAAAGATCATCGCTGTCACAGAAGAGTCTACCGGCGGCGTTGTCGAGATCGGCTCATTTCAATTCGAGTGGACTCACCTCACCGCTCGGATCCGGAACTTTGTCCTGCACGGGAAGGAGCCGAAGGGCAGTGATCCCTTGGTCCGTATCTCGCTCTTAGAGGTCCGGCTGAAGCTTTTGGCCGGTTTAAAAAAAGCTGTCGATATCGAATATCTGGGAATACAGCGGCCCCAAGTCAATTTAATCGTTTTCCCCGACGGCACCACAAATATTCCTCAGCCCAAAGTTCCGCAGCCCAGCCAGACATCCGGACTTGAAACGGTGGTCGATCTGGCGGTGCATAAGTTTCAGATTCAGAATGGCGTGATAGAAGCCTCGAAGACGCCCTTCAGTGCTCGCGGCGAGAACCTTCGCGCTCTGTTGAACTATAACTTCGTTAATCCGAGCTATCAGGGCAATCTCTCGATTGACCCGCTGCTTTTGAGCTCGGGCAATAATCGGCCGCCGATTAATGTGCACGTGAATGTGCCGGTCACTATTGAAAAAGACGCGGTGAAAGTGGCGGATGCCAAGCTGAATACCGATCAATCTCAAATTGTTTTGAACGCGTCGATTCAGAAAATGAACGCGCCGGTGATTTCCGGGCACTTGAACGCCAGCGTTTCCTTGCCGGAGATGCAGCGTAGCTTTGACCTACCGATAAACACGAGCGCGAAGAGTGTGCCCAAGGTCCTCAGCGCTGAGCTGGCGCTACGAATGGATGAAAAGAACAACAC
>JBAUUG010000057.1:0-1921 GCA_049582585.1 Bryobacteraceae bacterium | reverse complement strand
GATAAGCTCCTCGCGGAAAACACAGCCTCGCGTCCGCCGTTACAATGAAGGCGGAATGCTAGCCGCGAGAACGGCCATCTTTCTTTTCATCGGCGGTATGAGTTTTGGTTTTCAGGCGCCAAGTCCCCAGCCCGCACAAGTCCAGCCCGGCTTAGAGACTCCTTGGGACGTCCGCAAAATCCTGGCCGATCTCGAACGTGACACTCAACAGCTCCAGCCCCTGCTCGCAAGCATGGATCCTCAGCAATGGTTCAAGCTGAAAGACGCGCCCAGCACCTATATCCTGCAATGGCAAACCGCGCAGCGGCAGTTGAATGACGTTGAGATCACTACGCATCTGCTTTCACAAAAGACGGACAGCTTGCCTCTTGCGCTGGATGCTTATTTTCGGCTGGAAGCGCTTGAGGTCACCACGCGCTCACTCGATGAAGGAGCCAGGAAATATGCCGATCGCGCCTCGGCCGACAAGCTGGGCGCCTTGATCGCTCACAATTTCAACAGCAGGGAGCGGCTGCGGGATTACCTCCGCGATCTCGCGGCCAGCACCGTGCAAAACTATAAGATCGCCGATGAAGAGGCGCAGCGTTGCCGCGGTATCATCAGCAAGGAACCGGCGTCGAGCTCTACTAAGCGGTCCAAAAAATATTGATGGAAACAACTAAGTTCACCTGTTCCATTTGCGGCGAAGTGTCAAATGATATCTGCGTCTTCTGCACCAAAGACGCTTGTGGGAATCACTTATGCGAGCGCTGCCATCGTTGCAGCGATTGCTGCGAATGTGAGACGCGGCTGATCGAGCAGGAACATACTGCCGCGCCGCTCTCTAACGGTCGCGGTTCCGCTACTTCTTCGCTCGAATAATCTTGCCTTTCGGCTTCCAGGCCGCTTTGAGAACCCATAAGCGATTACCGCTGACCCAGGCGTCCTGAATTTGCTTTTCGTCCAGCCCTGCAAGTCTTCCGGCAAGTATGAAGCCGGGAAGCGCGTGTTCCATATCCCGCCAGCACGCTATTTCAATGACCGACCAGAGAGCGCGTTCGCGAATCAATGCGAGTGTCTCAGGGTCTCGCTGTTGGGTCAAATTCACCAGCGCCAAGCTGGCGTTGTGACGGTCGGACCAGACGATTGAATTCATCAGTTCGACAAACCATGTCGGCTCGATATGAATCTCTTCTTCCGGGTGAAGTTTTGCCCCCACGGCGACCGCCTGTAGAGCTCGCATCGCATTCTCGCGTACCGTGTCCTCGGGGTCCTGCAGAGCGTATTGAAGGCCGTCGACAATTGTTTTTGCAGCGCGGGGAGTTCGCGGGCCATATTGCAAGAGGTAAGCCGCCGTTGCCCGCTGCTCGGGATCGGCGGATTCACGCACTACCCGGTCGATCAATGCTAGATCTTGAGCCACGAACGGGATGAACGTTTGCTGCAGTTCCCGGCACGCCGGGTCGGCCATTAACGAGTAGCCGTTCGTCAGATCTTCATCGGCGTTATGCGCGTGGAGGCTCGCGCCAACTTCGTCGAGAAACGTGCGGTAATTGCCCTCCAGATCCGCCGGCAGCGTTACATCTCCGGCGGGCGCGGGGTGAAACTCGAAATGAGGTGTAGTTTTTTCTTCAACACCGACATAGAGAATCATTTTGCGTCCGTCGCAACAGGCGGCCTCAACCCGCGAGGCGACAATCCCGGAGATCTTGTCAATGCGCTCCTCTACATCCTCGCGCGCAGGAAGTACGTCGCCTTCCTTAGCGCCGATCGCCGACCTGATCTTTTTCAGCGGAACTTTACGCGCGCCGTAAATCTCAATGTCCCCGACCCGCGGCGTTATGTCTTCAGCCTGCAGCGCAAAGCAGGCGGCAAAACCCAGAACTAAACAAGCTCTCACAGTCCCAGTATGAGACGCGAGCCGTGAACCGCCGGTTTACGC
>JBAUUG010000056.1:0-23458 GCA_049582585.1 Bryobacteraceae bacterium | reverse complement strand
CCACTCAGGAGCAGGTCGACGAGATCACCGGCAATATGCAGGTGGTTGTCACCGAATCTTCTGACGAAAAGCGCTTCCCGACCATTATCGTTCGACCCGAAGGCGGCGGACGTTCGGAAGAGAAGCGTTATCTGATGCCCACCCATGGTCACCTCATGGTGTCGGACGGTGAAACGGTACACGCCGGTGACGTTCTCGCCAAGATTCCGCGCGCTACCACAAAAACCAAGGACATCACCGGCGGTCTGCCTCGCGTGGTCGAGCTGTTCGAAGCTCGCAAGCCTCGCGAAACCGCCGTAATCGCCGAAATCAACGGCGTCGTCAAATACGGCGAAGTCAGCAAGGGCATGCGTAAGCTGTACATCACGGGTGACGACGGCGTGCAGAAGGAATACTCCATTCCGCGCGGTGTTCACATCAACGTGCAGGAAGGCGAGCGCGTCCGCTCGGGCGATCCGCTCATGGATGGCCCGCGCAACCCGCACGACATCCTGGCCGTGCTCGGCGAAAAGGAGCTACAGAAGTACCTGGTGAACGAAATCCAGGAAGTATATCGGCTCCAGGGCGTGAACATCAACGACAAGCACCTCGAAGTCATCTCGCGCCAAATGATGCGCTGGGTCAGAATTGAGGACATCGGTGATTCCGAGTTCCTGCCTGAGGAGGTCGTGGACAAGTTCAAATTCCGCGAAGAGAACAACCGTGTTATCGAAGCGGGTGGCCGGCCCGCCACCGGTAAGCCGCTCCTGCTTGGTATCACGAAAGCATCGCTCTCTACCGATTCGTTCATCTCGGCCGCGAGTTTCCAGGAGACTACGCGCGTGCTCACCGAAGCCGCCATTAACGGCAAGGTGGACTACCTGCGTGGCTTGAAGGAAAACGTCATCATGGGTCGGCTTATCCCTGCCGGTACCGGTATGGAGTATTACCGCAGGGTCAAGATCGCCGGTGAGGATGTGGTCGAGGAAGAGCCATTGCCCGATCAGGAGCTTGTCCTCACGGATGGCCTGCAGGACTATTCAGAGGACACGCCCGGCATCTACACCGGTGGACTCTCCGACGACCTCGGGGAAGAAGCCGTCGCCGCCGAGGAAGTCTAGACCGCCGTATGGAGGTAGAGCAGACGGCCCTGCCGTCTGCTTGCCCCGCTACAAACTTCGATACAACTTCACCCCATCCCTAGTCCAACGGGAGTATGATTTAAGCGGGAAGCGGCCACATGCCCCAGGCCGACTGACGATCAATCGCCAAGCCGCAACCCGGGCTTTGGTACGCCTCCAGGAGCCACCCATAGGAGGTGTGACATGGATCGATTTGAAGTTCGCGTTTCCATTACCAAGCTCGTGCTCATACTGCTTGTCGTCATCGTGCCGTTGAGCATAATCGGCCTGATTTTGACCCAGCGCAGCGACCGGGCCACCGATAATTCCATCGGAACCGATTTCAAGACCATTGCGCAAATGTACAGCAATGACGTGTCGCAGATTATGCGCGATCGCGTGGCCGCTGTTCGCGCCCTGGCCACCGATCCTGCAATCGTCGCTGCCACGAGTGGGACCCGCAAAGGGGGCGCTGCCGAGTCCAACGCGGCGCCGGCTAGCATGCTCGCATCCACCGGTTCCCAGCTCCTCCACCAGCGCAGAGCGTTGGATCCTCGCTATCTCTCCATCGTGGTGACAGACCTGAGCGGCAACGTCGTAGCTGCGTCCCAGGCACCCCCAAAAATGTCCTACGCTCAGGACGCGTACTGGCAATCCGTTTACAACAACGGCCAGGAATCGGTCAAAATCAGCGATATTATCGACGATGAATTCACGAAATCCTATTACGTGAATATTGGGGCGCCCGTTACCGATCCGGCTTCCGGCGCAGCCACGGGCATCTTGAGTGCCGCGGTTAGCATCTCGGACCTGATGCTGCGCTTCCGCCAGGATCAGATCGCAAATGGCGCGCGTGCCGAGCTGGTGAGCGACGACGGCACAATTGTGAGCGCTCCCAATGCGGATGTTTTTTCGCGCACTAAATCCCAGCAGTTTGACGCCATTCGGGATCAGCTCGGCTCGCTGCAAGGTACCCAGAACGGATGGCAAATGGCTAGCCTCCGCAATGGTCCTTACATTGTTGGTTACGCTGCCACCGGGCTAAAGCAGCATTACGACAACCTGGGATGGATCGTCCTGGTAAGTCAGGAAGAGCATCAGGCCGCCGCGCCCATTCGCGAATTAGAGCACTTCGCCTTGATTATGGTGATTCTTGCTCTCTTTATGTTGACCCTGCTCTGCGTCTACTACTTCATACATCGCACGCAGAAGTTTGAAGATCTCGAGAGCGCGCTTCCTCCCGAGGCCACCCGTACGAGGACTGCTTCCGCATAGCGGCAGTTTAGACCGAGAAAAGTTCCTTCCCCCCATCACCAGCTTTTAGTGCTGGTCGCGCACGCTCACCGCTTTATGGCCGCGGATTGTGCCGCGATTTTCGAAGCGTTTTGCCTATTTTCGCTGGTAAGTTTCATCCCCGGATACGCATTGGGCTGGTTGCTGGATACCATGCGATTCCGTGCTCGGACGCTTTACTGCAGATTTGCGTTGAGCCTTCCGTTGTCCATCGCCGTAGGTCCGGTCATCGTCTACTTTGTCGGGCGCTGGCTCTCTATGCCGGTTGTCTGCGCTCTCTATGGCGTGCTGTGCCTATTCACGCTTTTCCTGTTCTTGCGCGGTCTGAAGAATGGACGGCTTCGCCCAACGCGGCCCACCCGAACGCAATGTCTGGTTCTCGGGGTGGTGGGCATCTGGATCGCGATTGCGGTCCTATCTTTGATGGACCTGCAAATCGGTCGGCGTTTGTACTTCTCGATGATCGGTTTTGACTATTCCGTTCGCACGGCCTTCACGAGCGCCATCAGCGCCTTCGGACTACCGCCCCAAAACCCATTCTTCTTCCCCGGTCACCCTGTGGTTCTCCGCTATCACTACTTCTGGTTGATGCTGCCCGCTCTTGTCCACCAAATCAGCGGGTCTCTCGTTGACGCGCGGCAGGCGCTTATCGGTGCGACGATCTGGTGCGGCATCGGCTTCATGTGCGTCATAGCCCTCTATCTGCGGTTCTTCAGCGCTAGCCTGTCGGCCGATATCGCGAAGCGAGCTCTCATTGGAGTTCTGCTCTTGGGAGTTACCGGTCTTGACATTCTGCCGACACTGTTCTTGTTGTGGGTGAGAACCCAGGGAGCTCGCATACCCATCCTGCCTTCCGTCGAGTGGTGGAACAATCAGGTCGATGGCTGGATGTTTACGATGTTGTGGGAGCCGCACGCTCTTTCCAGCTTGCTCGCGTGCTTGATGGGATTTCTTATCCTTTGGGATGTCGCTGAACAAACCGGAAAACGGCGGCTCGTCTCCTCAGTCACCGCCGGCGTCTGCTTCGCAACTGGTGTAGGCGCTTCTATTTACGTAGCTTTCGTGTTCGCCGTCTTTCTTCTGTGCTGGACACTTATTACAGTCTGGAAGAAATGGCACAGGGAAACGCTCGCGCTCGCGCTTTCCGGAGTTGTTGCGGGCGCGCTGTCAATCCCTTTTTTGATTAGCTTGCGTGGACCGGGTTCCGGCGGCGCGCCAGTGCAGCTCACCTTTAGAGATTTTTTTTTCGTACAGATCTTCTTGAAAGCGTTAGCCGTGAGTTACCCGTCGCGGATGCTGGCTAATGTTGTGTTGTTGCCGGTGAACTATTTTCTCGAGCTCGGGTTCTTCGGCGTAGCCGGGTGGATCGTCTGGAAGAGATTTAGGGCGGGGAAGCGAGCCTGTATGCGTCACGAGCTCGCCGGTTTCACGATGATTTGCGCCAGCGTTGCGGCTTGCACTTTTCTGAAATCGGGAGTCATTGAGAATAACGATCTGGGCTGGAGAGGCTTCTTGATTGCGCAGTTCATACTGCTTATCTGGGCCGCTGATCTTCTAACGGGATTCAACGTCTCCTCGCGGATAGCCAAAGGGCCCAAAGATTTGTTGATCGCCGTGCTGATATTGGGAGCAGCCGGCGTCGCTTACGACTTAGCCATGCTGAGGTTTTTCCCCCTGCTCTCCGATGCAGCAATAGTTCCTAAAATCTCATGGCTTGCAAATGATGAAAAGCTCGGAAGCCGGACCTATGCCAATCGCGAGGCGCATGAGTGGCTGCGGGCCAGAACCGCGGTTGAAGCAATCGTTCAGCAGAATCCGCGCGTGACTATACAGGACAGTTTCTACGGCTTGTACGCCAATCGCCGGACTGTAGCGGAAGACAGTTCTTGTGGAACCGTATTCGGGGGAGATCCTCGGCAATGTGGCCCGATTTCGGCGATTCTGGCCGCGCTCTTTTCCGAGGGCGATGGTTCGAGTTCACAATCGTTTCTGCTTGCTTGCCGGAGCCTGCCGATCGACTACTTCGTAGCCAAGGACACGGACCAGGCGTGGAATGATCCCGACAGTTGGGTGTGGACCCGCCCGCCGATCTTCGCGAACGATTTTGTCAGGTTATTTGCGTGCCCGCGCTGATGACGCAGCCGGCGGCAATCCTATGGATAACGACCTTCTCGAAACGACTCTGGCCGCCCTGTACGAGGAGCCTGCACAATCGGTAAAAGACCGGGAGGAGAACTCTTTCGATCGATTAGCCGGCCGATTCAGTGGAACCCTCGTTTTGTTTGGAGCGGGAGAGTTGGGGAAATTGACTGCGCGCTGCTTGCGAGAAGTGGGAAATCCGGCTCAATACTTTGCAGACAATAATCCAAGCCTCTGGGGCGCCACTGTTGAAGGGCTGAGAGTTCTGCCGACCCTTGAAGCCGTCCAGAAGTATAAATCCAGCGCCTGCTTTGTAGTCACCCTCTATAACGGCCGCACCGTACGCGCGCAACTGAAGCAACTCGAGTGCCGCTGCGTCCTTCACTTCGCGCCTCTCTTTTGGAAGTACTCCAAGATATTCATTCCTGCTTCGTGCCTGGGCCTTCCCTCCGTGATCTTTCACCATGCGGATGCGATACGAAGCGCTTTTTCCGTGCTGGCCGATGATCCCTCCAGGAAGTTATTTTGCGAACAACTGACGTGGCGAGTACTTCTGAACTCTGAGGCCATGCTTCCCCACTCAGACGCTTCGGATATCTACTTTCAGCCCGATCTGATCACACCTTCAGCTCATGAAACATTGGTGGATTGCGGCGCTTTCGATGGCGATACGATTCGTAGCTTCCTAACTCTCAACCAAAACCGCTTCGAGCGGATCTATGCCCTTGAGCCGGATCCCATAAATCGTAAGGCCCTGGACACGTACCGCCATACTCTTTCGGACGGGATCGCTTCACGAATTGAGATATTTCCATACGCGGTCGGCAACACCCGCACCCGAGTTCTTTTCTCGGCGGGGAATGCGGTTGCATCGAGAATCGTCTCGGCGGGCGATTCCGGCGAAACCGAGTGTCTTCCGCTCGATGAAGCTATGGAAGGGCGATTTCCGACCTTCATAAAAATGGATATTGAAGGCGCGGAGCCAGAAGCCATTCAAGGGGCGCGGCGCATCCTAAATGAAAGTCAGCCCGTGCTCGCGGCGTGCGTTTATCATCGCTCGGAGCACCTCTGGGAGATACCTTCGCTCATCAGGAGCATATCCCCTCGTCACAAGATATTTCTGCGGCGATACGCGGAGGACTGCTGGGAACTTGTTTGCTACGCCCTACCTGAGCACCGGGTTGCCAGGCCTAATTAGTATGCGGCGCAAACTGCCGCTGATTGCGCTCTCCCGCGACGGTTCTCCGGGTGGAAATTCAAAGTTTACGCGTTCCTTTTCGACCACATACGGTCGCTTTTGAACGTATGTATGTATGGAGCCAATGTACTCGCCGATAATGCCCAGGCATAACAGCTGAATGGACGCGAAGAAGAACAGCCCAATGACTAACGGAGCCATGCCCACCGAGAAACGATTCCAGAACAGAAGCTTGTACACTGTATAACCAAACGCAGCCAGAATGCAGGCGACTGCCGCGAGAAAGCCCGCAAACGTTACAGCGCGGAGCGGCACCTTCGAGAGATTCGTGATGCCGAGCATCGCGATGTCATACAAGGTGTAGAAATTGTTCTTCGTGATGCCTCGCTTCCGGCGCGGCTGATCATAACTGATTTCGCAATGCGGCAGGCCGATGTCGGCGATCATTCCCCGAAAGTAAGGGTATGGATCATCGAAGGATCGCACGGCTTCGACGACTTTGCGGTCGTATAATCCAAAGCCCGTAAAGTTCTTAAAAGTCTGGATAGACGAGAGCCTCTCAACAGTTTGGTAGTACCTTGTCCGAATCCAGAACATCAGGCCATGCTCTTGGCTGCTTTTCTTTACACACAGCGCCATCGAATATCCCTGCTCCCATTTTTCGATCATGGCTGGGATCAGTTCCGGTGGATCTTGCAGATCGGCAACGATCCCGATCACGGCGTCCCCGCAGGTTTGAAGAAAGGCGTGCATCGGGGAGCGGATATGGCCGAAGTTCCGGGCGTTGACGATGATTTTGACGTTCCGGTCGCGGCTCGCAATCTGCTTAAGAACTGCTACAGTTCCATCTTGCGAGCTGTTGTCGATGAAGATGTGTTCGTAGCAGTAACGGCCAACGCCGATCATCGCCGAACGCACGCGGTCGTACAACTCCTCCACATTCTGTTCTTCGTTATAACAGGCCGTTATGATGCTGATGGTCTTCATCGCTCTAAGCTGCAGGCCATCATTCCGGCAGCGGTTCCACGATCATGTTCGCGAGAAACTCCTCACGAGGGAGAAATGGCCATAAATCTTCGAGCGGTTTAGATACAAATGAACCATCGGATCGCAGCACGCTCGAAAGCCGCGGCTCGCGGATCTCATCCGGAATCACGTGAACATCACAAACCACCGGGCCTGGCCTTTCGAGAACGCTCCGGACATCGCGGCGCAGGTTCGCCTGATTCGCGATTACGCTGGTTTGGATTCCGTAAGACGCCGCCACTTTTGAGATGTCGGGAACCGTCAACCCCGTGCGCCGGTCGCACCCGATGCCGGCATCCCCAAAGTAGTTCGTCTGCGATGCGCGGATGGAGGCGTACCCGTCGTTGTTCAAGACGAAGAATTTGATTGGAAGATTCAGGCGCGCCACCGTTTCCAGCTCCTGAATATTGAACTGAAATCCGCCATCGCCGTCCACGCAGACCGTCCGCCGCCGCTCGCCGGCGAGGCACACGCCAATACTTCCAGGGAGACCGAAACCCATTGCTCCCAGGCCTGCCGTGTGGAAGATTCGCTGGCCGGTTCGGGTTGGGCAGGCTAGAAGGAAGATCTCAATCCCGCTGCCGGAGCTGCCGCTGACCAAAAGGTCATCCGGGGCAGTTTCATGCCCGATCACCTCGGCGAGATAATAGACGCTGACCTGCCCCTCCGATTTGCGGTGCTCCGCGGTTACCACCGGATACCGTGTTTTCCAGTCGGCGCAGCGTGCCTCCCAGTCGGAGCGCTTCCGCTGCTTCACACCGTCTTGCTGCCGTAAAACCTCGCGGAGGAACTCACCCGCATCGGCGCGGATCGGTTGTTGCACGTAGCCGTCCAGCTTCCGTAACTCCGCGGGATCGATATCCACCATGGTCTTGTACGCTTCACGCGCAAGTTTATCCGGCGCATACCCCGTAATTGCGAAATCGAGGCGCGCCCCGATCGCAAGAAGAAAATCGCAGTTCTGCAGCGCGAAATTAGCTCCGCGTGCGGCGACTGAGCCGGGGCGGCCAACGTACAGCGGATCGTCACTGGCAATTAGATCGGCCGCGCACCACGTCGCTACCACAGGGACTTTAAGTAGCCGAATCAATTCCTGGAATTCGCCTTCTGCGCGCGCCAGCCGAATGCCGTTTCCCGCAAACAATAACGGCCGCTGAGAATTATTCAGCGCTCCAATTGTTTTCTCAACTTGGCTCGCCAGGTTCGAATCGCTCGGGGGAGATTGAAGTTCGGCGGGATCAAATCCGGGGAGGCTCTCGGTTTCGATCGGCGACGCTTGCACGTCGAGAGGAATATCAAGCCACACGGGTCCGGGCCGCCCTGACGTGGCAATATGGACGGCCTTCTCCAGGTGGTACCGAATCGTCCTAGGATCAAGAACCGTAATCGCGTACTTAGTTATCGGCCTGACGATGGAAATAATATCCACTTCTTGAATGCCGAGCTGACGCATTCCAAACTGCTGTCCTTCTGAGTCGAACATGCGGTCGGGGCGTTTCACTTGGCCCGAGATGAACAGGCAGGGTGTCGAATCCAGCCACGCTCCCGCCACTCCGGTAACGGCATTCGTGCCGCCCGGTCCGGTGGTCACCATCGCGACGCCCAAACGATTCGTCGCTTTGCCGTAGTTTTCGGCCGCGATGGCGCTGGCCTGCTCGTGCGAATTGCAGACCGGCTCGATTCGGGGACACTTCGCAAGCGATTCGTTGAGATGCATAGCGCCGCCGCCAGTCACCAGAAAGACATGCTTGACGCCTTGATCGGCGACAAACTGTATGACGTAGTCGGAAAGTTTACCCATTCTAGGTGGTTCTTGTTCCGAGTCGCCGATCCGGGTTGCGACCTGAAGCATGTCCTGTTAACGGCTTCTTTATAGCGATGGATCGGCTATCCGCGCAGCGAGTACTGCGTCCACTAGCTCCCGGACCGCGCCATCTCCCCCGTGATGTTCAGAGATGAAAGCCGCGCATTGGCGCGCGGCAAGCTGCGCGTTCGCGGGAGCGGCAGCTAGTCCTGCCAGCTGCATGGCGCCGATGTCGTTTAGATCGTCGCCCATGAAGCAGATTTCCTCCAACGCTAATCCCGCCCGCTCCGCAAAGCGGCGCAACGCAACGGCCTTGTCTTTGCAGTTCTTCTCAAGGTCAGTAATGCCCATTTTGCGGGCGAACCGGTCTACTAATGGACTGTCTTCGCCGGAGATCAGAGCCACCACGAGACCTGCCTTACGGGCTTCGGAGACGCCCATGATATCGGCAAAAGAGAAGCGCTTCCATTCTTCCCCGTCAGGACCCCACCACACTCTTCCGTCCGTCAGAACTCCATCGACATCCAGCGCGATGGCCTTCAGGGCCTTCATGCCGGAATTGCAGTAGCCCCCACGCGCCGCAGTTTCTTCATAATCGGGTACTCCCGCTCGCATACGCGCTTCACGCCGTCGCCCATGGACTGCTCAGTTAAACGGATGTCGCGGACCAGACGCGCGATTCCGTTCGGTTCGAGCGAGGCTGCCTGATCGCTTCCCCACATGGCCCGATCCATGGTGATGTGACGCTCCACGCAGCAGGCCCCCAGCACCGCCGCCGCGACGCTCGAGGCTATTCCGCTTTCATGCCCCGAGTACCCCACCGGAACGTCATAGCGAGTGCGCAAGGAAGCTATGGCGCGCAGATTCAGTTCTTCGTAGAAGGCCGGGTACGTGCTGCACGCATGCAGCAGTATGAGGTTCTCACGCCCCAGCACTTCGACGGCATGATCAATCTCCTCGAGTGTGCTCATCCCCGTCGAAAGGATCACCGGTTTACCGGTGCTTCGCGTGGCTGCGAGCAAATTATCGTCCGTGAGCGAAGCCGACGCAATCTTAAAGCACGGCACATCGAAGCGATTAATCAAGTGGACCGACAGCTCATCCCAGCAGGACGCAAACCACGAAATCTTAACCGCTCTACAGTAGGCGTCGATCTCCTCGTACTGTTCGAGGCCGAATTCCAGAGCGCGCTTAAGGCTTCCGTTAGTGGTTCCAAAAGGACTTTCCCGAGGCTTCGCCAATTCCTCCGGCGTGTATACGACTTCTACCGTGCGTTTCTGAAATTTGACAGCATCGCAGCCTGCCGCGACGGCCACACTGATCAGCCGCTTGGCGAGATCGATGTCTCCGTTGTGATTAATCCCGATCTCCGCAATTACATAGCAGGGTTGACCGTCCCCAACAAGCCTCCTGCCGACTTTGACTGTTCTACCTCTGGTCAGGGAGCCTTTCAATCTGCTTATGCTTATTGCCATAGCAGTGTCGACGCCTCCTGTCCATTCCGGTGCCATCATTGATCTCTTATGCTACTTTTCGGTCGATTACGGCTTAGCTATGAGTCTGAAGCCGATTACTTTTCTCGGTTTAGGATTACCCTTACCCGGCTCTGCAACCGCTGACAAAACCAGCTAAAAGCGTGTTGTAATCTCCGTGCCGGCTACATCATATACTTTGACCGTGGTGCGGACAAATACAGAAGAACTGAAGCGGCAACTGCTGGAAAAACAGGAAGACCTCTTAGGGGTTATCTCTCGCTTGGAAGAGGAAGCCCGAAACTCTCGCTCGGCTGAAGTCGAGGATCCGATCGATCAAGTCATATCCTCTGAAGGAAAAGCTGCGGGGTTTCAGGAGAGCACGCTTGCCGCGGCTACCCTGGCACAAGTGCGAGAGGCGCTAAGGCGAATGGAGGAGGGCACTTACGGCACATGCCTCGATTGCGGCAAGCCAATTGAACCGGCGCGCCTCAATGCCATTCCGTGGACCCCCCATTGCCTGGCCGATCAGGAGAAGCACGATGAGTCGGCCGTGGCTTCAGGCAGCTCCACGCTGTAACCGTGACTCCGAACGAATTAACGACGCTGCAAGAGCCGGCTCCGGCACGAGAGCACTCGGCTTGGCAGGCCTGGATTCGCGGCGCCGAATCCCACCGTTCCCATGAGGAGATTGAGCGGCGGGCTCAACCCTGGTACATGGTGATCTGGCTCACCGGCGTGGATTACTTTTCAACCCTCGGCTATCAGCCCGGCATCGCTCTGCTCGCTGCCGGCGCCATCTCTCCCGTCGCAACGGCGGTCCTGGTCGCGGTAACTCTCCTTTGCGCGCTTCCCATCTACTCGCAAGTCGCCGGACGTTCGTATGTCGGGCAGGGCTCGATAGCCATGCTCGAAAACCTTCTGCCCGGCTGGTGGGGGCGTCTTTTGGTGCTGGTGCTCCTGGGTTTCGCGGCGACTGATTTTGTCATAACCATGACCTTGTCGGCCGCCGATGCCGCTACTCACGCGATCGAAAATCCATATCTGCACCCGTTTCTGGGCAATGCCCGGCTTAGTCTCACGCTGGTGCTCCTGGCTTTGCTGGCGGCGGTCTTTCTCATAGGGTTCAAAGAGGCAATCCGTCTAGCTACTCTGGTTTGCATCCCCTATCTATTTCTGAATGCGATTGTACTGGTCAAGGCATTGCTTGTGGTGTTCTCTCAGCCTAGCCTGCTTGGCCATTGGCGCGAGTCTCTGCATGCGCAAGGCAGTTGGACCCATGTCGGCGTAGCCGCCATAATCCTGTTTCCTCAACTTGCGCTGGGGCTAAGCGGTTTCGAGACCGGCGTCTCGGTGATGCCCCTGATTCGAGGCAGCGAGAGCGATGAGCAGCAGGAAAAGCCCGTCAGCCGGATCCGAAACACGCGGAAACTGCTGGTCGCGGCCGCCGTCATCATGAGCGTGCTCTTGATGCTCTCCGCATTCGTATCAGCTTTACTAGTGCCGCCGAGCGCCTACAAAGAAGGGGGCTCGGCCAGCGGCCGCGTTATCGCCTACATGGCGCACCAATATTTTGGAGGCGTCTTCGGATCGGTCTATGACATCTCCACCATTCTGATCCTCTGGTTCGCCGGAGCATCCGCTATGGCGGGCTTACTGCACCTGGTTCCGCGATACCTTCCGCGCGTCGGGCTGGCCCCTCAGTGGGTGGCGTACGCGCGACCGCTGGTGCTCGTGCTTTTCGGCTTTGATGTGATCGTGACGCTCGCGTTTCGAGCCAATGTTGACGCTCAAGGCGGGGCCTACGCAACCGGCGTTCTCGTTTTGATGTCCTCCGCCGCTGTTGCTTCCGCGGTTTCGTTGTGGAAGGAGCGATCACGTTCGCTCAGCCTATACTGCTGGGCCGTGGTGATCGTGTTTGCCTACACCACGATCGTCAACGTCAAAGAACGAACGGACGGGATCATCATTGCCAGCTTTTTTATCTTTTTTATACTCATCATCAGCGGAATCAGCCGTTATATGCGATCTACCGAGCTTCGCGTCGAGGGGCATCGGTTTTGCGATGCTCAATCCGAGCGGCTCTGGGGAGAGCTGACTGCCGCGAAGGCTAATTTGATTCCCGTCGATAGTCTCGATCCTGAGGTTCGCGCCAGCCATGCCCAACAAATTAGCCAATACTATCGCACGGGCGGCCCGCTTGCGTTTGTGAAAGTTCACCTGCTCGATAATCGCAGCGAGTTCCTTTCGCCTATCGAAATCGAGGTCAGCCGGGAAGATGGGCAGTATCTGGTGAATGCATCGCAGGCGGTCGCGGAAGCGAATGCAATAGCCTATTTGAGCGAACTGATACACCCGGCCGGGATTTTTATTCGATTGACCCGGCAGAACGCGATGCGGCAGTCCTTTCGATACTTCGTGCTCGGCGAAGGCGAGACCGGCTTGATGGTCTACTCCATTCTGCGGCATTATTGGGAAGTCACGCACACTGCCGAGGCGCGGCCGTGCATTTTCCTCATGAGCGACTAATCACCGAGAGGAGCTTCGGCGCGCGCGAATTTTACAAAAGTTTCACGATTTGTCGCATCGATTTTGAATCTATGGAAACGGAACATCACGTTTCAGGAGGTTCAAATGTGGCAAAAAACTGCTCGATTCCTTACACTTTCTTTCATGCTCAGCGCTGTGCTTGGCATTCTGCCTAAGTCTCTGCTTGCCGACTCGTTTGAGCAAATCAACCTGGTTTCCGATCTGCCCGGTGAGAATACCCTCAACCCGACTCCGGACCCGAACTTGAAGAACCCCTGGGGCGTGTCATTCTCGCCTACCTCGCCATTTTGGATTTCAAATCAGGGGTCCGGAACGGCAACGCTCTACGACGGCATCGGAAACAAGGTTAACTTGACCGTGCCGATCCCCCCGGGGACTCCTCCGCTAACCGGCCCCACGGGACAAGTGTTCAGCGGTGGGTCCGGTTTCGCGCTGCCGGGCGGCAGCCCAGCCTTTTTTATCTTTGACACTCTGAACGGCACGCTTGATGGTTGGGGTGGAACTAACCCGGCCGTACAATTGGCCTCAACGCCCGGCGCCATCTATACGGGCCTCGCTCTCGCATCTTCTAAGAGCTCCAACTATCTTTACGCAGCGGATTCCACGGGGGCGATTCGAGTTTTCGACTCCAGTTACCATCAGGTGACGCTGACCGGTAACTTCACCGATCCGCACGCTGTAACTGGCTTTGTGCCATTTAATATTCAACTGATCGGCTCAAGCCTTTACGTAACCTATGCACAATTGAGTGCGAAGGGCACTGGCCTGCCCGGCGGGTATGTCGATGTGTTCAACACAAATGGCACTTTTGTGAAACGGCTGGCAACCGGTGGCCCGCTCTACGCGCCCTGGGGGATTACCATGGCGCCCGCCGGCTTTGGCAGCTTTGGCAATGATCTGCTGGTTGGTAATTTCGGCAACGGCGAAATCAACGCGTATAATCCGACAACTGACGCTTGGGTCGGCACGCTCGACGGGCCCGGCGGAAAGCCGGTTGTGAATGATTTCCTTTGGTCTCTGGAGTTCCGCACGGGCGGCCCGAACGTCAATACCGACGCCCTTTACTTCACTGCCGGAATCAACAACCAGAAGGACGGGCTGTTCGGCGAGATCGACCCGGCGCCCGAACCGGTGTCATTCGGACTCGCGGCTCTCGGCACTTTTGCGGTAGGGGTACTTTACATTCGCCGACGCAAAGCCAGTTAGCTCTCTTCCGCCGCAACACGCGGGGCCATATTCACTTATAATTGAACATATAGGTGACAAGTGCCCCAGATCACGCTCTATCTCGATGACAAGACTCTGGCAATGCTGAAGGCGGCTACGCGGGGTGCCGGCATTTCGCAAAGCCAATGGGTGGCTGAAGCTGTTCGCCTGCGCGTAAAGGGAGAATGGCCGGTACCCGTGCTTGCGCTGGCGGGAGCATGGCCCGACTTCCCCACAGCGGAAGAAATTCGCGAGACGCGGGGGACGGATGCATCGCGTGAGCGATTTTGATGTTCGCTCTGGATACGAACACGTTAGTCTATTTCTTCAAGGGCGTGGGGCGAGTGAAGGATCGCCTGCTCGCGGTCTCCCCTTCGGATGTAGGTATTCCTTCGGTGGTGTTGTATGAACTCGAAATGGGAATCGCGCAATCAACGCAACCGGCAAAGCGTCGAAGCCAGTTGGATGCACTACTTACGGCGGTTTCCGTTCTGCCTTTCGATTTAGCGTCGGCAAAACGATCTGCCGAGTTGAGCAGTTTTCTTCGGAAAGCCGGGACAGCGATCGGTCCTATGGACAATCTGATCGCTGGAACAGCGCTTGCACATGGAGCGACACTTGTGACCCACAATGCCGGAGAGTTTCGCCGGGTGCGCGGATTGACCATCACGGACTGGTTATAGGGGGCGGCATGAGACTGAACGTCGGAGCTGAGTGAGGCTCGCGATACCCTCATCTTTGTTATCCTCGAAAGTTGAGGTTTTCCGATGTCAGGACATAGTAAATGGGCCACCATCAAGCACAAGAAGGCAGCCACGGATGCCAAGCGCGGGCAGGCGTTCACGCGGTTGATTAAGGAAATTATGATCGCCGCGCGCAACGGCGGTGATCCTGACTCGAATTCGCGGCTTCGTACGGCGATCACGGCCGCCAAAGCCGTCAGCATGCCGGCCGATAACATCAAGCGCGCTATCATGCGCGGGACGGGTGAGCTGGAGGGCGGCCAGATCGATGAAATCTTATTCGAAGGATATGGCCCGGGCGGCGCGGCCGTGCTGGTGAATGTGGCCACCGATAACCGGAACCGCACGGTGAGCGAGATCCGGCACATGTTTTCAAAACACGGGGGCAACCTCGGCGAGCAGGGCAGCGTTTCATGGATGTTCGAGCGCAAGAGCCAGATTATCGTCGACGCCGCGAAAGCGACGGAAGATCAGTTGATGAACATTGTCCTCGACGCGGGCGCGGACGATCTTCGCGATCATGGAGGCGCCTGGGAAATCCTCTCGCCTCCGGAAGCGCACGAAGCCGTTCTGAAAGCGCTCGAGAAATCCGGCATTCCGGCGGAATCGACTGAGATTGCCATGGTTCCGAAGAATACCATCAAGCTCGAAGGCAAAAACGCCCAGGCCATGCTCAAGCTTTACGACGTGCTGGAAGAGCACGACGATGTGCAGAACGTGTATGGAAACTACGAAGTCGATGAGGCGGAAGTAGCAGCCTTGGCTTGACGGACGCTCCCTTACGATCGCGGTTCAGCATGCGAATCGTCGGAATAGACTGCGGAACCGAGAGGACCGGGTTCGGCGTCATCGATACCGATGGGCGCTCTCACCAATTCGTAACGGCCGGAGTTATCCGCACCAGGACCGCCGATCCGCTGGAGCGCAGGCTGCGTTTCATCGCCGAGGAATTGCGCCGCATGCTCGAAGAATTCGCGCCCGAAGCGTTCGCGGTCGAGGAGGTTTTCCACGCCGTCAACGCAAAATCCGCGCTGAAGCTGGCCCATGTGCGCGGGGTGGCATTGCTTCTTGCGGCTGAGGCCGGACTTGCTGTCAGCGAGTACTCTCCCCTTGAAGTGAAGGTAAGCGTAGTGGGGTACGGCCGCGCCGAGAAGCACCAGGTTCAGATGATGGTTCATTCCTTGCTCGGCGCAACGCCTGAATTCGAATCGTACGATGCAACCGACGCGCTGGCGGTCGCCATTTGCCATGGGGCCCGGTCGAAGTTTCCCGTTATATCCAGCGGCGCACGGCGATGAAGACCGCGATCCTGGCAATCTTTGTCTTCGGGCCCCTCTACGCCGCTCCTCCAAAGTTGATATTCACTCGAAGCTTCCCGGGTAGCGCCCCCGACTATATCTACGTGGATGTCGATCGCACCGGCGCGCTGGAATATAAGGAATCGATCAAGGACGATCAGCCTCTAAAAGCACAGCTTCAACCAGGTGAAGCGGATGGACTGTTCTCACTGGCCGAAAAGCTCGACTACTTCAAAGCGCCTCTCGAATCCGGCTTGAAGGTGGCGAATACAGGCAAGAAGACGTTCCGGTATGAGGGCGAGGATGGCAAGCCGACCGAAGTGTCATTTAACTACTCGACGAACGAAATTGCCCAGCAACTCCTTAACAAATTCGAGCAGATTGCCTCAACCGAGCGCGCGTACTTGGAACTCGACCGGACCATGCGTTATGACAAGCTGGGGGTGAACGATGCGCTCGCGGATATCGAATCTCTGTGGCTGCGCAAGGAATTGACCGCACCCCGCCAGTTCGTCCCCTTACTCACTCGAATCACGGCGCATGAGTCGTTCATGCACTTAGTGCGCGATCGTGCCGCGAGGCTGAAAGATGAGTTTCAGGGCGCCGGCGCCGATGCCAACGGACCGCAACAGCGATGAAGTCCGCGTGCTGATACAGCAGCCATTTGAACGCGTAATCTGGATCGTCCTCGATAGCGTCGGGATTGGAGCGATGCCTGACGCTGCGGCTTACGGTGACGAGGGAAGCGACACGCTCGGCAATATCGCCAAGCGGCGCAAGCTTCATCTTCCGAATCTGCAACGATTGGGCTTGGGAAATATCAGGGCGCTGGCGGGTCTTCCGCCGGCCGTGCATCCCGAGGGCGCGTACGGCAAGTGCGCGCTCGCTTCACCGGGCAAGGACACCACCACCGGGCATTGGGAAATGGCGGGGATTCTGCTCGATACGCCGTTCCCCACTTACCCGCGCGGCTTTCCGCCGGAGGTAATGGAACGCTTCGAAGCAGCTATCGGGCGGAGAACAATCGGGAACAAGGCGGCTTCAGGAACGGAAATCATCAAAGAGCTTGGTGGGGAGCACGTTCGAAGCGGAGCGCCAATCGTTTACACGTCGGCCGATAGCGTCTTTCAAATCGCAGCTCACGAGAAGGTGATCGCACTCGACGAGCTTTATGGGATGTGTGAGATAGCGCGGGAAATCCTGAGAGGCCCGCATGAAGTGGGCCGCGTGATAGCACGGCCATTCGAGGGCGAGCCGGGAATGTTCGTGCGAACCGCCCATCGGAAGGACTATGCCGTACCGCCGCCAAAGGGCATGCTGCTGGACAGGCTCGCCGAAAACCACGTTCCTGTCTACGCCATCGGCAAAATTTCAGATATCTTCCTGCAGCGCGGAATCAGTCGTTCCGTCAAGACAAAGAACAATGAGGATGGAATGCAGAAGACCAAGGATGCGATGCGCGATCAGCCGGACGGCCTGATATTTGTGAACCTGGTTGATTTCGATCAGCAGTTTGGACATCGAAACGATGTCGAGGGATATGCGGGAGCTTTGGAAGCGGTGGATCGCGGGTTTCCTGCGCTGGAGACGAAGAACGGCGATCTGATCATCCTGACAGCGGATCATGGCTGTGATCCGACTACGCCATCGACGGACCATTCCCGGGAATACACCCCGCTGCTGGCTTATGGCGCTCAGGTCGCCGGCGGCGTAAGCCTCGGCACGCGGGCAACGCTCGCCGACATTGGTCAGACCGTCGCTCAAAACTTCGGAATAACGATTTCTGCCGGAACCAGCTTTCTCCACGAGATTCAGAAAGGACACAAACAATTCCTCACGGTATGAGACGACGCGTCACGGCGGCTAACTGGAAAATGTATAAGACCCCGGAGCAGACCACAAAGTTCTTTGAGCAGTTCAATCCCTTGACAGCAAGTAGTAATAGCTGCGAAGTGGTGGTCTTTCCCGCCGCTATCAGCATTCCTGCTGCTGTCGAGGCAAGCAGGGGAACCGCCATTCAGATCGGTGGGCAGAATATATTTTGGGCTAGAGAAGGCGCCTATACGGGAGAAGTGTCCGGCGAGATTCTGCATGCCGCGGGCGCCACTTGGGTACTCGTCGGCCACAGTGAGCGTCGTCAATACTTTCATGAGACCGACGCCGATGTGCTTAAAAAGACTCAGGCAGCGCTGGAGGCAGGATTGACGCCGCTGGTTTGCGTGGGCGAACGCCCTGAGGAACACAAGGCAGGTAAAACTCACGAAATCGTAGTCAGGCAATTCGCGGTTGGCATTGCGGGACTGACCGAAGAGCAGTTCGCCCGAATCACCGTAGCTTATGAGCCGATCTGGGCTATCGGCACTGGGAACACGGCGACTCCCGAGATTGCATCGGAGGCGCATCGGTTGATCCGCTCTGAAGCGAAGAAACGTTTTGGCGCGGATGCGGCCGAGCGTCTACGCATCTTATACGGCGGGAGCGTGAAGCCCGATAATATTCGTGGACTCATGCAGGAGCCGGAAATAGACGGCACGCTGGTGGGAGGGGCTAGCCTCGACCCGGAATCGTTTTCTAAAATCGTGAAAGCCGCATAGAAAGAGGAATCATTGCTCAACCCGCTTGCCCATTTGTCTTGCCGGCGATTTGCGCTGCTCGCAGTAATTTCAACATACCTGGCTGCGCCAATCGGGCCTGTGCGAGTCATGGCTGATCGAGTCTCGAATCAGCCTCTTATTCGCCCCCGGCCGGATTGGTCGCAATTCGGACTGTTCAATCCCACCGCCATAAAAGAAGGTGACAAGACCGTCCTGCTCTTCCGCGCCCAGGACCGGAAACAGACTTCGCGAATCGGCTACGCCGAGAGTACCGACGGCTTGCACTTCATCATAAGACCCGAGCCGGTGCTTTCTCCCGAAGCGGACTACGAGAAGAATGGCGGAGTCGAAGATCCGCGCGTGGTTCAAATCAACGGCGTCTATTACTTGACTTATACCGGATACGACACGCATTCAGCTCAACTGTGTTTAGCAACATCGCGCGACCTTATTCATTGGGACCGCAAAGGCGTCCTTCTGCCTGCGTATCACGGTACTTGGAATACGCAGTGGACAAAATCCGGCGCCATTGTTCCGGAACAGATCAATGGGAAGTGGTGGATGTATTATCTAGGAACCCGCAAAGATGCAGACGGGACATCGCGAGATTACATGGGTCTCGCAGCGTCCACTGATCTGCTCCATTGGAGCGATGCCACGGATCAGCCCGTTCTCGACCGGCGCCCCGGCGCGTTCGATTCGCGGGTCATGGAGCCGGGGCCGGCGCCTTTCGTGACAGAAGCGGGCATCCTGCTGCTGTACAACGGCGCGGACGATCATCTGGTTTATGGTCCCGGATGGGTGCTTTTCGACCGGAATGATCCAAAACGCGTCATCGCGAGAGCAGATAAGCCATTTGTCGTCCCGACGCTTGAATGGGAAAGAATCGGCAATGTTCCAAACGTCATTTTTCTCGAAGGAGCCGTGGCGAAGGGCGATGCGGCAGCGAACGGGAGTCTCGAATTGATCGGCTACTACGGGGCTGCCGACAAATACATCGGGGGACTCGATATACGGATAGCCATACAGCGAGCCACGCAATAAAGTTCAAGGCTGTACGCGAAGCTCGTTGATCACCTTAGCCACGCCATTCACTTGCAGAACTGCCTGCTCGGCTTGCTGCTTTTGATCCGCTGTGGAAACGGTTCCGCGCAGCGTGACCACCCCGCCGTTTGTGTCCACGTCGATGCTTGTCGCCGCCGAGAGACCCACGTCGCTGACCAGCTTGGCTTTGACCTTGGCTATCATCGCCGCATGATCGAGCTTGACAGCCGCGTGGCCCCCTGCCGCACGCAATTCTTGGCCACCGTGCCTCAGCTTCGCTTCGGCTTCAGACGTGCCGTTTTGTTGCACCGGACCGGCAGCATTTATACCCTGCGCGATCTTGTGATCCAGCGACTTAGCTTCCTGCTTAGCCTCCTGGGTTAGCTTTCGAGCTTTTTCCCGAGCGGTTTCCCGGCTGCTATTGCTGCACGCCAGAGAAAGCGCCACAAGTACCGTACAGAATCCGCACGCGAATATTCGTCCCAAAGCGACTTTCCTCGAGATAGAGAGTAATATGCCTATCCCACCACTCAAGTGTAAGACAAGGGCTGCCGATGAGGAGCGTAGGCAAATTATGGATCCCGAATCTAGTAAGAACAAGAAGAGAATCGTCTCAATATGTGAGACACAACCGCTGACGGTCAAGGGCCTCCAGCACTTGATCGAATCGACTGAGGACCTGGAATTCGGGTCATCGCATGCGTCGCCGGCGGAATGGATGCTCAGCCCCGGGGCCGACCGAACGGATGTGCTGATCATCGATAAGGGATTAGGCGCAAAGACCGTTCTAGACGCATTGAGTCAACTGCCCGCGGAACACGGGACCACGCGTTCCACTGTGCCGGCGGTCGTGATTTGGGGAATGTCTATAACCGAAGCGGAAGCGCTGCGGTTTTTACAATCGGGCGCAAAAGGCATTGTGCGCAAATCCGCTGATACGTCGACCGTCCTATCGTGCTTGCGAGCGGTTTCCCAAGGCCGGAGCTGGATGCAAGACTCAGTATTCCGCGAATCGACCAGCATCGAGGCACAAACCAGGACCGATTTGACACCCCGCGAGCACCAAGTCATGGAGTTGGTCGAGCAGGGCTTCAAGAACCGGGAAGTTGCCCAAGAACTTGGGATTAGACCAGGAACCGTAAAGATTCACTTGAAGCATATTTTCGAGAAAACCGGCGTTCGCGGCCGCCATGGTCTCGCCTTGAACGGCTTACGCCAGAAAGGCGTCATTTCGCTGGTGGGTGCGCCGGCGGCTTGACTTTAGGCGAATAAACGGAGAATATAGCTCTTGAGAGGCCTCTCTCATGGAGCAACTGGTCAGGCTGGTGGGCATCGCGCGGCTTGCCGCGGAAGGGGCGGTGCTGTCCCAAAAGCGGCGCGTCGAATATCGGACCTTACCCACGCGCAAATGGCTGAATCGCTGTAACTCGCAACGTGTACCTTTTCACTGGTCAATCAATCCTTACCGTGGCTGCGAATACGGATGTAAATATTGTTACGCTCGCTTCACTCACGATTTCCTGGAACGACACGCCCCGAACGCCTTCGAGACTGAGATCTACGCGAAGGATTGGGATGTTTCCAGCTTCGCGGACGAGCTCAAAGCTGTAAAGCCGGGACACATCATCGGTATCGGAACGGCCACAGATCCCTATCAACCTGCGGAAGTAAGATTCACACGAACGCGGCGGGTTCTGGAAGCGATGACCTGCTTACGCAATACGAGCATCTTCATCACCACCAAATCGAACCTGGTGACGAGAGATATCGCGCTGTTGAAAATTTTGTCTGTCCATAACGAAGTGGGTGTCACGCTCACCGTGACCACCATGGATCGAGATTTGGCGCGCTTGACCGAACCATACGCCCCGCGTCCGGATCTGCGGATGCAAGCAGTCTCCCGACTTGCCGCAGCTGGAATTTCCATCGACGTAATCGCCAATCCGGTTCTGCCGTTGATCACCGACTCTGAAGAGAATCTAGAGTCTGTCGCTAGGGCGGCGAAGGCTGCCGGAGCAGCACACTTCGGCGCGAGCGTGCTGTTCTTGCAACCTGCCGCGCAGCGGGTGTTCTTCCCGTTCCTGGCCGATCGTTTTCCGGAGCATCTGCGCCGTTATGAGAAAAGCTTTGCAACTGACGCGTATCTTAGGGGAGCGTACCCGGAGCGGATCCGGCAGATGGTTGACGCCATTCGCGAACGCGTCGGGATTCCTGCGCGAGGTCTCGAGCAGATGAACCCGCCTCCGCTTGCCGATCGACAGATGTTGCTCTTCTAGTGATATTCTGGCCTTCGCGAATCCATATCCAATGAACATCTCTCTTTCAAACAAAGCCGCGATTGTAACCGGCGCAGCGCGGGGCATCGGCCGCGCGATCGCTGAGAAGCTGGCCGGCGCGGGAGCTTCCGTCCTGCTCGTCGATATCGATGAATCTGCCTTGCGACAGGGAGAAACTTCAATCCGCGGTTCGGGCGCGAAGGTTTCGACCATCGCGGGCGATCTGACGAAGCCGGAGTTTCCAGAGGCGGTGGTCCAAAAATGTCTCGAGGAGTTCGGATCGGCCGACATCATCGTCAACAACGCCGGCTACACCTGGGACAGCGTCATTCAAAAGACCACGGATGAGCAGTTTCAATCGATGCTCGATATACACGTGGTTGCTCCGTTCCGGCTCCTCCGGGCCGCATCTCACTTTCTCCGCGAAACAGCTAAGAAAGAGAGAGAGGCGGGCATTCACGTGGTTCGCAAGGTTGTGAACATCACGTCGATATCCGGACTGGATGGGAATCCCGGGCAGATCGGGTACGCTTCGGGAAAGGCGGCCATTGTCGGCCTTACTAAGACGTTGGCGAAGGAATGGGGACGTTACAACGTGACGGTGAATGGAGTGGGGTTCGGGCTGATCGATACGCGCCTGATCAAGCCCATGGACGATCCTACGACGGCTATCTCAATTGGCGAAAGGGAAGTTCACGTCGGCATGCAAGCTCAAGCTCGCGAGCAGGCTATTAAGATGATTCCCCTTGGCCGGCTCGGCACGCCGGAAGACGCCGCGAACGCAGTGTTCTTTTTCTGCTCGCCGCTTTCAGACTATGTCAGCGGAGAGGTGCTGGTTTGCAGCGGAGGAATCCACTTTTAGAGTGCTGGACCAGGAGGCGCGGCGCAGACGAGGACGTCCTCCCTATCCAGACATCAGTCTTTGACCAGCACAGCGCGTTGTTGATCCGCGCCGCCGAACTTGTCGAAGAAGGCCTTGACCTCGTGATATTGTTCGGGGGGCAAGGTCACGGCTTCGGTTGACAGCTCCTCATCCATGATCAGCTCGCCTGCTTGTTGCCGGAAGCGCAGGGAGAAATGAGCGAAAGCGGAGTCGGCTGTCGCGGATTCGGGTATTTCATCCAGCTTAAATCCCTCCGGGAGCTTCAGGCGCACATGCTTCCGGTACAACTCCGCCCTGAGCACGATGGGCTCGGTTCGCCGCGTGTTTACCGGAAAGACAGGCGCGGAGGGCTCGATCATAGACGGGCTAAAGAGGAGCAATCTCTGTTGCATCAACTGGGCGTAGTTGTGGGAGGTGAACGCAATTTTCGTATCGAAGGTGTTCTCCGCGAAATTGTCGCTTGCATCGAAGCTTGAGACCGAGGCTGCCTTCACCGTTCGGGAGAGAACTTGCTCGAAGTATCTGCGAAATTCGTCGGGATTCAGCCGCAAATGGGCGTCTCGCGCCGAATCTGCCGGTTGGCCCTTCCGCGCCGTATTAAGTGACGCTTGGAGATCTCCCGCGGCGGTCAGCTGAGCATCCACGCTGACGTCAATGCTGTTGACCTCCGGTTTGGTGGCCGGCATTTTTGCAATATCACCTTGATCGCCTGCGCAGAGCAATGCGAAACTGCCCTGCTCAACTGAGGGGAGATCGCCCAGCGGAGTAGTTTCACTGGTCGCGTCAAAAATAAGCAGCCGACCCAATCCCGCGCTGGTGATGACCGTAGGAC
>JBAUUG010000055.1:0-8528 GCA_049582585.1 Bryobacteraceae bacterium | reverse complement strand
CGCTGGCGAACCGGGTGCGGGACTGGTGGCCGCTCCCTTACGGTCGTGGCTCGGTACGATCTGATTCAGCGCTGGCGAACCGGGTGCGGGACTGGTGGCCGCTCCCTCACGGTCGCGGCTCCGTGGGCAAGCTCGGGCATTTGGCTTGCCGCCGGCGTGGCACGCCTGGCATTTGGAATCGTAAGCAGCGTCGTTCCTATTGATTTCTTGATGCGGATCATGGCAGGCGAGGCAACTGATTCGCGAATCGTCCGTGTCATAGCACTTGCTGTTGGTGAGCCGGTAGGGTTGGAAGCGGACATCGACGATTCCCAGCTTTCCGGAAACTGCGATCTGCTCCCAGGTTCGATGGCATTGGCCGCAGAACGTGGAGAGTTGCTCGGTCGAGAGCGATTTGAGGCTCTTCATTTCCGCAAGTTTCGGATCACCGCGTTGAATGCCGTCTAAGTGGTGTTCTGTAGGTCCGTGGCAGCGCTCGCACTGGATGCCGGGTTTCATGGTATCGAGCGTGAGCTGGACGCCCTGGCGGGCATCCGTCGAGTGGCAGCCGAAACAGGCGACCTTTTCATCGCGGCCCATCAACATGCCGGCTGCGTCCGCGATATTTGCCGGTTTGATGTTCTGCGCGCCCAGGGTGAGGTCGAGTCCATTGATCTCATGAAAGTAACTGACGCGCGTCTGGTAGAACTGACCGTCTTTTTGGAAAACGTACGTCTGTCCTGCGACTCCCAAGCCGAAGGCCCAACCGATGGGGACGGAAATCTGTTGCCGACCGTCGGACACAGTGTAGATGCTCTGCTCGCCTTTCCTTTCGATTCGAAACGAGTATTTACCTTCCTGGAAAGTGAGAATCGGATGATCGCGCAAAATGGCGCATTCGGAAACCAGCTCAAGCGCGTGGGCCATCGATGTAGCGGGATGCGGTTTGGCTTGGGCGGAGTGACAGGTTGCGCAAACGCGATCTGAGGCGCGCATGAGAAGCGGGGAGGACAGCAAACAGAGGAGGGCAACCGTTTGCGACACGTTCTCACTTCTGTCCGGACGCTGAACTGGCAACATCGGTCTGAGCTCTGAGCCGCAGGAACTCGGCTCGCTCTCGCGCGGCATCTTCCTTTCGTCCGAGTTTCGAGTAAGCACTAGCGAGGGTAAAGCGAACCTGAAGATTGGTGGGGGCGAGCCGGGCGGCTATTTCCAATTCTTTCGCGCCGCGCGCTACATCGAGATCGCCCTCGACTAATACGCGGCCCAGCATGGCGTGCCCGAAATACAAGTTCGGCTCCGCAGCGGCTGCTTTCTCCGCAAAAGGCAGGGCCGATGCATAGTCAGTGCGCTTGAGGTACTCTCCGGCGATGCTGATGAAAGACTGTTCGTGATTTGGAGAAATGGCGAGCTCTTCCTGGAAGGCCTGGAGCGCCTTGTCGGGGTCTCCGGCGAGAAGAACCAAGCCATAGAGATAGTGAAGCTGCGGCTGATTCGGATGATCGCGAAGCAGGGCTTCCAATTGCGCGACGGCATCCGCGGTGCGCCGAGTTGCGGCGTCGGCCATGGCGCGTCCGACGGCCATCACCAGCTCACGCTCCGTAGGAGGCAATTCGCTGGGAAGGACAGGCTTGAATAGGCACGCAATGCCGAGGGCTTCGATCTGCTTTGGTCCGGTGTCGCCATGGGCGATCATTTTGGAGAGAATGTCGATTGCCGCGTCGTATTGCTCGGAGCGGGTGAGCAAGAGGGCTTCGTGATACCTGGCGACTGCGAAGAAACTCTGATCGGGCGCCAGGCCGAGAACGCCCGCTTGCTGGAGATGTTCGAGCGCGTGATCGTAATTCTTCGTTTCGAATTCACAGAGACCGAGCATGGCCCAAGCTACAGTCATTTTGGGTTCAAGCAGGGTCAGGCGGCGGAACGCGGCAAGGCCATCCGTGTATTGATCGGAATCGTAGTAAAGAGTGCCGAGATACCACCAGCCTTCGCTCCAAGCTGCCTTGAGGCGAACGGCTTGACTGTATAGAGCGATAGCCTCCACGGTATTGCTATCTTGGCGGGCGGCTTCGGCTTTTTTGGCGATCACGTCAAATGCGCTGGGATTTTTTTCTACGGGCGGTTGAGTCTGCGCGGCGAGAGTAAACACCAAAGGCAGAAGCGCGAGATATTTCACTTGGCCTCGACCGCCGGTTCGTTGCTCTGACGCGCGGCATTCAGGCGAGCTACGATAGCGCGTTCGCGGTCGCCCTCCGGCTTGCGTTTCTCGCGATAGTAAACCGTCGCGAGCGATACGTGCGCTTCGGTGAATTGGGGAGCCTCCTTGACGATTGATTGCAGATCGCGGGAGGCTTCTTCGATATTTCCCTGGGCCAGCTCGAGGGCGGCGATCTGATAACGAACACCGAGATCGCCGGGACGTATCTGGAGGGCATGGCGGAAGAATTTAAGCGCGTTGTCGTTATCTTCATCCTGGCGGAGCAAGACACCCATACGCAGATTTGCATCGAAGTTGTTGGGATCGATCTCGATTTCCCGCTCGAATGCCTTACGAGCGCCAGCCTGGTCCCCGGTCGAGAGCAGGGCGAGTCCGTAATAGGAATAGACGTCGGGGAGATTGGGATTGAGATCGACCGCTTTCTGGAGATCGGTAAGCGCGCCGGCGAAATCATTGACCATGAATTTCGTGGTTCCCATTAGAAGACGGGCCTCGGCCGAATCGCCGTTCTTGAGGATCTTGTCGATGACGAGCTGGCCCTTGGCGGTCTGACCATCGCGAATCAGAGCGGTTCCGAGAAGATAAATGATCGCCGGATCGTCCTGGTCCGCTCGCTGAAGCGAATCGAGCAGATCGATCACTTCCTTATTGTGACCAAGCCGCAGCTCACAGTCAGCCAGCAAGGTGAGAGCCTGCAAGTTGGCAGGCGCCTCCTCGCGCACTTTATGCAAAGTGTCGACCGCAAGGTCAAGCTGACCCGTTTTGTAGTAGGCGAGGGCCAAATTGAGACGGACCTGGGAGCTCGGCTGAGCAAGAAGGGCGCGCTTGTATTCGAGAATGGCCTCTGTGTAGCGGCCTTCCCCGGCAAGCGCCGCGCCGAGGTTGGATCGAATCTCGGAGATCTCGGGGTAGGTATCGAGTAGAGCTCGATAATCGCGAATTGCTTCGTCCAGCTTGCCTGCCTGCTGAAAGGCGAGGGCTTCTTTCAGGAGACCCCGGGGAGACTGCGTACTCTGAGCACTACAGACGCCAGCACAAAATACGGCTAGAGCAAGGCGAAACATCAAGTTTGCGGTTTCCCACAATTATATAAGACGGGCCGGGAACGCCCGGCCCACAGGGATTAGAAGTAGAACTTCACCGCCATTTCGATAACGCGCTGGCCAAGTTTCACGGGAGCGTACCCAAAGGTTGTGTTGCTCATCTGCCCGGCCGCGTTGTACGTCAAATTAATATTGTTAGAGCCGACGCCGGTGCTAGTGAAACTCCAGATGGGGTGATTGAGGAAGTTATACGCCTCAAAGCGGAACTGAAGTTTCTTGGCTTCCGATATTTGGAAATTCTTGAATAATGAGAGATCACTATTAAAGAACCAGGGGCCGAAATATTCGGGCGGCACGATGGGGCCGTTGGTTCCCGGAGTGGTCGGCAACGCGAAGCAGTTTCCATTGAGGTACTGATTAGGAGCGAGATTTGCAGTAGGGTTACAGGTGATGATTGGATTGATGGGGATGTTGTAAGTCCCGTTGATGGAGCCAGCGTTCACGGCGGAATGATAGGCATTGTTAGCCGTTATTCCGCTGGATATGTTGCTAGTCACGTTGAAGGCTTGCCCGCTATCCAGAGACAGGCTGGTCCCGGTCAAGTTGATGCCGCTTTGAATTCCCGTGATACCTGAAATCTGCCAGCCGTTCACAAGGCCTCGGGCGACCAGGTTTCCCTTAAGCGGGCTGGGAAGCTGAACGGAGTACGCGGCGTTGATAATCTGGCGGCGATCAAAAGGCTCGGCGCCATAATCATTGTTCAAGTTCAGTTGATCTTGTCCGACGATACCCATAGCCTTGCTCCAGGTATAGTTCAGCGAGATATCGTAATTGCCTTTCTGTCTTACCCAGCTAATCTGCATGCTGTTGTAATTCGAATAGAGATTGTGATTTGCGACGTTGACAGCTTGATATGTCGGGAAGGGACCATACAGATATTGCCCGGTACCTAGAGAGCTTGCGCCAGGATCTGACCCGATATTGAACAAGGTTCCATAGGGCAGCGCGTTCGCGTTGGTTCCAACTCCGGACGGATTCAATTGATACTTGCTCTTGTTTCCGACGTACGAGATTTCGAACAACGATGAAAACGGTAGTTGCCTCGAGATAGTCGCGCTGTAGCTGGTAGTGAGCGGTTCGTTGTCGTCCTTCGGATTGAGACCCGCACTGGAGCCGAACACAGTGCCGGGGTTGGTCTGCTGGATCTGCGTAAAAGTCAGGCCACTGAGAGTGGGCGCCTGAACACCTTCAGGAACGTCGAGACCTTGGGTGAACTGAGAGTTGTGGTAGTAGAACATACCCCAACCGCCGCGAAACACGGTCTTGCCGTCCCCAAAAACGTCGTAGGCCATGCCGAATCTGGGGGCGTAAAAGAGAGCGCGATTCGGGAATCCCGATAACGGAATGCCGCTGTCCTTCTTGTTCCAGGTGAAACCGGAATAGGAGGTTATGGGCGCTGCCGCGTTGTAGAGACTCGGCTCAAAAACGGCGAATCCGTAACCTTCCTTGTCGTACCAGGCGCCTAGATGAGAAAGGCGCAGACCATAGTCAATGGTCAGCCGCTTAGTGACCTTCCAACTGTCCTGGCCGAAGAATTCGATCGTGTTGTAACCCTCGTCGTGAATGTTGTTAAAGTTCTGTTCTGTGTATTGAGCCGTATTGCCGGTCAGCAGATCCGCATAGGCGTTTCCGGTGGGGCCACCCCAGTTATCGGCCTCGATTATCAAACCGTTGCTATATCCGTTGTTCGGTTGCTTGTTGATGACATGCTCGTAGTACATGCCGAACTTCATGGTGTGGGTGCCCCAAACTTTCGAGAGGTTATCGCTGAATGAAGGCAGCCACTTATTGGCGTAGAGACCCTGGGTAGCCCCGCCCGCTTCGAACCCGCCCGGGTTAAAGATGGTGGCGAAATCCCCACCCCAAGTCAAGTAGGACGGTATCTGCGCGACGCCGTTGTGATAGAGACCTTGGAACGGAATGTTTAGATTGGTGCGGTCTACCTTAGAAGGATCCTGGAATACGTTCGGGAACCCAACATAAGTAAATGCGAAGACGAACTCATTTGAAACCGTGGGACTGAACACGTGAGTCAAGCTAGCCGATACAGATTTAGAATTATTTTTGCCCAGAACCGGCGTGGGGTAGGGGACTGAATTGGCATTGCGCCACCATAGGCTAACCGGGAACTGTTGTACCTCTTCCTGCAAGTTGTAGCGGACGAATAGTTTGGTGTTATCGCTTATGTTGTAGTCAACGCGTGAAAGCCACTGCCAGGAGTTCTGGGGGAAGATCTCGTCTTTGGTCCAGTTATATCCACCGTCCGTATTGGGATTGGTGTTGGGCATCGGCAGAAGGTTCATTAAATTCTGGCCCGTTTGACTGATATATTGGGCTGGGATCATGCTGTTGGGATATATTCCGTAAGTACCGTTTGTCACTTGAGTTGTACAGTTATTTACAGTTTTCCCGTTGACGATGCTGGTGAGAGGCGTTGCGCCGGTTAGACACCCGTTCAGCGCCGGGGCGGCGGTGCCGCTGGACGTCTTGATTCCCAATTGGGACAACTGAGCAGCGCTGAAATCTCCATTGCGCATGCCCTGCGTAGGCACCGTTGCGGCTAACAATCCGGTATCAAGGGTTTGCTTATAGTATTCGTATCCGGTGAAGAAGAAAAGCTTGTCTCGATTCTTGTTTAAGCCCGTCTTCGGGATCAAGATCGGGCCGCTGAGGTTTCCACCTGGGTAGTAGAACTGGTTCTGCGGGCGCGGAGTAGAAGTGTAGTTATTAATCCAGTTATTGGAGTTCAGGGTGTAATTGCGGGCGGAGAAGTAGGCCTCGCCGTGGAAATCCTTGCCGCCGGCCTTCGCGATGGTGTTGATTACGATTGGGCCTTTCGAGTTTTCCGCGCTGAAGTTCGAGGTGAGAACTTTGAACTCCTGAATCATGTCGGTGTTGGGATTGACGGGAGTGGCGCAGTTGCAGCCCGGGTCAGAGACGTGGGCCCCGTCGGCGGTTATGTCGATATTATTCACGCCGGCGCCGTTCGCGACATAAGCGCCATTCAGCGGGCTTTGGCTGCCGCCGTCACCGTTGCCGTTGATTCCAATGATCTGGCCTGAGTAGTCGGAGCCGTTGCGCATATTGTCGCTGTTGTTGCGCGCGGCGAAGCCCGGGAGAATTTTGATGAATTCGGCCGCGTTCGCGCCGACGATCGGAAAGTCCTGCATTTGCTTCTGGGTCAGAACGATGGCCTTTTCACCAGAATCGACCGGGATGATCTGCTCGGCCGCGCTGACCACCTGCACCTCGGTCTTCGAGCTGCCGATCTTCAATGCGAAATTGAAATTCAGGTCGGCGGCGCCCAGAAGTTCGATGCCGGTGGTTTCGGATTTCTCAAAGCCTGGAGCATCAACGGTGACCATATAGGTGCCCGCCGGAACGGAGGAGAAGGAATAGTAGCCATCGGAGTTGGTCACGCTTTTGCGCTCGTCCCCCGAACTTGCGTTAGTCAAGGTGACGTTAGCATTTGGAACCACGGCGCCCGAGGCGTCCGCCACAGTACCGGTGATGGTTCCGTAAATGGATTGCGCTGCGGCATTGAAGCCTAGGAGAAGGAGCAGGCAGAAACCGACGAAAATGAGACCAACAAATTTGAAAGCTCTCGACATGGAACCCTTTCGCAACAGCAAAGTCGAATTTGGTCCAGTATAGATACGAGCGAAACAACTAGCAAGCAATCCACCGTTAGTAGGAGTTAACGGGGCTTGTTAACAGCAGGGAAGATGTGTTTTCATACGCTTAGAGGGTCCGTTAACGCACCTGCTCTGTTTGATTTCTGATACAATTCCCCAGACTGATGGAAGCGCTGACGCCATCCCGTGAAGAACAGGCAGAAGTGACGGCTATTCTGCAGTCCGGCATTTTTCATCGAGCCCCGAATCTGGAGCACTTCTTCCGTTACATCTGTGAGCGGTATTTCGAAGGTCAAGGCGGGCAGATCAAGGAGTACAGCGTTGCGGTGGAAGCGCTGGGCCGGCCAGCGGCTTTCGATCCAAGGAAGGATTCGATCGTGCGGGTCGAAGCGCACCGGCTTCGGAAGAGGCTGCATGAGTATTACGAAGGTCCAGGAAGCGGCCATGCGGTCCAGATCTTGATCCCGAATGGCCAATACGTACCTCAGTTCGTGACGCGTGAGGTGGTCAAGGCTACTGAGGAGCCCCCGATTGTCGAATACATTCCGCCGCCCGAGGCTCCGAAACCGGCAGTGAGCCAGCGCTGGTCCCGGAGGCGCGAGATCTTTCTCGGGGCCGGCGCACTGGCGGTCACGGTAGCCGCGCTGCTATTTGGTAACGGGAAACTGAACACTCGAGCCATCTCGGCAAACGAAAAATGGACGGGACCGGCGGCGGGACCGGCGCCGACCGAGTTCCGAATGCTGGCTGGTTATCATGGGGCGCCGTTTACAGATCGACAGGGGCATGCATGGTATCCGGAGAGTTATTTCAACGGAGGAAGATCCTCCGCGATTCCCGCGGATCGCTTCATTGAGGGAGAGCCTGATCCGCATCTTCTGAGATCACAGCGATCGGGAGAATTTGGATATGACATACCTCTGCGCCAAGGGACGTATGAACTGCACCTTTACTTCGCCGAAACCGAGTATGGCGGCGGAAACCCTCGAGGAGGCGGGGACGGAAATCGCATTTTCCGGGTGAGTGTCAATGGAGCGACATCGATCGATTATCTCGATCCGTTGGCCGAGGCGGGAGGGCCAAACCGTTTCCATGGGCGAGTGTTTAAGGACATATCGCCCGCGAGCGACGGCCGACTGCACCTGAAATTCCAGCCGTTGAACGGACCTGCCTTTCTAAACGCGATTGAAATTCTTCCGAGCATGCCGGGGCGCATTCGACCGGTTCGCATTGTGATGCAATCCAGCCCGGTGACAGATGCGGAAGGTCACATCTGGTCGGCTGACGAATTCTTTGTAGGCGGAAGCCCGGCGTTTCGCCCGAAGAGTGTTTTCAACGTGGAGCGGAGGGTCTTGTATCAGGGCGAGCGATACGGAAATTTCTCTTACCACATCCCGCTCGCGCCGGGGAAGTACCGTCTGACGCTTCATTTTGCTGAGACCTGGTTTGGAACGCCGGAGTCACACGAACCCTTGTTCGGACGGCGCCTATTCGACGTATTTGCTAACCGGCTGCCGCTTTTACGGAACTTCGAAGTGGCGAGGGAGGCCGGAGGCGGCTATCGGGGGATTCAAGAGTCATTCGAAAATCTGG
>JBAUUG010000054.1:0-12174 GCA_049582585.1 Bryobacteraceae bacterium | reverse complement strand
CTCCAGAAGGTGCTCCACATCGGCGAGGTGAAGCCCGGTGGTCGGTTCGTCGAGGATGTAGAGCGTGTGCTTCGAGCGCTGCAGTTTTGAGAGCTCAGCGGCGATCTTGACGCGCTGCGCTTCGCCTCCGGAGAGCGTGGTCGCCGACTGACCTAACGTGAGATATTCCAGGCCGAGATCGGCAAGAACCTCGATCTTGCGGCCGATGGCGGGCTCTCAGGCAAAGAACTTCACACCTTCTTCGATAGATATATTGAGGACGTCGGTTATGGTCTTGCCGCGCAAAGTGACTTCCAGAGTCTCGGGACCGAAGCGCGCTCCTTTGCAAGCACCGCAGGTAACTTCCACATCCGGCATGAAGTAGAGCTGCGTAGTGATGACACCTTCGCCCTGGCACTCCTCACAACGTCCTCCTTTGACGTTGAAGCTGAAGCGGCCCGACTTGTATTCGCGTTCGAGAGCGAGAGGCGTCTGCGCGAACAGTTCGCGTATCGCATCATAAAAACCAATGTAAGTCGCAGGATTGGAACGGCTGTTGCGGCCAATCGGGGACTGATCGATGTTCACTACCTTGTGGACATGCTCAAGCCCCTCAATGCCATCGCATGCTCCAGGAAGCATACGCGTGTCTTCCAGGTGTTTCCAAAGCGCCTTGTAGAGAATCTCGTTTACGAGAGTGCTCTTGCCGGAACCGGAAGCGCCCGTGATTGCGACCAGCACGCCCAGAGGAATCATTACGTCTATGCCCTTCAGGTTGTTTTCGCGCGCTCCGCGGATTACTAATTTCTTGGCCTGAACTTTGCGGCGCTGTGCCGGGACGGCCATGGACCGTTTTCCGCAAAAAAACGATCCGGTGGGCGACGATTTAGAGGAGGTGATGTCTTTGAGGGTGCCTTGCGCGACGATGGCGCCACCATGGATGCCGGCTCCCGGACCCATCTCAACCAGGTGATCGGCCGCGCGAATGGTGTCCTCGTCATGCTCGATCACAATGACCGTGTTGCCGATATCGCGAAGATTCTCGAGCGTCGCGATCATTTTCGCGTTGTCCTTCGGATGCAGGCCGATGCTGGGCTCATCGAGAACATAAAGCATCCCCATGAGACCCGAACCGATCTGTGTCGAGAGGCGGATACGCTGCGATTCGCCGCCCGAGAGCGTGCCGGAGCGGCGGTTGAGATTCAGATAATCGAGGCCGATACCGAGGAGAAGACCGAGACGCCCCCGAATTTCGGTAATCACCTGGCGGGCGGCATCGCTGCCGCGGCCCGTGGGTCTCAGACTTCCCAGAAAATTGTGGAGCTCATCGAAATGCAGATTGCCGACATCGTGGATGGTCTTGCCCGCGACGGTGAAGAGCAGGCGCGTGGCCCGAAGGCGCGCGCCTTCGCAATCGGGGCAGGTTCGCTCCACCATGACCTTGTCGAGCCATGCTTCCATGCCTGAACTGGCCTCGGCGCGCTGGCGATAGCGCGTGTAATGCCGCTCGATGCGGCGGGCAATCCCGTGAAAGCCGACCTCGTGTCCCTTGAACTTGTCGCGTTTGTCTTTCGCATCCGGCGGAAGCAGTGTGGCGACTTTTCTTCCCTCCAGGCCAAAAAGAATGGCGTGGCGAACAGACTCCGGCAGGTCTTGCCAGGGTGTGTCGATCGAGAAGTTCAGGAGCTTCGAGAGGCTATAAACAATACGGCCATCCCAGGTATCCGGATTGTATTTGTAGGCTTCTTTGAGAAAGCAGCCGCCGCGGATGCTGCGCTTCTGGTCCGGCACGAGCAGCTCGGGGTGAGTGATTTTGTGAATCCCCAGGCCGCCGCAGGTTCGGCAGGCACTCTCGGGGTTGTTGAACATGAAGTACTCAGGCTCAATGCCACCGTACACAAGATGGTGAGTGGGGCTGCAGAGCGCTTTGTAAAAGCGTTCCATCTCCTGCTTCGATGCGCCGTTCGCGACCTCCACGCGCATCAGCCCATCGCCGGTCAGTAGTGTTGCGGCAATGCCGGCTTTGAGAGCTTTTTCGTGCTTCCGCGAAATAATGAACCGATCGACGATGGCATCCATGTCGCGCACGCGGTCTTCATCGATTGAGATCTCGTTCGAGATATCGACATGCTTTCCATCGATGACCATAAAGCGGCAGCCCTTTTTCCGTACTTCGGTCAAAACAAAATTGAGCTCTTCGCCGTAGACCTTGAACACAGGCGCGCGCATCTCGACTTCCGCGCCTTCCGGCAGAGAGAGGATGATTTCGAGGATGCGGCTGGGGCTGAGACTGGGCACGCGCTCGCCGGTTCGCGGGCAGCGCGCCTCGGCAATCGTAGCAAAGAGCAGGTTGAGGTAGCTTGCGATGTCGGTCATGGTGCCGACGGTCGATCGCGGATTGCTGCTGATGGTTTTCTGTTCGATGGAGATAACGGGCGAGAGGCCGAAGACGAAATCCACGTCAGGCTTCGCGATCTGAGTGACGAAACGCTTGGCGTAGCTCGACAGCGATTCCAGGTAGCGGCGCTGGCCTTCCGCATAGATAGTGTCGAACGCCAGGCTGGATTTCCCGGAACCGGAGAGACCGGTTACGACGATCAGCCGGTCTCGCGGGAGCTCGATTGAGATGTTCTTCAGATTGTGAACGCGCGCGCCCTGTACTGCGATGGTGCTTCGCGGCGCCGGTCTGGATTTTGGGAGCGGCGGCCTACCAGTCAGTGGGCGCCTCCTCTCCGATCAGAGGAGTGCTGCGGTGGAAAAAAGCGAGCTCATCGAGGTTGATGTTGCTCTTCCTGGTGAGTCGTACCGGGAGCGAAGCCTTGCCGATGAGACCGCGGTCGGAAAGATATTCGCAAACGCCCGTGACAACGGCAACGCCAAAATTACGGCGGAAGTGATTATCGATCTCGGTAGCGGAACGCGCTTCCCCGATGTCGCGAAGGTAATCGAGCACGAGTCCGAAGAGCTCGGGAGTGCGATCGGAGAGATAGTTGTCGATCGCGGTGAGCGCCGTTTGTACCGTTTTCATGGCGGTCTTTTTGTTGTTCAGCAGATCAGTGTAGACGAGCTTGAAAAAAGCCGGGTTCAGTTTGGCGGCTTGCGGAAGCACCTCCCGATCCGCCAGCTGCCGTGCGCTGAGGACTTCAATTCTGGCGAGGCCGTTTGCGGCGTAGAGAATCCAGAGGGCCGTGTAATCCAGGTCGCTGCGGGTGCGAAACCATTTATGGGCCTTGTAGAGGGCGGGCAAGGTATTGCCGGCGGCGTTCAGGAGCTGAATTCGGATGTCGCGCTCGCCCATCGAATGCAATCGCTCGCAGAGTGCGGCAATGCCGGGTTCGTGGGTGTAGAGAAGCCGTCCTTTAGTAAGGAAGGAATGAAAGAAGCCGCTTCGAAGGGAGCCTTCAGCCGCTTTGCGAAAATCGGTCCGAGGCATGAGCAGCGCGTGCACGTTGATTCCGTCTGCATAGAGCGCAAGACCTTCTTCGGCGAGTTTGTTGTCGTCGATTGTCACCAGAAGAAGGTCGATGTCGGATTTATCCCAAACCGTGTCGTGTGAAAGGCTGCCGCAGAGCACGGCGGCAAGAATCGAGCGGTCGTCTCTGATCCGGGCAACGAGGGTGTCCAGCGCCTGCGAGAACCGCTCTTGTGTGGAAGTCGACACTCAAAAACAGTATTCCAGAGCAACTGAGCGTGGATCACATTATTTCGTAAACACTCCGGCAATCAGGCGGGATCGTTGACCTCGGCGCTCTCGCGAATTTGCCTTCACCAGGGAGAAGTCTGGTCGTCTGTGCCTAGCGATTCAGACCGAGCCCGATCAGCTCGTCGGACGGGGATTCCTCGAACTGAATTTCCGGTGGATTCCGACCAGCACTCCTATCAGTAACCTGGCGCGCCACGAACGCCGCCGCGCCCAGAGCGACTGCCAGGCACCCATAGCTCAGCGGATTTTGCATGGCTTTCTGTTCCAGTCTTACGGCCGTGGCAATGGTCGCCACGAGGGGAAGGATGCCGAACCAAAACACCATGTGGACCTTCGATTTTCCCGGCAGGTAGGAACAGGTGAAGGGGATTTTGCGAAAGCCCAGAAGAGAGGTGTCCACGAGGACACTGCCGAGAAGCCCGAGTAACAGCAAGTGTTCGGCGAGAGTTGTCCATGGCCAGAACCACAGCCACAGCGCCGCCGAGACAGCCACAACTGGAAGCACCGAGAGCGCGAGCAACGCTCGCCGAACAGCGGAAAGACAGGGCGCGCCTTGCGGTGCTGGTGTTACTCGAAACAACCAGTTGGCGCGGGCGTCCAGCGGCAATGAAAACACGGTTCGCACGCCTAGCCACGACGCGCACAACATCACCACGCTTGCGAAGAGCATGAGAACGTTGGCTGGCTGAACGAGGCTCTGCCAGTTCATGTGCATCGCCTCTCTCGCCCCTTCCAGGAACACAGCCGCGAGGGCGAAACCGCCTCCCAGGTAGAACGCCAGAATGGTCCGATGGCGGCGGCTGCGCAGCAGACTGCGGATCACGAACTGCGCCAGCGCGGTCTGGGGCGAATTCCCGAAGCGAGGCAGCCAAATTCCGCCGCGCGAGTTGGGCAGGATGTCCGGCTCTTCTACGATCTTCCGCAGCGTCCGCAGATAAGAGAGCAGGAACGCTCCACTGGCCACGCATATCGCGATCGGCAGATTCATCATTGCCCTGCGCGCCAGCGGCGCCATCACTGCATGCCCTTCTATCCGGAAGGCTCCGCTGAGCTCGCTCAGCAGCCCCGTAAACCAGTACGTCGGCAGCCAAGCCAGTGTCCGTTGATTCTCTGGCGCTGCGAGAGCTGCCGGAGTGTCGATTGACGGTTGGAATAAGGCAACGCTGAGAAACAAGACGAACAAGGCGATCTGAAGAAACGACGAGAGGCGCAGATACCAGCGTCGGGGCAATTGTGCGGCCGCTGCTTGCACTCCCAAAACCGTGCAGTAGAGAAAAGTGCCGGCCCCCAGAAGCGTGGCCCAGAGGGCTGCCCCGAATCGCAGGGTCCCCGCAAATCCCGAGCCGGTGGGGGCCAACGCCATAGGCCATGTAAAACCCGCCAAGCTGTTCCATGCCACCACGGTGAGACCGAGCGCGGATGCAGCCGCGGCTATTTTGGCCGCGAACAACGTGCGCTCACGAATCGGGAGAGGAGCCAGCACCAGCACATCTCGTCGATCGGGAAATGTGGAGTCCCAACTCAACAGCGCGAACAATCCAACCACCAACATGGTGAGCGAGATCAGGAAGCGTTCCGCCGCCCAGACCGCGGCTGCGGACCCTTTACTTCGTATGTCGTCCCCCATCGGCATCGCAAGGAACGCAAGAAAGAGACTTCCGAAGACCAGGAGCGCGCCAAGCTGCCCCAGTAAAACGCTGGCGTCTCCCTGAGCGGATGCCGACAACAGCTCCAGATCCATCAAGCGGAAAAGAAACTGGCGATAGAGAACGCGGAACTGCAGTTTCGTATTCATCACGCGCGAATCAGATCGGCTATCTCGCGCGAGACCGAGGCGGTGTCGTGCTCAACCGCGAGCTGAGAGAAAATCTCTTCCAAGGTGGGCAGGGACATCAGCGTACGCAGCCTCGCGATGGAATCGTCAGCCACCACCTTTCCACGATGCAAAATCACCACGTGCGATGAGATCCGCTCCACCGTCTCTAATTCATGTGAACTGAAGAGCAGCACTTTGCCGCGCGCCGCCAATTCCTGTATCAGGCTGCGCAATATCAGCGACGTTGCGACATCGAGCCCCGAGAAAGGCTCGTCGAGCAGAATGAGGCCGGGATTGTGGAGCAATGCCGCCGAAAGCAGCACCTTCTGCCGCATGCCTTTGGAGTAAGAAGATATGGGAACGTGCCGGTCGCTGTGCAGGGAAAGCAATCGCAGCAGCCCGTCTATGCGGTCGGCGGTTGGCTTCGCGGGCAGGTCGCGCAACTGGCCCACCATGATGAGGTACTCCAGGCCGCTCAAATGCGAATAGAGATACGGCTCCTCGGGCACATAACCCATACGCTGCTTGAACGCGACCAGGTCGCTTCGGATCCGCCGGCCGTCGAAGAAAATCTCGCCGGCCGAAGGCTCGATCAGCCCGGTGATCATTTTCATGGTGGTCGATTTGCCGGATCCGTTCGGCCCCAGGTATCCCGTGATCTCGCCGGAGCGCGCCTGAAAGCTCACGTTGTCTACTGCCGGGATACCGCTGAATCGTTTCGAAACATTACGCAGCTCGAGCATGTGCCGTCTACTCCTCCCGCAAATTGTTCAATGGATCGATGCTTGCCGATAGGCGTACGGGTACATAGCAGGACTAACCGACACGCCTCGTGAGCTGCGGCAAATACTCCAAAAGTTTGTCGGTGAGATCTTGAGGAAGATCTGCCCGTACGCTCACCACTTCTCCGGCTTGATCCACGAGAATCGAGTCGTAGAGGCGCATCAGGTCTATCTGGTTGTCCTTTGCCATCAGACGCCCGATCGCGATGCCTCCCCGAAATGCATCGCGAACGCGCTGAGCGCCCGCTTCGGAAATACAGAAGACCTCAATCTGCAGATGCGTGCCGGAATCTACGCCAATCGCGAGACTGGAGCCATTTACAAAGGCAACAATGTTCGAAAGCGCCGACTCGAGCTCCGAGCGCATCGGGATTTCGACGAACGGAAGACCCCCGCGGCTTACCAACCAGATTTGATCCCCTTTTGGCAGAGCGTGAAGACGCTGCTCCAATTCCTGGGGCACGGCGCCGCCGCCGGCGTTGCTCAGGTCGATGATCGCGCGCAAAGCTTCGGGAGAGCCCGAGACGGCGACCGCCTTCTTCATGAACACGAACGATGCCGATCCACTGCCGAACAGCGTGTAATCTTTGTACTTGTTGCGCGGTGTTCCAAGCGCAGCGAGTTTTTTCTGCACATCGGAAACTGCAAACCTTCCGCGCGCCATCACGACTGTGCGTTTGCCGTTCCAGGCCGCTAAAGCATCCGATATATCCCGTCTGGGATCGACCCCAACGCGTTCAGAGAACGCATCCAGCATTGGAATATCGAGCTGACTCTGATGCCGCTTGTAGAGTGCTGTAGATTTGAGGTCGTCCACTCGGATAGCGGCGAGAACTTTAGTGTCGGGAGGAACCAATCGCGCGAAAGCCGCGTCCACGGCGACGCCCGCCCCGGTCTTTTTGCCGCAGCTTAGGGTCGCGAGAGCAGTAACGGAAAGGAAAATCGGAACTAAATAACGCACTACGACGATGTTAATCTTGTGACGGCTCGAAGCTTTAAGGACATGGTCTTTTTCCGTTCATTGTTATCGCTTTTTTTGCTCGGCGCTCTTGCCATGTCTCAGGATCAGAGCCAAACTTCGGCCCCCGCTCCGCCGCCGCTGAAGACGACCGTAACGGTGAACGCGACGCTCTCGACGGAGGTTCCAGCCTCAATCGCCGTTCTCGATCAGCAGCAGCTTGAAACGATACCGGGTACCGAAATAGACGATCGCCTTCGTCAGATTCCCGGATTCAGCTTATTTCGCCGTTCGTCCAGTCTGGTCGCTAATCCCACTACGCAAGGCGTGTCTCTGCGCGGGACCGGCTCTTCGGGCGCCAGCAGAACGCTTGTGCTCTGGGATGGAATTCCGATTAACGATCCGTTCGGAGGCTGGGTTTACTGGGACCGTCTCGATCCTTCTTATATTGACCGGGTGGAAGTGGACCGCGGCGCTTCAAGCAGCCTTTTCGGCGACCGGGCGATGGGCGGCACTATTTCTCTTTTCTCGCCGCCGGAGCAACACGAACACATCTTCGCCGACTTTTTGGGCGGCAGTGACGGCACGGAGGATGCCTCGGCTGGATATTCGAATCTCTGGGGGCCCTGGGGCCTGTCCATTCACTCGCGCGCGCTCAATACGGATGGTTATTACATTACGCCCGAAGACATTCGCGGCAAGGTTGACGATAAGGCCAACGTCCGTTTCGCCTCGGGTGACATACATCTCGATTATTTGGGCCTCGCCGACCGCCTCTCGCTCGACTTCGACGTTCTCGCCGAAGAGCGTCACAATGGCACGCTTCTGACGCACAACTCGACCGGGCTGGGCACGCTTGGCCTGAACTATAGTCACTCCTGGACCAACGATCAGATTTCATTTCTGGCCTTCCATACGCAGGAACAGTTTCACAGCACGTACTCGAGCGTCTCGCTGGGCAGAAATTCCGAGACTCTCACTTCCAGGCAAACCGTCCCCATTCTAGATACCGGCGGCGCAATTTACTGGCAGCATCATGCGTCGCAGCATTGGAATACAGTGATCGGAGCGGACGCGGACGATACACACGGGATCAGCGAGGATTATTCGTACAGCACTCATGTCCTGACGCGAAACGGCGGGACGCTGCTAGAGCATGGCCTCTTCGGCCAAGGCGATATCAGCGTGGGTCCGGTGCGTTTCTTCGCCGGAATCCGGCATCAATTCACAGGCCAGCACGGCGAAACATTCGTGAGCCCAAATGCGGGAGTTGCGGCGGGGCTGAAGGAGCTCCGTTTACGCGCATCAGCCTACCGGAGTTTCCGCGCGCCGACGCTGAATGAACTTTATCGCAACTTCCGCGTCGGAAATATTCTGACGCTGGCGAACCCCGCGCTCATTCCCGAAAGTTTGACTGGGGTAGAAACAGGCGTCGATTGGACGCACGAAAACACGCAAGTCTCTCTTACTTTATTTCGAAACGATCTCGACAACTTGATCGATAACGCGACCCTCAGCGCTTCCAAAACGTTGATCCTCCGGCAGCGTCGTAATTTTCCCACCGCTCTTTCGCGCGGCGTTGAAAGTAACATCGTTCACCGGTGGACTCGGTGGACCGCGCAAGCCGGCTATCTCTTCGCCGATGCCCGACTTGCCAGCGGCCAACGCATCCCTCTTCTGCCCAAGCAGCAGGGCACCGCTGAGCTCACCTATAGCGTGAAATCCACGCTGATATCGGCCGGTATCCGCGCCTTCGGCCTCGAATTCGACGACGATCTGAACCAATTCAAATTGCCCGGCTACGCCGCCGCGCAATTGAGCGCGCAACAGCACCTCACAAAGAATCTCTCCGCGGTAGCGCAAGTAGAAAACTTGCTGGACCGAACCTACCTGGTCGCCCTGACGCCGACGCCTAATACGGGCGAACCGCGGCTATGGCGGATCGGGTTGCGCTGGAGCGGATCGATACACTAACATCAGCTTCTAGGAAAAATAAATGGACGCAATAGCTCTTCCCGAATACGAAGTTGTTCCCCTGGATTATCTCGCGCCCGGCATTGCGGGTGTTCGCATTTTGTTTGTGAACGTCTTCGCCATCACCGCGCCTGATGCCGGATGGACGCTGATCGATGGCGGGTTGTACTTATCGGGCGGAAAGATCAAGAGCTGGGCGGAGAAGCACTTTGGCGAAGGCACCAAACCCAATGCGATCATTTTGACGCACGGCCATTTCGATCACGTCGGCGCTCTCAAGAGCCTGCTTGAGGATTGGGACGTGCCGATCTATGCTCATCCGGACGAGTTTCCTTATTTGACTGGCAAAGTGAAATATCCGCCGCCCGATCCGACGGTAGGTGGAGGGCTGATGGCCGCGATGTCGCCTCTGTATCCGCGCACTTCGGTCGATCTGAGTGGGCGCGTCCAGCCCTTGCCGCCGGACGGCTCGGTGCCCACTCTACCGGGTTGGCAGTACATCCATACACCGGGTCACGCGCCGGGGCACATTTCGTTGTATCGCGCCAAAGACAAGGTTCTGCTTCCGGGCGACGCTTTTTGCACTGCCAAGCAAGAATCGTTTATTGCAGTTGCGAAGCAGACGCCTGAATTGCACGGACCTCCGTCTTACTACACGCCCGACTGGGACTCCGCACGCGCATCGGTACAAAAACTGGCCGCGCTCTCGCCACACACGATCGCTCCCGGTCACGGGCTTCCGATCTCGGGCGACGAGGTCTCCGCTCAGTTGCGGAATTTATCCGACAACTTCGATGAGATCGCCATGCCCGAGCATGGCAAGTATGTAGACAAGGCTGGGACGGCTTCGTAGGTTCGTCTTCAGCCATGTATTGCTTGTGTTTAGCCATTGCGAGTAGCAGATGGCATTTCGCCTCTTCAGCCGGTGCGCCAGCACCGCTCAATTTTTTGGCGCCTCAGGAAGTTCGGCAATGATCAAAGGCGGGAGCTCCTATTCTTTGCCCGAAACTTTTGATACCTCCTCAGTAAAGGCGGCTCTGGCAGCCAGGATCGCCTACTCGAACTCGTGCTTGGCGGCACGCCATTAAGGAGAAGTTGCCGATGCTTTCCGATAAACAACACGCCGTCGAACTGCTCGATCAACTCGGGCCCGGCCAGCTCGCTGCTGTCGTTCACCTGCTCGAAATCATGCTGGACGAAGACGACACGCTCAGCCCGTCCGAACGCAAGGCCGTTGCGGAGGCCGAGGAGTGGCTGAAACATAACCAACCCATTCCGCACGAGCAGGTCTTGGCGGAACTGGGCTTGAGCCTGGAACATTGGGAAGGCATGTGCAATCAACCGTTGCCCGGCGAAACACATTCGTGAACCATGGCCAAACGCATCACTTGGTCCGACCAGGCCAAGGCCGATATCCGCGCCATTGAGCAGCCGATCGCGCTCCAGATTCTGCACACGCTCGGGCGCTACGCCAAGACTGAAAACGGCAACGTCAAACAGCTCCGGGACACCGATCCGCCGATGTCCCGCTTGCGCGTCCAAAATCATCGCGTGCTGTTCCATGACAAAGGCGATCTCATCGAGATTGTCCGCGTCCTCGATCGCAAGGAGGCCTACCGCTAATGGGCTCCGAAGCAATAAAGACCGAACACTCGGGACTCAAGCGCGGCAACGGAGCCTAGTGGGACTATTGCTTCCGAAGCGCCATCTCTTTCAGGCGCATTTGCGCGAAAGCGTAATTCGAGAGAGTCGAGCCGGCGTCAGGCTTCTTGATGCGCTGGTAATAATCAGTCGCCGGGTCCCGCAGATCTAATTCTTCGTCGATCCGGCCGAATATCGTGTACAGCTCATCCGTTTCACCGCCGAGACCAAGGATGAGGTAAGCGTTGGCTCTGGCTTCCTGGATGAGGCCTGTGCTTGCCTGGACAACCGCTAACGTCTGCAACACGCTTATGTTTCCCCCTCCAGTCATTTGCGCGGCTTTCACAGCGGCGTCGCGCATGGCTTTTGGATCCCCCGGCGCGACGAGATAGATCCAGGCAAGATCGTTCCAATCATAAGCAGCCGCTTTCAGATTCATACAAATCTTGGCTTGCAGCAGCGCCGCTTCCTTGAACTTGCCCTGTTGCGCGAATAGTTGCTCACGAAGACGCAAGCTCTGCAGTCCCGTCAATTCGGAACGCTCCAAAGGTTCGATGAGTGCCGAGGCTTCGTTGAACCGGTTCGAATAGGTAAACGCCTGCGCCAGATTGTAAGTCAGCAGCTCTGAGCTGGGCCACTTTGTCCGGAGGCGCTCGAGGGCAGGAACGGCATCCGCATACTTCCCGTGCTGGAGCAGCGCTTGCGCGAGGCCTTGGTCGAGCGCCGTCTGGAGCTCCGGATCCGTCGCGCCTTCACGCAACTTCCCGAGCACCAGCACGGCTGGTTCATAGTTTTTCCCGCGAGCGGCAACGACGGCGGCCGCAGCCTTGACAAACTCCGGGCTTGCGCCTGGCTTGGGTGGCCACAATCGCTGGAAAGCGGGGATGGCCATCGGATCAGGCGCGTTTGTTCGCGGCAGCTCGTCATTTGCCCAATCGAGCCATTGCCGCGCGCCTGTCAAATCGTCCTTCTGAACCCTGGCGAACGCTTCATCCGATGAGGCAGCGCTGCCTGCCAATCCCCGCACCAGATATTCGTCGTCAAGCTTAACCAGGTACGCTACATCTTTCGGTGCTTTACCGCCCGAGTCTGTCAAGCGAATGCGAAAGCCGGTTGCATCACTGCCGTCGGCAACAAAGTTTGAGGTGGTGGCAATCACGTCGGAAACGAAGGGCCAGCTGGATGGTTCGCGCGTGGATGGCTGACTGCCGTTGAAGATAAGAAGCAGTTCCGCCCGGAAGCGAGCTAATGGAATGTCGCGCAGCTCGGGAACCAATTGCTTGCTCCACGTTTTCGGGTCGGCGGGATCGAGGGTCGAGAC
>JBAUUG010000053.1:0-17995 GCA_049582585.1 Bryobacteraceae bacterium | reverse complement strand
AGCTTGGGGGAATCACGGTCGTCCGACACAATTTCGAGAAGATCGTGCTGTTGATTATCGCTCTCTCACTCATACCGCCCGCCTTGCAGATCTTCCGCCGCCGCTCAACTAATTGATGAGAATCGTGTCCGCAAGCGCCAGAGCCAGCAGCGTAAAAACAAAGTCGAAAACGACCAGTACGCGTCCCCACAGCAATTCGTAAGCAGTGATCGGCTGGTTCGCGAAAAGCGTCTTCGTAATTTCTATCGCAGCAATCAACAGCGGAATCAGCAGTGGATAAATAATAACCGGGAGCATCAACTCCCGCAGCCTCAGATTCACCGTGAGCGCGCCAAAAACCGCGCCCACAATGGAGATCCCCCATGTCGCCAGAGCGAACAGTCCCGCGACCCAGAGCGGGTGAAGCCACCAACGCACGTCGTAGAAGATGCCGAAAACGAGCAGCGAAACCACTTCGACGACCATCAGCATGACCAGGTTCGCGATGGCTTTTCCGAGCAGCAGGCTCGCTGCCGATAGAGGTGAGGCAAGCAGCGCGTCCAGGCATTCGTTGGGCAGCTCGCGCGCAAACCCGCGATTGAAAATGAGCGCTCCGGCAAATGCAAAGACCAGCCAGAGAAGGCCTGCTGCGAATTCTCGCGTCTCTTCCGCGAGCGGATCAAAAGCGAAGCTGAAGAGCAGCAGGATCGCTATCGCAAACGCGCCCGCAGCGTTCAGCGACTCCTTCGTGCGAAGCTCAATCGCGAGATCTTTTCGAGCGACCGAGAGCGCTTGCCGGATCACGCCGCGCCCGCTTCCATATATAAGCGGTAAAGAAGAGCAGGATCGTTCAGCATCTCGTCCGTCCGCTCGCCCGCGTGCCTAAGCCTGCCGTTTTCGATCAGGGCAACGTGCGAAGCGATCGCGAGGGCTTCACGAATCTGATGGGTTGAGAGAAGGATGGTCGCGCCGCGCCGGCGTGCTTCCGAAAGCAATTCACCAAGCATTGAAATGGCGCGGTCATCGAGCGATGTAAAAGGCTCATCCAGCAGAAGAACGCTCGGCGAATGCAGGAACGTGCGGGCAAGAGCGAGACGCTGCCGCATGCCTCGTGAGAAGTGCCGAACCGGCATTCTCGCCACGCGCGCCAGACCAACGCGCTCCAGCCAGCTGTCGGCTATGCCGCGCGGCTCTCTGATCTCGGCAATACGCCCGAAGAAATTCAGATTCTCTCGCGCGGAAAGATCTTCATAGACCCCGATGCCATGACCCAGGAATCCAGTCTGCCGCCGAGCGGCGCCGGTACGCGGCAGCTCGCCGAAAAGGCGGACACGGCCACGCTGGAAAGGCGATAGACCCGCCAGGATGCGCAGCAGTGTCGTCTTCCCCGCCCCGTTGCGGCCGAGTAGCGCGCAACAGGAACCTTCACTGACCGTCAACGTGAAATCGCGCAACGCCGCGTAATCGCCATAGAACTTCCAGACCTGGTCGAGCTCAATGGCTTCGGGCATTAAGATCGTATTGGCGAGTTGCGGAAAAGGAGAATGATACCGACTCCGAGAATGGAAAAAATGACCGCAATCAGCCAGACCAAGTGGGTGTAGATCCGCGGCCTGCCTTCCGTGACCGGCGGCGAATCACTGTCGTCTACAGCGTTTGCCTCATCGCCGCCTCGGAGTGAGCCGGCGCCCGTCACATCCACGGCGAAATCAGCCGGCGCAACCACGTTGTAAATCGTGGCTTGCGTTTTCGGCTCCGTGCCGACCGATTGTATGTCTTTTCCAGCCAAAGTCACCCCCGACGGCACAACTAGACGCAGCGGGCCGCTCGGCATTCCTTTGACATTCACTACGCGTCCACGAAAGGTGAACGGCGATCCGGCGGGAAGTACGTAATTCACCTCAAATTGCGTCTGGCCCGGCTTGATCGGGAAATCGACTTTGAAGACATCCGTCTGCTCGGTCTTTTCGGCGGGGCGAGGCAATGGCATGCCCTGCTGACTTTGCGCGTTGATCCGCACCTGGCCGTTCGCCGAAGGAGGCAAATAGAAACGCAAGGCTCCGAGTGAATCGTTGTTGTAAGTTGTCGTCGTGTCGTTCTGTACGACTACGGTTTCCGTTACCGCTATCCGGCTGGTCGATGGCTCGATAATAAGCATCTGCTGCGCAATGTGAGCTACCGACGGCGATTTCGTCGCTTCGTACACGTCCAGCTCGACGTTTGAGGCCGGAATATTCGGCGTCATCAGCTTGTTGTAATTGACGCCTTTGTAGCTGGCTTGCAACAACTGTGGTCCGCCGCCGGGCTGATCCTTGTCAAAGACGAAATGTCCGGAAGCATCGCTCACGGTATTCCCGAGCGTCTGCATCCCTCCTTGTCCGGGTTTGACCAGAGTTATGCTTACGCCCGGTTGGGGTTTGCCGCTGGTGCGATTGACGACGGTGCCATCGATGGATGCGGACAGAAGACCTGCGCTCAGCGAAAAAAGCAAAAGGACTTTCATGCGATCGCCCGTCCGCATTCACCGCAGTATTTGAGCGCTTGCGGAAACGATGCGCCGCAATGCGGGCAAACTGTAGCTTTAGGGCGAGGAGCTTTTGGTTTAGACGGCACTCGCGTCGGCATCAAGCCTAGCTTCTTGGTGGTCTCTTCCATTTCCGCGAGGACGCCCGCTAATTCCCTTTGAAGCGCCTGCTTGGTTTGCCGATAATCCTCATCAGACAGCTTGCCGAGGCGGTATTCGAACTGCAGATCGCGAAGATTGTCGTAGATGGCCTGCTTGCGATCTTCGAGATGCTCGACGGGCGAAACAGGAAGCGGGTCCGGAATATCTTTTGTTCGAACGAACAAAGTGAAGAACAGGGCCGCAAGCGCAAGCAGGATGGCTCCGGCAACAATCATTTGCCCCGATCGGCAGAATCGTGATCGGAAGAATCATCCAGTTCGCGATCCATCTGGGCGCGGTAACGGTCAATCATGGCTCGATCGCCGGCCGAGAGCGGCTCTGGTTCTTTGCGGTTCCGGCGCACGTAACGCGAATAGATAAAGAACCCGATCAGCAGAGCAACCCCCGGCATGATCCAGGTGATGATTCCGCCCAATCCCTCGGTTGGCGGTGAAGCCAACGCAACAATCCCTTCCTCCCGAACAATCGCATTCACGATGCTGCTATCGTCCATGCCCTGCTTCTGCATCTGATAAATTCTTCGCCGCATTGGATCCGCGGACGAGCAGTGCAGCATCGGACAATTTCCCACCGTGTTTCTACAACCGCCGCACCGGCAGGCGAGTTTACCGCCCACCCTCAATACGTCCGGAGTCAAATACGAGGTGGGATCTTGAGCGACGACTGCCGTTAGAGCAACGAAGAACGCCAGGACCAGCTTAAGATTCCACCGTCGCAGGCGTGCTGGCAATGCCTACTACCTCCGTGCGCGCATACTGCAGGCGCACCTTCGACGGAATCAAACAAATGAGAGTGCCGAACAGTAAAACCCAATAGCCGACCCAGATGCAAGAGACGAGCGGGAACACATATAGCTGAAAGATGGCTTTGCTGTTGTCGGGCGAAACACCCGAGTAATTGACATACAGATCTTCATTGAGACGCCGCCGGATGCCGACGATGGAGCTCTGTTGCTGGCTGGATTTATAGAAGCGGACCTCGGGGTCGAGTTGATCGATGACCTCGCCGTCGCGCGAGACTTCAACCACCGCATGGCTGAACTGATAATCGGAAGTTTCGCTATCGTTCACGCTCAGTAGTTTCAAATCATAGCGGCCGAAACGAAGCGATTGGTTCAGGCCTAAGCTGCGCGTCTCATGAAGGTTGAACGCGCTTCCAGTAAAGCCGATGAACATGAACACGACGCCCATGTGAACCAGATAGCCGCCGTAGCGCCGAGTGTTACGCCAGGTGAGCTCGAACGCGGCCCTCGGCAACGGCAGATGCTCCTTCGCTTCTATGGCTCGCGAGCCCTTCCAGAACTCAGAGACGATGGTCCCAAGAACAAATGCGCAAAGGCCGAATGAGATGAGCGGAGCAATTGTGTGAATGCCCGATGCGGCGAGAATCGCCATCACGACGGCTCCCGTCGCGGTAGGAATCAGGAACGCGCGCTTCAAGCTGTTCAGAGAACTTTTGCGCCAAGCGATGAGCGGGCCGACTCCGGTGAGAAAGATGAGAAATAGGGCAATGGGAACGTTTACGCGGTTGTAATAGGGCGCGTCGATGGTTTCCTTCACGCCGGTGAGCGCTTCCATGATCACCGGGAAGAGCGTGCCCCACAGAACCGCGAAGCAGCTTGCCAGCAGAATCAGATTATTGAAGAGAAAACTGGATTCGCGCGAGACGACGCTCTCCAGTTTGACCTCGCTCTTGAGATAAGGCAGATGCGTAAGGATGGCGAACGCGGTCAGGGCCGTCGCGGTGATAACGAACGTGGTGAAGTAAGGTTTAACCGGGGATTGCGCGAAGGCGTGGACGGAAGCGACGAGGCCCGTTCGCGTGAGCGTAGTCCCTAAAATGCTCAACAGGAACGTAGCCGAGACCAGGACCATGTTCCAGATCTTCATCATGCCTTTCTTCTCCTGCATCATTACGGAATGCAGAAACGCTGTTGCCGTGATCCAGGGCATGAGGGAAGCATTCTCGACGGGATCCCAGCCCCAATAACCGCCCCAGCCGAGGACCGTATATGCCCAGCCCATACCGAGCAACACGCCGGTGCTTTGGAACAACCAAGTGACGATGGCCCAGCGGCGCGTGGTGTGAATCCAAGCTTCGCCGCGTTGCTTGGTGACCAGAGACGCCATCGCGAACGCGAACGGCACCGTGAAACCCACGTAGCCGAGATAGAGAAACGGGGGATGAATCGCCATGGTCCACCACTGCAGCAGCGGGCTCAATCCATTTCCGTCGGGAGCCTCGATGATGCCGCGCCCGGCCATCAGCACTGCAAATGGGCTGGCGACAAAGGTGATCATTCCGACGAAAAACGACAGCGTGGCCATCATGATGCCGATCACGATGGGCATCATGTCCCGAAATTTGCGGCGGTTCGTATATACGGCGATAGCCGAGTATGTGGAGAGGATCCAACTCCAAAACAGGAGCGAGCCTTGCTGTCCACCCCACCATGCCGTGAATTTATAGACGGTCGGCATGGCTCTGTCGGTGTGCTCGGCGACGTAAGCCAAGCGATAATCGCCCTGGATCAGCAGGGTAACGAGAATAGCGGAAGCTGCCGTGAGGAGAAACCACACAGCGTAAACAGCGCGTTCAGCGCTGACGACTAGAAAGGGCCGGGGGCCATATTTGCCGGCGAGTGCGGAAGCGATCGCGAATACCGCCAGGCAGAAGGCCAGCAGAACAGATAACGCGCCGATGTTTTCCATGCTCTCTTCCTAAACGTGCTTCGGCGTCTCGTGAGTGAGTCCGCGCTGCGATGGTTTAGCTTCGTATTTCGAAGCGCATTTGGCCTGAATCTTGCTGGCTTCGAACACGCCGTCCGGACCGAGACGCCCATCCGCCAAGGCTTGGGCGTTGTCTTTGAATGTATCTGGAAGAGGATCGGACCCGGAGTAGACCACGCTCAGCGTTGTGGCGCCCTGATGCAGCACGAATGAAACCCGCCCGCCGTTCTTGGCGATGGAACCGGGTTGAACATCGCCGCCAACGCGAAGCCGCTCGCCTTGCGCGGCGCTGCCCATCTGCTGCAACTCGGGGATGGTCTTGTAGTAGGTTTTCGTATCCTTAATACCACCCACGGCAAGCCAAACCAGCGATCCAACGATCAGGACCATCAAAATCCCGAACTTCAAGTAGGTGTTCATAAGAGGAGGGACTTAACCTATTATACTGTCGGGTCTCCTAAGCCACCGCCGTCTTTGCCGGGGCAGAATCCGCTTGGCCAGGCTGCTTTCCCGGTGGTTTTCGCTCTTCTTTTTCGATCTCTTTCATGCTCTCGGGCTGCTGCTGCCAAGCGTCCCAGAGATTCGACATTTTCTGAGTGAATTGCTTCGGCTTCTCTTCGAAGACGCGTTCGCCTAAGGAGAGTGAGTTTTCGCGCAGCTCCTTCTGATGCTGACCGGCGAGAGTGAGGAAAAGCTGCACGCTTCTCTCGTCTCCATATTTCTCCGGCTCACTTCCGACTTTGCCGCAGAGCACCACCAAATTGTGATCGTCACCGAGCCATGTCTCCAGGTTTTTGAGGCTCGCTTCATGAGCCTGCATCACTTCAGTCCACAAGTTCTCGAGCAATCGAATGTGATACCAGTGGTCCTTCACCCGTTTGCGCCAGTCGTGATAGTTCTCAGGCCTCGAATTCTTTTGCGCCGCGGCCATGGCTTTGCGTCCCCGGCGAAACGCGTTCTCCAGGCCCGGGGCGATGGCCTGAAAACCGTCATTTTTGAGCGGCCACGCCTTGACTCGCCGACCGGCGGCGCGCAGCGTCGAAATCGCCCGTCGCACAACCGCATCCACATTGGCGGTCTGCTCAGTTTCGCGCTTGCTCCTTTCGAGGCCACGGCGAATAGGGGCCAAAGACTCAATGCGCAAGTTCTCTTTGTACTGGTCCAATAAGCCGTCGAAGGTTTCAATGATGGCTTCCGCATCGCGGATCTCCGACAACGTGCGGCCGAGGTCGCCGAGCCGGGTGTTTTCGGTGCTATAGATGCCGCCGAGCTCAGGCTGGACCAGCCTCAAAACGCCACGTATCTTCTTAACACTCTTTCGCGCTTCGTGAATGGCTTCGCCGCGCTTCTTGCTGTTTCCGCGGCTTAGCAGCTCCGTTGCCGAATCAACTTCTTCGAGAACGATTCGCTTGATTCCTTCCGGAACCGATTCGCTTGCTTTGAAACGGTAGGCCATCCGTTGTCTCCGATTTGAAACACTAATGTAGCCTACCGCGAGTCCCGCCCCACTAGGAATGGCCTTCCTGCGGGGAGGTGGGGGCCACGTTGGTGGTATCGCCGCCGAACTCTTTGTCGGCTTCTTCGTTTCTGCCGAGCAGCCGCAAAGCAGCAGCGGTGACGTGCTCGGATGTGAAGCCGAAGTGCTTCATGATCTCGTCGCCGGGAGCCGAGGCTCCGTAATGATCGATGCCAATAATCGCGCCTTCATCTCCGGCCCAGCGCGACCAGCCGTAGGTCGCGGCAGCTTCCACAGTGACGCGCTTCTTGATTGGCTTGGGCAGAACGCTCTCGCGATAGCCGTCGTCTTGAGCTTCGAAAAGGTTCCAACTCGGCATGCTCACAACTCGCGCCTTTACGCCATAGCCCTTCAGCTTTTCTTGAGCTTTCATGCAAAGGGACACTTCGGAGCCGGTGCCGATGAGGATCACTTCCGGGGAACCGTCTTCCGATTCGGAAAGAATGTAAGCGCCTTTCGATGCGTCAGGATTCTTCGCCCTGCTGCGGTCCAGGTGCGGAACGTTCTGACGGGTGAGAGCGAATAGCGTTGGGCCGTCGTGCTGGATCGCGACCGCCCAAGACTGCGAGGTTTCTGTCGCATCGGCCGGGCGCAGGACATTCAAGCCGGGAATCGCGCGCAATCCGGCGATCTGCTCGACTGGCTCATGAGTGGGGCCATCCTCGCCTACGCCTACGCTGTCATGCGTGAAGACGTAAACGCACTTCAGTTTGCTCAAGGCTCCAAGCCGAATGGACGGCTTCATGTAATCGGAGAACACCAGGAAAGTGGCGCTGAACGGAAAAACGCCGCCGTGCGCCGCCATGCCGTTGACTGCCGCTCCCATGGCATGCTCACGCACGCCGAAGGCGACGTTTCGTCCGCCATAGCCCCACTCGCCGCCTACCGCGCCCTGGGTTGCGGGACCCGCATATTCAGAGGGCTGGAAATCGCCCATGCCTTTTAACGCAGTGCTGGTTGAGGGATTCAAATCGGCCGAGCCGCCGATGATGTTCGGAATGTGCTTGGCAAGCGCGTTCAAAGCCTGGCCGCCGGCGGCGCGTGTGGCGATGGGTTTATCTTCGGGCTTCCATTTCGGGAGATCGGCGTCCCAGTTGCCGGGCAGTTTGCCGCTCACGATCTGCTCATACTCCGCGGCCTCTTTCGGGTAATCCTTCTTATATGCGTCGAACTTCTTTTGCCATTCCTGCTGGGTTTTCGCCCCTTTATCGACTGCCTGGCGGAAAAAATTCACCGCGTCTTCCGGCAGATAGAACTTGTCCATGGTGGGCCAATTGAGCGCCTTCTTGGCGGCCTGCAATTCTTCTTCTCCCAAGGGATTGCCGTGGGCCTCGAACGTGTCCTGTTTTTTCGGACTGCCATAGCCGATGTGCGTTCGGACAAGAATCAAAGATGGGCGGCCGCGCTCGGCTTGCGCCTCTTCAATGGCGCTCGCGACGGCCTCCGTATCGTTACCTTCGTGGATGTGACGAGTGTGCCAGCCGTAAGCTTCGAAGCGCTTTGCCACATCCTCCGTAAAGGTAAGATTGGTAGCGCCGGCAAGCGAGATGTGGTTTTGATCGTAGAGGTAAATCATCTTGCCCAGCCGGAGATGGCCGGCGAGCGACGCGGCCTCCTGGGTAACGCCTTCCATCAGATCGCCATCGCCGCAGATGGAGTACGTATAGTGGTCGACAATCGTGTGGCCGGGGCGATTGTAGCGCGCGGCGAGCCAAGCTTCTGCGATCGCCATTCCGACACCATTAGCGAAGCCTTGCCCGAGCGGCCCGGTGGCTACTTCGACGCCGACCGTATGCCCGCGTTCCGGGTGACCGGGCGTTTTGCTGCCCCACTGGCGAAAACGCTTCAACTCGTCCAGCGGCAAATCGTACCCTGTCAAATACAACAAGCTGTACAGCAACATGGAGCCGTGCCCGGCGGAGAGAACGAAGCGGTCGCGATCAAACCAGTTCGGATCTTTCGGGTTGAACTTGAGAAATTTCGTCCACAGGGTGTATGCCATGGCGGCGGCGCCCATGGGCAATCCGGGATGCCCGGAATTGGCGTTCTGCACCGCGTCGGCGGAAAGGAAGCGAATGGTGTTGATGCACAGTTCTTCTAATGTTTGGGTATCAGTGATGGTTGGCAACTTGGATTCTCTCTTAGCATTTGACAAATTACCCGAAATGTTGTGACGCATGAAGGCAGCTTGTCAACTTAGCCGTCGGCGGCTCTCTGGGAGAGCGATCTTCGGTGAGGCGGCTTTTAGGTGCGTGGTTTTTCTTCGGCACGGGGCGCGGTCTGATGCTGCGCCGGAGGAGGAGGAGCAGCCTTCGGGCGCGCTGCAGGCTGACGCTCGGGTGCGCTGGCAGGCGTCGCGCGCGGAGCAGCAGCATGGGGCGCGCTCTGACGCTCGGCCGCAGCAGCCTTCGGGGCAGGCGCAGCCTGACGCTGGGGTGCACTCGGAGGCGCGCCATGTGCAGCAGCAGCACGGGCTGGAGCAGCAGCACGGGCTGGAGCGGCAGCACGAGGCGCGCTCTGACGCTGCGCCGGAGCAGTATTCGGGTGCGCTGCAGCCTGACGCTGCGCTGTAGTCGGAGGCGTGCCATGTGGATTAGCAGCACGGGGCGCAGCAGCATGCTCTGCGGGGCGCGCCGGAGCAGCAGAGTTCGGATGCGCAGCAGCAGCGGCACGTGTTCCGGCGGCAGGAGCTGCAGTCCGGGCGGCCGCGGGAGTTCCAGCCCGACCAGCGGCAGGAGCTGCGGAGCGGGCAGCAGGTCTTGCTGCGGCGGCATTGTACGGGGCCCCGGCGCGGCTGGCCCGCACTACGCCGGGTCCGGCAAGAGCCCCGGGTTTGGGAGTGGCAGCCACAGCCGGCTGACCGTGGTTTACGGACGCGAATTGCGCGCGGTTGCTCCGAGCGGCCTGTTGGTGCTGTGTTTGTAACGGTGTCGGCTGAGTGTGGGGTTCACGGGCCGCTGCCAGCTCGGTAGGGGTTGGCCGGGCGGTGATTCCGCCATTTCCCCCGTTATAGCTCACGTTATTTACGGTCCTGGTGTTGTTGACGACGGTTCTGTTGTAAACGTTGGTGATGTTGGTAGTGCTTATGTTATTCACCGCTCGGTTGTAAAAGAAGCCGCCGTTCTGCCAATACCCGCCTTCGTAACCGACGCCGCCATAGCCGAAGCCATAGTTGATGCCGCCGTAGAAACCGACATGGGGCCCCCAATAGCCGGCATTCCAGAGAAAGGCGCCGCCGCTCCAGCCCCAATAACCTGGGGTCCATAGAACACCTGGAGTAGGCGCGAGGACCCAGGTGCCCGGCACGAAGTAGTAGCCGCCATCCGGGTCATAGGACCAGTAACCAGGCGTCCAGATATACCCGGCGGCGGGGCAAGCGGGCTGCACGTAAACCGGCAGCGCCGGCGGAGCGATCGTAATCGACAGGCCCACCGAAATCTGTGCAGAAAATACTGCCGGCGCGGCGAGCACCAGCAACATCAAGAACAACGAAATAAAACTAATCCTTCGGCTGATTCGCATTTGCGTAACTTCCCTCCGGTAAACCTCTGCTAATCTTATCGTCTTTGCAGCAGCCGGCATTCATGGAAGCTGAACTGCCGCTTAAGGGGCATCCCTTTCGTATGCCCTTCGAAACCAGCTCTTTGCCTCGTCATCGAATTGCCCGGGCGAGGCGATCTCGATGCGGTGGGTGATACGGTCCTTCTTTGCGAATCCGCCGGTCTCGATCAGGCGCCCGGTTGCTTTCATATCGCCGAAAGCGAAGCCCAAGTCGATGCGCGACCGGCTCGGCGCCTTGACTTGCGCGAAGACGTGCTTCCGATAGAACGGAACGATGGTCGCGCAAGGGCAAACTTTGACATCGCTGCCCAGCGAGAGACCGAACTGGAGAATCTCCTCGTAGATGGGGCGCAGCGCTGCTTTCGGGCCCGAGAAAATTGCCTCGACTAAAGCTTCGGGATCGTAATTCTCGGCTCCGCCCTTGCCGTCGGCCCGCTCAGAGATGAACGACGCGTAATTCGTGGTGAAACCGTGGTTTTCCTTGAGCCAGGCGCGGCGTTCACTCTGAGTGGACGGACCTGACTTCTTGACGATTGCAATCCACTCGTCGAGCGTTTTGCCGCTCTTTTCCTTCAATTTCGCCGCAAACGCCGCCTCCATGGCGAACCCGGGGTGGGGGCTGTAGAGGGAGTGAACCGGTTTTGCCTGTTTCGCTGGCATGCCTGTAAGTTTATCCCGCTTTGTTGTTGCTCCCCTACACTCATAAGGTGGGGCCTAGAGGTGCGCGGTGGAGGGTTCAAGTGGGGGAAGCTGTTCATTTCGTGTGGATTGGAAGATTTCCGGGTTTTGTTATGGCACGCGGAACGTTCCGGGAAAGTGGGTTTTGCCGAACGAGCTCTGCGGTTTGCGGCGAAATTACCAAACGAACTCCCCAGGTTTAGGATTGGGTTCGTTTTTTCAAATTGGGCCTGACAAGGTAGCGCCGCGGTCGCCCCTTGCGCTTGGGGCCATATACCCGGCTTTGATTCAGCGAACAGGGGAGCCGGTTGTGCTGTTCATTCTGAACCGCTCCGGCGTGCTGGAGCATACCCTCTCACTGGTTCTGAAACCCGCTGCTTCCGCGAAGGCCGCAGCGGCGGCGTCACTGCTGGATCTAGATTCCACAGATACCAGCAGGCGGCCGCAAGAACCATCAATCCTAAAAGGGCTCTGCGGATTCCGTAGTGCGTCGAAAGCCCGCCAGCCGGCCCACGCGAGGAAAACTGCCTGAATCACCCTCGCGATGAGAGTCCACAGACGCTGTGGCCGGCCTTCCCTTTGGGGCCGAACAATCTTTCCCAAAAGTACAATCTGAACGAATTTAATTTGATTTATAGTGCTTCCGGAAAGGTCGAGTAACTCATCTCTCTGTACTTCTTACGGCGACGTGGTGCAGATCGCTCTGGCGACGGGCGCACAGATTCGGTACTGGGTCAGTTTGACAGATCTGCTATCGCCTTTTTAGTAGTGTTACCCAACACGCCAAGCGGACGCACGCGATAAGCGCTAGCAGCCCGGACAAGACCTGAACCGCGCCGCAATCCTGCGAATAGACTCCGACAGCGCCAGCCACCCGCTCGCCGAAGGCAACAAAAAGAAAAAACGGCTTTTCATACCAATGGAGGTTCGAGCTATAAAAATAGGACGGAGCGAATTTACACGGCTGCGCGCCAGCTACGTAGACCAGCCAGAGCGCCGATGCGGCGATGGTCACTCGATTGCCCCAGGAATCAAATAAAGAGCGCGTACCACTATCCTCGCGCTTCCTCTTCCTTTTCGCGCTCTTATTTAGTGCCCTCTTTAGTGCCCTCTTCTTCCCCCGCGCCTCCGCGCCCCTTTTCCCGATCTGCTTCACCATGCGCTTCGTGAGATTCGCGGGGCGCACTTTCCCGGCTTCCATGCGCCGAGCCTGCCGAGCGCGACGGCGTGCGGGTTCTTGCCCGGGTCGGGATTTTCGAGCGCTGTGCCGTCGAGTTTCTCGCCAAGGGTCGGTTCGACACGCTGGCGGGCGATGATGCTGAAATCCGGCTCCTTGAACTTAGGGACCCTTTGGCATCTTGGCCAGTCTACGCGATCAACATTGGCGCAGATATGATCTGGAAGTCAAACTAGCCTTCCAACTGAGGCACGGATAATATCGAAAACGTCCTGCACCCTTCACTGGGTGTTTTTCTGGCCACCTCTTCAAGTATCAGAAGTGGACAAATCTGCGGCCCTTTTCCGGGGCGCAGATCACTGAACTTCCAGCGCCTTCCTAACCAAATTCAGGACCCTCGGCCGAATCCGAAAGAAGCGCCCGTCCTGGGTGCTTTCTTCAACTGCCTCCTCGAAACTCGCGCCTCGGCGTTTCAAAAAGCCCTTCATCGCCGAGATCGACCCTTCAAGGGCACCCGGCTTCTCAAACCCCAGCTCTACCGAGAATTTCGCCGCAGAAAGGCCCTCTGGATGTTGGAGCAAGATATTCAGGAAGCGGCGACCGCCCGCGCCCAGGCTGGCGATCGCGCTAAACAGCGGCGAGCCCTCATCGCCGTCGTGCTGCGGTGCAACATTGGACCGCGCCCGACCACTGGATGCGATTTCCTTCGCAAGCGCTAACGCCTGAGACGGTGTAGCGCACTGAATAGGAACTGTACCGAACATCACTTGATACTTCATTTCTCTGCACCACCTCTTCACGTCCAGAATACCCGATGCGCGCAAGTGCGTCAAGCGTTCTACGCTCGATATCGCCCGTCTCGGGCGGGACGCTGCGCGTACGCTACCGGAATTTGCGTAGCGCGCGTTCTACGCTTAGCGTTCGCATTCGGGTGGGTTGGTGCGAGTCCTATGAAATAGGCTTTGTACAGATAAGCGCGTTCAGGTGACCCGGTCGCTTCCCATAGAAGTGAACGTTCCCTGGCGAGCCGATCCAGCTTGGCGATGATAAGGTTGCACGACGCTTCTTCGGTTCCGCCAACCCAGCGTGCATTTGCGCCGGCTTTTGTGCTTCGCGGACTCCGCCTCAGTGAACTCGGCCAATACCTTTGGCCTTTTGCCGTCTGGGCAACGAAGTGCTGCTGCGCTTCGAGGCCGAGGCCGCTTTCGCCTTGGCGCACGGTCGAGACGCGGTAGTAGCCGATATAGCCCTCGGTCTTCGCGGGGTTTCGGTTCTGCGCACTCGACCGGGAGGGCCGGCGCGCGCGCGTTCAGCCATCTTAGCGGATGATGAGCAAGGCGCGTCAAGCTTAACTCACTGCCTGGGAGCGGAGCGAAATCGCGCGCAACGCAGCTCAAGCAAGATGGGGCGAAAGCGAGGAACTCAGATAAATCTCACGGTGAGAAGAAGCCCAAGTCACCCACTTCTCGGGCATGAGATTCCTCCTCGTATTTCTCGTGATCGCCCCGGCCATCGGCCTAGCCCAACTTCCTACTGAAGTAAACGTCACAGTTAGACCGAGCGCAGGGGTGCAGTACACACAGCCGTTCTTCGACTCGCTTCACGACGGAACCGTGATCGCCGGCCAACTTCGCCAGGCCGCAATGGATCAGCAGGTCCTGAACGAAACCCGCCGACACAACCTGGCCGAAGAGCAACTAGTGCGCCGCGCGGACACGGAAGACCGGTCCGACTACCGCGGAATGCACTCCCGCGAGGCCGAATGGCGAGTCAACCAGGAGGTGAAGGACGCGATGGCTGCTTGCCACGCCGCGCATGACGACTGCGCAAAGCTCGACGGCATGATGCTGATCATCTCGAAAGCGCTACGGCCAGACTGGACCCAGCTCAGCATGAACGAATATGTGGAAAGTCTCTATGTGGTAGCAAAGAACGCGTCGTTCGCTCAACAGGCACGGACTATGATCATGACCACGCCAGCGAATCCCCGGTCGGCGGCCGCCACGTCCGCCGCAACGCCGGCGTCGCAACGCTAGTTCGCTTCTAGGACGATCCGGGAGAATCCGGCCACGGCCTGTCCCGGATTCTCCTGTCAATGAAGCTCGACAAGTTACGCTCCGAGCGCCTTACGCACCGTGCTCCCGTACCAAAAGCTTCCCCCCGACGTGCGCAACCAAGCATATTGAGCGACGCGGCGGTAAAGCGATAGTCTTTCCTTAGCCGCGCTGCTCACGCATAATCCGCGGAGCTGGGATGCGTATAGTGATGTTTGTGAACGCCGCCGTCGTCCATGCCTTTGATGCCCCTCCCCGCTATACATCCTTCGCCGAGCCTGTCGCGGGTGAGGGAGAAATGATCGTGGAGGTAATAGCCGCAGGTCTGCACCCGATCGTGAAAGGGCTGGCTAGCGGATCTCACTACGGCAGTACAGGGACGTTGCCGTTCGTTCCTGGGGTAGATGGAGTAGGGCGGTTGCAGGACGGCACGCGAGTCTATTTCGGCATCTCTCGAAGCCCGTTCGGGACGTTCTCTGAGCGGGCATTGGCGACGCGCGGCATGTACCAGCCGCTGCCCCAAGGAATCGATGACGCGACTATCGCGGGAATCGCAAACCCTGGAATGTCCTCATGGGTTGCGCTTGTCGAGCGAGCAAAGTTTGTCGCCGGAGAGAGCGTTCTGATCCTCGGCGCTACAGGGGTCGCAGGGCAGCTTGCGGTGCAGATAGCGAAGCGTTTGGGCGCGCGGCGTGTCATCGGGGCCGGCCGCAATCCACGAGCGCTCGAAAAACTCAAAGAATTGGGCGCGGACGCGATCATTCCGCTCGATCAAGAGCATGACGCGCTGGTGTCTTTTTTCCGTCGCGAGCTGGCTGAATCCGGAGTGGATGTTGTCCTCGACTATCTTTGGGGCGCGCCTGCGGAGGCTGTGCTGGAATCGATCTCGCAAAAGGGGCTGCGGCGGGCAGCATCGCGCATCCGGTTTGTGCAGGTCGGCGAGAGCGCGGGCAAAACGATCTCCTTGCCTGCGGCTACCCTTCGTAGCTCGGGGCTGGAGCTCCTGGGAAGCGGCTTCGGGAGTGCCTCCATCGAGCGAATTTTTCAGAGCCTTGCTGAATTTATTAACCTGGCGGCAACGTCACCCTTTCAATTCGATATAAGAATCGCTCCCCTCCGCGATGTTGAAGCGCTCTGGAACAATGCTGAACAAGGCAGGCGGTTGGTCTTTCAGCCTTGATTGTTCTATACGATGCGCGCGACGAAATTCGAATTTGAACAACGCTTCTGGATCATGGGCTCGATTTTTTGGCTGGGCTTCAGCCTCTATTGGCTCGATCACACCAACGTTGCGGCAGCGCTCGTGCATCTCTTTGCTCCTTCGCTGGATTTGGATAGCTCCCGCGGAAACGTTTTGCAGCGCCTCGTATTCGGCGCCGGCGCACTCCTGATCTTTCTCGCCGCATCTCTGCGCACATGGGCAACCGCCTACCTCCGTACCGAGATTGTCCACGACGCCAGTCAGCATTCCGACGCCATGATTGCCGATGGTCCTTATCGGTACGTCCGCAATCCTTTGTATCTCGCCAATGTTCCCATGGCCGCAGGTATCGGCGTCATGGCGAGCCGCCTGGGCTGGCTGTTTATGGTTACTGCAATCTGGTTGTTTCTCTACAGCCTGATTCTTCGCGAGGAAGACGGTCTTCTCAACCGGCAGGGACAATTCTATGGCAGCTATTTGAAGGCGGTTCCACGATTTTGGCCTGCTCTCTCGCCGCGCTTACGTTCCGGCGGCGCTCGACCACACTGGGGTCAAGCTTTTGCAGGTGAATCGTTGATCTGGCTCTTCGGTGCAGCCGTCCTTTGCTTTGCCGTTACTCTGAACTTTAAATTGGCTGCTGTCGTATTCGTCTCCAGCTTCGCGGTTTACTTTACAGCTCTGCATTTCTTGAAAAAACGAGCAGCCACGTGACCGCGTCGGACCCCAAGCCGCTTGCTTACGCGCGCGGTTCAGCAACGACTTCCGGACTACGACCGTTTAGGGTCTTATTCGGCGCGCAACGCTTCCAGCGGCGAAATCGAGCTTGCCCGGAACGCTGGAATTGCGGACGCAGCCAGCGCAGATAAGCCGAGCGTCGCCAGGGCTATTAACGTCACCAAGGGATTGTATGGATTCATGCCGTACAGCTGATGGCCGAGGAATCTTCCCGCGGCGAAGGTCAGCGGCAATCCGACGATCAATCCGAAGAGAATCAGCCCGAATGCGCCTCGTAGTATCAGCGCCACGACGCGGCCGCGATCAGCGCCGAGCGCCATGCGCACGCCGATTTCGCTGGTGCGTCGTCCGGCGTTGTAGGCAGTTACTCCATAGAGGCCGATTGAAGCTAAGACGAGTGAAAGAACTCCGAAGAACGATGTGAGCCGTGCAATGAGCCGCTGCTGCCTGAACCGGCCGGCTACTTGCTCTTGCAGAGTGCGAACCGAAACGATCGGCAGATTGGGATCTACCGAAGCAATGGCGCGGCGGACCCGGGTAAGTGACAGCCCAGCTCCCGGCCTGGTCACAATGACAATGTCGCGCAGAAAATGCGAGTCCGCATCGTCGCGCGTGAATTCAGGGTTTGGAAAAACGTCATGCTGCGCCTCGGGCAAAAAAAAGAAGGGCCAACCGGCTTATCAAGGTTGAAAGTCAGATAACGCGCATCTTTGGCAATGCCCACGACTTCGTACAGGCGTGACGCCCCCATTTCAGAATGTCCGAAATGCTTCCCGATGGGATCTTCATTTTTGAAAAATTTCCGCGCAAACGCCTCATTGACAACTGCCACGCGCGGCGAAGCTGCCGTATCCTGCTCGGAGATTCCTCGCCCTCTGACGATCGGATTTCCGATGACGTCGAAGTATCCGGCCGTGACTCGATCCCAAAAGGCCAAGCTGCGCGCTGGATGTCCATCGACGTAGATGTCGTTGCTCCGGTTGTCGCCACTTAGCGGCGTGTATATGCAGAGGGCCACTGCCGATACACCAGGAATACTCGATAGTGAATCGTGGATGCGGCGGTAAAGCGGCGTGAGCTGCTTCGGTCGGTAGCCTGCAAGGCGTGGATCCATATTCACGACAAGGCGCCGATCCTGATCGAAGCCGAAATTTTGATGCTCCAGATTGTGCAGAGCTGCCGTAAGCAAGCCGGAAGAGGATAGCAAGACAAGCGAGAGTGCAGCCTGGACCACGACCAGCGTCTTACGCGGGAGCGAACCCGTGCGGGAGGTGGAGCGGCCGGCGCCCCGAAGGGCTTCAATCGGGTCTACTCTCGTGGCCATCCATGCGGGAGCGATGCCGAAGGCAACTCCCGTGATCAACGAAACTCCGAATGCGAACAACAGCACCGGGAGCGAAGGCGACGCGCTGATAGGTATGGATGCCATGCCGCCAACCGCAGGGAATGCAAAATGCAAAATAAGGCGCGTACATGCAAAAGCGATCGCCAGACCGGCGGCGCCCCCGAAGAGCGAGAGCAAAATGCTTTCGCTGAGGCCTGCCGTACAAGACGTGACGACCGCGCCCCCAAGGCGATGCTCAAGGATGTTTGTTGCTGCCGCTCGATGCCGCGAACCAGCATGAGATTGGCCACGTTCGCGCAAACGATGAGCAGTACAAATCCTGAAACCATCATCA
>JBAUUG010000052.1:0-1952 GCA_049582585.1 Bryobacteraceae bacterium | reverse complement strand
GTATAAGTTCGTCCGCTGAACCTCGTGAACCCCTCACCCGAGCCCGTAATCGATTCCTCTCGCATGCCAGCTGAATCGGAAGAGAAACTACTGCCGCGACTGCGCCTGCGCACGCGATTCCTGCTTTCGATGTTCCTGATCACAGCCGGGCTGACGACGACCAGTCTGTTACTGGTGCGCCGAAGTGTAGAAACCAACGTTCGGAACAGTATCGAAGTCAATTTGAGGAACTCCGTCGCCGCATTTCAGGACTTCCGTCACGAGCGCGAGACCATGCTGACCAGCGACGTGGCGCTGCTGGCCAGCCTGCCCATCACCCGCTCGATCATGACAGCGCCCGATCCTGCTACGGTTCAGGATGCCGCACCGCAAGTCTATGAAATCGCCCGCAACGACCTGTTCGTGCTCGCCGATCGTAACGGGAAAGTCGTCGCGCTCCATACCAACGGTCCTGGTATGAGCCGGGAGGAAGCGGAGAAATTCTTCCAGCAGTCATTCAATGAAGATCGCGGGGAAACCAGTCACTGGTGGCTGGGCGGACATCGGCTCTATCAAACCTTCATTCAACCTATTTACATGGGCTCGCCCGCGGAAGGTACCCTGACCGGATTTCTGGTCATCGGATACGAAATCAACAATCGCCTGGCGGAACAGGTCAGCAAAGTTGCAGGCAGCCAAGTCGCGATTTCCTGCGGGAACGACGTTGTGGCTACCACGCTGCCGCCCGCAAAGTTGCAAGATAGCGACGTCCGGGTGCTGATCACCGGATCGGTTCAAGAAGAACCACACGATATCGAAGTAGCGAACGAACGTTTCCTCGCAACATCTTTGGAATTGTCCGGCGCCTCGATCACGCCGGTACGGCTCAGTGTTCTTGGTTCCTACGATCAAGCGACACGGTTTTTGAATCAACTCAATCAATATCTCCTTCTGCTAGGTTTTGCCGCCATTCTGGTGGGTAGTGGCCTGGTCTTCTTCATCTCGCACACCTTCACGCGGCCACTGTATAGCCTGGTCGATGGAGTACGAGCGCTTGAAAAGGGAGATTTTTATCATCCGCTGGATCCCCGCGGAGGAGACGAAATCGCGGAATTGACCCGCGCTTTTGATCGCATGCGTACCAGCCTCTTACGAAGCCAGCGCGATCTGTTGGAATCGGAGCAATTGGCCACGATCGGGCGCATGGCCAGTTCCATTTCCCACGATTTGCGGCACTCGCTCGCTGCGATCGTCGCCAACTCCGAATTTCTGTGTGATAGTCATCTCACGCCGGTGCAGCGCGAAGAGTTGTACCAGGAAGTGCGCACGGGTGTGAATCTGATGACGGATCTCATCGATTCCCTTCTGGAATTCGCGCGTACGCGGGAGTCCTTGACGCCTGCCTACGGCAATGTCTCCGAAACGATCCAGCGCGCAGTGCAGGCCGTGCGACTTCACCCTCGCCACCACAATCGCAGCATCGACATAATCTGCGGGCCACAAGTAGCAGGATGGTTCGATCAGCGCAAGCTCGAACGAGCTCTTTACAACTTGCTGCTGAATGCGTGTGAAGCGGCGCCGCCCACCGGAGGAAAGGTCGAAATCACCGCGGGCGAAGCATCGGGAGCAATCTCGATCTCGGTGGCGGATAATGGTCCCGGCATTGCCGAGTCCATTCGAGATCGTCTGTTCCATCCGTTCGTCAGTTTCGGGAAAGAAAATGGCACAGGCCTTGGTTTGGCCGTCGTTCAGAAAATCGTCCAGGACCATGGCGGCACCATCACGGTGGAGCGCACCGCTGACGGCAAGACTGTGTTCCGCATCCTTATACCTGGACGAACCCAAGAGGCGTCGCGCGCTCTTGGCATTGCCACTATCGAGGTATCTTCGGTATTGCAGGCACAGCCCAATCGTGCCCATCTAAATTCCGCTTCAAATCCGGGTCCCTAGGCAGGTCGTCGGTCTCCTATCTG
>JBAUUG010000051.1:0-4638 GCA_049582585.1 Bryobacteraceae bacterium | reverse complement strand
AGCCCAGGAGTCCTTTACCATTGAAAATCCGTTTATTTGGAAGACGAGGGCCGAGGTCGTGAATACCATTGGCGACGAAGGGTGTGGTGAATTGATCCAGCATTCTGCGAGTTGTATGCATACGTATGAGCAAACGATAGATAAATCTCATTGTGGCCAGTGCTCGCAGTGCATAGGCCGCCGCTTTGCAACACTTGCCAGCAGATACGCCGCAAACGATCCTGCGGAAATGTATAAAGTTGACTTGCTGGAAGGCGCTCGCGATATCCATAAGGATCTTACCCTAGTCGAGAGCTTCGTCCGAACTGCAGTTGAGATGAAGCGGATCGACGACGCTGAACTGATGCGGCGGTACGGCGGTGAGATAAGTCGCGTGCTTCGGCACGTTGCTCCTCTAAATTCCGACCAAGTCGCGGGAGAGATTATCGGGCTACACAGGAGACACGCTCTCGAAGTGACCAGCGTGATAACCAACGCGATTAGTGCGTCTTCGGAGGAGATTCTCAAGGCGACATTACCTCCGACTTGTGCGATTATTTTGGCCCTGCCAAATAGATATAGAACCGGACGCTCTCATAGGCTTACGCCGATTCCGGCAATATCTGAAACGTCTCCATCGGAGGGACGTGGAGAAGCCAACATGCGGCTTCCTTACTCAAAGAACGATCAGAGGGTTTACGCGCTGATCGGTCGTGAGCGATTCAGCAGCTTGACAAATGCGAACATCGAGCAACAGTTCAGGGCCCAAATTCGCTCCGCGCTTAATAAGAAGCTCACGCCTAATGCACTCCGGTGTTGCCTGAACCGCATCCGACGCCGATGGCAGCTGCCCAGGTCGGAAGAAATTCCAAAAAAGTCTGTCAATCAATAAGCCCAGCGCTGTCAATGATAGCGACTACATTCAGTCAAACTCGCGCCGATTCAGAGACTTACGACTCGTCATCACTTTGACAGCGATCAAAGCTACATCGTGTCAAGGCCCATGAACCCAGCGTAAACCCGGGCGTTTCATCCGTTGCAGCAATCTTGACAGCGGAACGGCCGGTTCCAATAGCGGTTTAAGGAGCTGATCGTGACTCCAAAGCAAGCGAGCGACGAGCAGGTGACAAGCGAATTAGCCGTTCGGATACTCGGATGGAAAGCGGCGCCAGATCGATATCTGAAAGGCGATCGGAGTTGGATTCCGAGATGGCGGTTCACGCCATTGACACGAATCGAAGATGCCTTCCAGCTGCTTGAGCGTGCCTGCCGCTACAGACTGCAGCTGAATGACGATGGCATCTTTGTTGCGGAGGTTCGAATTGGAGGAAGCACAGGCAAGGCCTCCGGCAAGTTTCAAGCACGGGTAATCACTCTCGCAATCGCTAAGGCTGTTGGCGTTGAGGTGCTTCAGTGAGCGCCGGCAACACCGTCGTGGGCACAGGTCGGCCTGGTCCTGGCCAGCCTCTAGCCAGGCCTACATCGGGCCACTCTTCTCGCTTTCTCGACGCGTTATTCGCAGGAAAACCGGACGAGTTATACGTGCTGCTCTGGACATTGCCAGAGAAACACTCGCAATGGTTCCAGCGCTCGAAAGATGCGATTCAATTCGCGGAATCGTTACAAGAGCACGACCTATATATTGGTGTCGGACTCGCCAATCGAGACTACGGTTTCTTGCAGCGATGTGCCTCGAACGAAGTCGCCGGTCTCGTTGGCGTATGGGCTGATCTTGACCTGCGGTCGGAAGCCCATCCAAAGACCACCTTGCCCGGAACCATCGAAGAGGCGCTCTCAATTCTTCCGCCCGAGTTGCCACCGAGTTTTGTGGTCTCGACAGGCAACGGCCTTCACGTCTGGTGGCTCTTTCGGGAGCCGCTGATCTTTGAGAGTGACCGGGGGCGCCGGGATGCGGCCGCGCTTGTGAATCGATGGCACACGGTCATCCGAGATAACGCGAGCCAGCGCGGCTGGTCCTACGAGCGGCTCGCCGATCTCGCCCGGGTTCTGCGAGTTCCTGGAACTACCAACTGTAAGGACCCTTCGAACCCGAAGAGGGTCGTTATCCATTCGAGTTGTGATCGGCGCTACAACCCGTCTGATCTCGAAGAGTACTTGGACGATCTTTCAGTACCTGACATTGAAGCCCAGGCATCTGCAGCGCGGGAATGGGCGGAACGTTTCCAGGGTAAACCGCTGACCATTAACCTTTCGGCCCGAATACCGGAGGATCGTCTCAACCGATGGCTGGAAGCTGACCTTCGTTTCAGGAACACCTGGTTCCGGCAGCGGCATGATCTTCGCGACCAATCTCAGTCCGGGTACGATCTCGCGTTGGCTTGCTTCGGTATTGGCGCGGGGTCCACGGAGCAGGAAGTCGTTGACCTGATCATCCATCACCGGTCCTTGCATAAGCAGAAGCAACGAACCCGACTCGACTACTTCCACCGTACCCTCGCGAAAGCGGCGGATCACTCCTGGGACTCCAAGCGGATCCTGCCCGCACCCGACCTTCCGCTGCCTGCTGGCGCTGAGCAATCCGCGGGTGGAAAGCAGGGCGACTCTCACGACTCTTCGAGGCCGGGTCCGGTCCAATTGTCGCCGGTAAACGTTGAGAGGGTGAAGATCGAGCTTTGTCGCCAAATCTCAGGGATTCTCGGAGTCGAAATCCTGCGACTCATAAAACTGACAGGCAAGGAGCCCCTCTACAGAATGGAACTCGCGGAAGGCAAGATCGAGTTCGAAAACGTCCGCAAATTCATCAGCCAGGAGTCTGTCCGCCTGGCGATCGCGGCGAGGGTTGGAAAACTCATAGCCAGGATCAAGACCAAACAATGGGAGCGGGTCGCTCAGATGCTTCTGAGCGCCTGCATCGAGGAGCAGGGCAGCGAAGAGTTGCAGCTCGAAGGTGCCGCCCGGATGCACATTGGCCACTATCTGGACGAGGTTACGTTCATCCCTTCCCTCGAAAGCCAAGTGGGGCAGAACCGCCGCAAGCCAATGGTCTGCGAAGGTCGGATTACCGTCTGCGCGAGTGATCTGCAGTTGCACATCAACAAAACGACCTTGCAAAGCCTCTCAGTACGAGCGGTTGCGGCCATGTTGTCTGCGATTGGAGCGAAAACGATTCGTATTCGTGTGAAGAAGGTGAAAGAGCAAGGCAGGTGGGAATTGCCGCTGGCCGAATTTGATCCAGGCGACTACCCGGTCCCTGAAACGGGAGGCCCCGGTTGATCGAAACGAATGAGCAGATCACAGGAGAGCTTAATGGCATCGGCTTACGGGACCACTCCGGCACCGCTGAATACCGGATATTCGGGCCGCCCGGCACCGGCAAGACAACCAACCTCACTCGACAGATTCGGCGTGCCGTTGACCGCTTCGGCAACAACTCCGTTTTGGTAACCAGCTTTTCCCGAGCAAGCGCCGCCGAGCTCGCTGGACGAGACGTTCCGATCAGTCCGGAGCATATCGGAACATTACACTCACACTGTTTTCACGCGTTGTGCAAACCGACAATCGCCGAAGTTCATGTCGATGAATGGAATGCGGAGAACCCAGATCTGAGGATTACGCCGGTTTCGAGACAGATCCGACTGGATGGTGAGGATTCAATCGATAACGACGAGGAGCAATTGAACTACGGTGATTGCCTTCTCCAGCAGTTGAACCGCTGCCGGGGTATGATGCTAACCCCCGAAAGCTGGCCTGCCCCGCTCCGTGACTTCGCCTCAAAGTGGAGCCGGTACAAGTCATCGAATCACCTGCTGGATTTCTGCGACTTGATCGAGACATCATTGCAAAATGTGTCCGGGGCGCCCAAAAATCCAGCAGTGGTCGTCGTTGACGAGGCGCAGGATCTCAACCGTATGCAGTTGACCTTGATTCGGAAATGGGGTGAACGCGCGAGATACCTCATTCTCGCTGGCGACGACGATCAAACCATCTATGCGTGGGCGGGCGCTTCACCCGATGCGATCCTCGATCCGGACATACCCGACGATCACAAGGTTTTCCTCAAACAGAGCGTACGTGTCCCGCGAGCTGTCCACGAGGCTGCGGAGCGGCTCATCCGGCAGGTTGGCCGGCGTCAAGAGAAAACCTACCTTCCTAGACCGGCACACGGTGAAGTGCACCGCCTGTCGCAGGCTGGGTATCGCTCGCCAGAGTATTCAATTCTGAAAACCGCCGAGCGCCACATCAAACAGGGCAAGAGCATTATGTTTCTCGCCTCATGCTCTTACATGCTGCGCCCGATTGTGGCTGTGCTTCGCAAGAACGGGATTCCGTTTCACAACCCATACCGCAAGAGCAATGGATTCTGGAATCCACTCCGCATTGGGAGCCGCAAATCGGCCGCGAATCGAATCCTGGCGTTGCTCACCGCCCATCCCGCATTCGGTGAAGGTCATCGCAAATGGAGTTATGGGGATCTGACGCTTTGGACGGACTGGCTGCGCCGCAATGGTGTTCTCAAGGGTGAGTCTGGGGCGGATCTGTCTACATGGCCCAAGCAAAGGGAGGTGACGATCGAAAGCTTGCAGGCTTTGTTCGAGCCGGATGCGCTTGCAAACCTGCTGGGATCGCTCGATGAGAGTCCCCGTGCCCTGTTGGACTGGTGGCGAAATCGGCTTGCGGCAGATTTCCGAAAACGTGTCC
>JBAUUG010000050.1:0-10048 GCA_049582585.1 Bryobacteraceae bacterium | reverse complement strand
GGAATCTTCAATTCGGAATTGCGGTCGCAGTTGCTCCGGTCGCTACGCTTGTCACGGCGTTGGTACTTTATGTCGCTAATAACAGGAGTGGGAAAGTGACGGCCGAGAAAATTCAGGCTGACCTCGAGAAACAGATCGGCAACGTCAGTAATGCCCTGGCCGCCGAAAAGAAGGAACTGAGGGACGACATCGCAAACGCCGAGATGCGCTTGGTTAACGATGTCACTCGAACCCGTACAGAACTTTCTACCAGGATCGACACCAGCAAGGTCGATTTAGAAAAGAGGATCGAACGGGCAGAAAACAATCTTAGAACCGGTATACGTTCGGACATGGAAGCTGCTTTGGCGAGACTACAACTCGACGTTGAACGCAGGCAACAACGCGGTGCCGCTGGCGGAGGCAGTCAGGGCGACTGAGTCAGGCGGCAAGCATCGCCCGTAGGTTCTCCCGCTTTTTGCTGAAGGCGTTCGTTAGCCGCATGAGTCCCCGCATTTGCATCCGCATGGCAAGATTTTGTTCTCTCCACATTCGATGTGTAGATGCGGTCAGGATCAGGATTACCGCTAATCGGGGCTGGGCCGCACTCCCTACATTACGTATAGGCGCGTGTTAGTCTGATATCGGCTATGTTTTCAACACTCAGGAGCGTTCTGCTGTTTCTCGCCATTGGCGCTGTCTCAGTCGGATCTGCTCGATCACAAACGCTTCCTCCCGCCAAGATCGCAATTATCAACGCTCAGAAAGCGGTGGCGGACACCCAGGAACTGAAAAAAGCGCAGGCGGTCCTCGAAGCCAAGTACCGGCCGCGTCAGCAGGCCATTGAGAATCTGCAACGCGAGCTTCAAAACATTCAACAGCAGCTGAGCACGCCCAATATGGCGCCCGACAAAGAGGCCCAGCTCAGAGCGGATGGCACCCGCAAGCAAAAGGAATTGCAGCGCTTGGGAGAAGACCTGCAGAGCGACCTGAATAACGAGCGTCAAGATATTCTCGGCCGCTCCGGACGGCAGATGACGGAGGTCGTAAAGAAGATCGCAGAGGATCGCGGCATCGATGTGGTCATCGACGTGACGAACACGCTCTACTACAAGCCGGTCTTCGACATTACGGCCGAAGCAACCGCCGCATACGACAAAGCCTATCCTCTCAAGTAAGGAGTTTCGTATTGGGCAGCTATTTGCAGCAATATGGAGCTGGTGACGAAGAACGTAGCCGCCTCATAAAGCGGATTGTTCTCGCCGTGATTGGAGCGCTGGTTGTGGCGGTCGCGGCTTACTTCTTCTTCCACAATTTTCCAGAGAAGCAAATAGCCAGGCACTTTTTGGCGGACATAAATTCGGCCCGCTATCAGGATGCTTACCGCGATTGGGGTTGCACAACGCAGCATCCCTGTCCGAACTACGACTATGGACGTTTCCTCGAAGACTGGGGACCGCCAAAGAAGGTTTCCTCGCCATGGGGAATCGCCTCTGTCGACGGCTGCCGGAGTTTCGTAACCATCAACGTCGAGGCGCGCGGGGCTGAGCTGCAGTCGCTCGCCGTCCAGCGTGATAACCATAGCTTGGGTTTCGCACCCGCCCCGGAATGTCAGGAAAGACAATGGCGCTGGAAATCGTTTTTCCAAAGACTCCTAGGGCGCAGCGGCTCGTGAAGACGGATGCGATGACGCGGAAAGATTCGCTCGCCGCAATAACGCATCCAGGCGTTGATCCGGTGCCGCACCGGTCAGCCAGGGCCCTAGACCGGAGAGAATTGGGAACCAATACGAGCGATCTTCCAAGGCTTTCTCCAGACTGGTAAACCCCTGCTCCTTATTGCCAAGCCCGAAATGCACAAGGGCAATGTCAAGAGGAGCGACATATCGCCGCCGTGACTGCTCTTCAAGCTCTTTGAGCAGTTCCGCTGCTCTATCTTTGTCCCCGGAAAGCGCGTAAGCCCGGCCAAGCATTCCGGTGAAAAAGGGATATTCCGGGGCCAATCTGTGCGCGTGCTCCAAATACGGCATAGCCTCGTGGAGCATGCCCTTTCTGTCGTACACCAACGCTGTAACAAAACTCGCGTTCGGAAAGGATGGATCCAGTTCCAGAGCCTTTCTGCAAGCGGCTAACGCCTCGTCGAACTGGCCGGCTTCCGCCAAAGCAGGCGCGAGAATCGTGTAAATGCGCGGGGATGCAGGATCTATGTCCAACGCGCGGCGCGATTCTGCGATCGAATCTTCCCACCTGCGTTGTGCGGCTAGAGTGAACGCCAGCCAGTAATGGGCGCTCGCAAGATTCGGGCTCAGCTCGATGGCGCGTCGGAATTCGCGCGCTCCTCCCGCCCAGTCCCATTCATAGAAGCTCTTCAGCCACCCGCGGCAGGCAAGCGGCTCCGCGAGTGAGCTGTCAATCTCCAACGCTCTCTCAATCGCTTGTTTCGCCTTAGGCGCCGAGTGCTTCGGAGAAGCGGCCTCATACCAGCCATACACTGTATAACATTCGGCGATACCCGCCCAGGCGAGAGCGTATTCGGGATCTTTTTCGACTGCTTGCTCGAACATCGCAACCGCTTTCGTGAGGCTCGCTCCGCCGCGCCGGTTCCAAAGATATTTGCCCTGCAGATAGAGCTGATACGCTTCCTTGCTCCGGGTGTAACGCTTCTCGAGTTGCCTATTCTCGTCGCCGCTCAGCCGGAGCTCCAACGCGTCCGTGATCTGTTTCGCGATCTCTTCTTCAATTTGAAAGATTTCCGAGGCGTTGCCGTTGTAGTGCTCCCCCCACAGCTGTGAGCCGTCGGCAGTGCGCAATAGTTCCGTTTGAACGCGCAGTTTGTCACCCCGCTGCACCACCTTTCCAGTAAGTATGGTTCGGATCTTTAGCTCGTCTCCAATCGCTTGAGGATCTATGTCGCAGCTTTTGTAGCGAAACGCCGTCACTCGTCCCACAACTCGCAAATTCTTGATCTTTGAAAGACGGTTAATGATCGTTTCCGTTATGCCGTCGCTGAAGTACTCCGCTTCCGGATCTCCGCCCGCATTGGCGAAAGGGAGCACGGCAATCGATTCCAGTGATTGCTCACGCGCTGTCTTCGCGCGAGTGCTCCGATATCCCGATTCATTGAGAGCCTCTCGCAGGTTCAGGCTCAAATCTCTCGCTGATTGAAACCGCTCCCAGCGATTTTTTTGAAGGCAGAGCAGCACTACGCGTTTGAACCCTTCCGGCAGATCGGGCTCCGAGCTCGTCAGCTCAGGCGGGTCCGCATTCAAAATCGCCGCCAAAGTGGAAGCTGCTGAATCGCGCCGGAACGGTTGCAGCCCGGATATCATTTCATAGAGCACGCAACCCAGCGAAAAAATATCGCTGCATGTATCGGCCAGTTCGCCCCCTATCTGCTCTGGCGACATGTAAGCAAGCGTTCCGAAGACGCTTTCAAATCCTGTGTTCATGGGAAGCGTCTCATCCGAGCTTGTCGCGGGCAGCTTCAGTCTTGCGACGCCAAAATCGAGAATCTTAGCCCGGCCGTCCCTGGTCAGAAAAATGTTCTCCGGCTTCACGTCGCCGTGAATGATGCCTTTGTCATGAGCGGCCGCTAGCGCTTGCGCAATTTCAGCTCCGATCTCGATTGCTCTACGCCAAGGCAAGGCACCCGTCAAAAGCCGCCGCCGAAGCGTCTGGCCTTCCAGCAACTCAGTCACTAAATAGGTAGTGTCCTGCTCAGCGCCTAGGTCGAAAACCGCCAGAATGCCTGGGTTCGAGAGAGCCGCAACGGCTTTGGCCTCGCGCTTAAATCGCTCAATCACCTGGGGGTCTCTAGATCCTTCTTCCCGAAGAATCTTGATGGCCACGCATCGCTCAAGACGCGGGTCAAGTGCGCGATACACCTCGCCCATGCCTCCCGCGCCAAGCGGCTCGAGAATCTCGTATGGCCCGAGATGCGTGCCCGCAGCAAGGTGCATCGATTGCTATTGATTCTATCGGATAGGCACCCTCGCAAAGAGTATAGGGAAGTCGCGCGGCCGTAGGGCCCGCAATCATCATGAGCATCCGGGCCATACTCGTATGGGCGACCACAGACGATCTATCGACCGCAGGATGAGTGCTGTCCGGATTGCTGACTGTTCGGACACGCCTCGTGAATCCTCCGCCCCATGCACAATCGCGAATTTCAGTGCCCCCACTCGCATCGCCGCTCATCGCGCCAGTCACAACCATCAACCCGCCTGAGCGAGTGTTCGGTGACGTATTCGCCGACAGAATTGCCGAGCGTCTGCCCGGCTTCACAATCTGTTCGAAAATGAATGCCACCGAACACGCGAGCGTTTACTATCTCTTCGAGGGCTGCGGAAAAGCTGGGAAAACTGCGCATCTGTCCGGGTAGCGCGTCATTTGTGACAGTGATTGCCGTGTCCTCGCCAAAGTAGTGTGAAAGCACTCGGGCCGCTGCGCTGCTGGCGCAGGAATGAGCCGATGGGTAGCCCGGGAACGGCGGAGTGACCAGAAGCGGCTTCCATGTTGGATCTGCGAGCGTATCGGGATTCCCATCTGTGTCGGCCAACTGAATTGCCGTGATCGGCCGCCAGGATACATACGTGTATTTGGCATCCCAACAGCCAATAATGCCGTCGGACATAGCCATATTCACCTGAGCGAGCAGGCGTGCAGTTTGCAACAGATTGAAGTGATGCTTCTCTGCAAGGGTAGTGGCTACGGGATCCCAGAAGTCGGGCGGATTGCCCGGATTCCAGAAAAGCGCAGCATCGGTTTCATCGGCTGTACGGCTAGTGCTGGCGTTGCTTCCCATGACTTTGATTTCATTGAAATCCGCTGTGTATCGGGCGCTGTCTAAAGCCGGAGGCCCCGAAGGCCGAAACTGCGCTGGTGACTCAATGACCCATGGAGTCACGTGTGCGAGTTGCGGAGCGAGACCCGGCAGTAACGCCGGTGGCGTCGGACGCCATTCTCCGGGAGCGGTCCCGCCAGTGAATGGCGGCAATATTTGGGCGAACCCATCGTTGCTGCGCCAAGCCCAGATCAAATCGGCAACCGTCTGGCCCCACTCAATTCCCTTTTGAATCGATTCGGAGCGCTCGGCGCCCCAACCGCGAGAGATGCGCATCAGCGATGCCGACCGCTCTTGATCCAGCATGTCCGATTGAGCCGGATACAGGCGGATCAAAATAGCATAGGCCGCTTGCACCGCGGCGGCACGCTTCGATGCGTTTCTAGGACCTCTTGGCGCGACATGGATAGGAGTGTACCGCGGGTCAATGCCGTTCACGGCATCGAAAACTGCAGCTTGCACAATGGCGGTGCTCCGCGTCGAAATGGGCGCCGGTGTTGCCGGCAGCGTGAGCGTCGCTTCGAGCATGATGTGATTCCAGTCAGTTACTTCATCGGCTAATCCGATTCCACAGCTAATGAGCAGGAGAACGGATAAGCCGATCGTATTTACGCACTTTTTGAGTTTTGACATGTGTGATAGTCCTTTTTTGTTTTTGTTTTGCTGATGTAGATTGTTAGGTGTTGTGTGCTTACGCGCGCCGTTCGGTTTCGGCATGTTTCGAGGAAAGCCCGAGCGTTCTGAAGTTCAAGTCTTTGCGTATCAGCGTGTCCGCATAACTGAAGTAACTGCGAATAGCGTGCTTTTGCCTTCTTTGGATCACGGCAAATTTCAGCCGCACGCCCGGCCCCATAAATCGCGTTGAACCGATTGGGGGAACTACGCAGCACTGCTTCGAATTCGGGAAGCGCACGCGCTGGCTGATCCAGTTCCATCAGTAACTCGCCCAGAAGCTCACGCGCCGGCAACACTGGACCCGGAGTTACGGCATGTTTTTCCATTGTGTCTTCGAGATCGGCTGCGGCTCGCATTGAGCGCAATGCTGATTCCTGATTTCCTTCCGCGTGCTTCAGCCATGCCACGGCAGCAAGCCGCTGAACTTCTACTTGCGCAGCCCAGTCGTAACCCTCTTGATGCTGTCGAACCGTTTGCTCAATCTCCGCCAGCTTTGCGATTTCGGCCCGGGCTTGAGCTATGTTTCCAGCGTGTGCCGAGCCGAGCGCATGTGCGAAATGGATGATGGCCTCTGCATAACGAAAGTGCGCCCAGGGAAACCATGCCGGCTGTACTTGAAGGGCAGCAGCTGCCGACCAGCGCCTCCGCTCGAGCGCATAGCGCGCGGGAATAGCAGCGAACGCATAGGCAGCTTGGAACACCTGTTGATCGACAGCTGATGCGGAAGCCGCTTCGTCAACGATGCGCTTCGCTTTCTCGTCTTGACAGGTCTGAAGGTAGGCGTAGACGAGGTAGTCCACCGCATGGAGTTGATCCTGCGAGGTAGCGCCCGGCAGAGTTTTCGCCATTTGGCTCTTCGCAGCGGCAGCGGAGCCGAGATTCGATTGAATCGACTCGTCCCACAGACCCAGTCGCGTGAAGATATGCGACGGCATGTGGAGCGCGTGCGGCGATGCCGGAGCCATTTTCGCGTAGGTCCGTGCAGCGGGCAGCGCGAGAATCGCAAGCCGTGGCGAATCATAGCTGTGGATCAGGTAATGGGCGATGCCGGGATGGTCCGGCTGCTCCGGCAGGATGCGGTTCAAGATCGCCGCCGCTTGTTTTTGATTCGTATAGGTTTTGTCGGCCGGAGGCGCAGTTGCAATCAAGGCAAGCGCGTAAAAAATTCCGGCTTCGTGGTCTTCCGGATAGCGCGCCGAAAGCCGCTGCATAGCGTTACGCCAGGAGAGCGCGCGCTGCCGATGGGGTATCTTATCCGAATTCTTATAAAACTCGTTGATTGCGGCGATGTAGTCGCGTTCACGCTGCGTTTTCGCTCCAATCGAGTTGGCTTTTTCGATCGCAGCGATCCCTTTCCGCAGATCGGACGGCGTGGGCGGAAACCATACGGGGTGATAGAGGCTCATAGCGATGCCCCAGTAAGCCATCGCGCAAGCCGGATCGACACGGATTACACTGGAAAATGTCTTTTCCGCTTCGTCGTACCAGAACGAGTGGAGAAGGGCCACACCGTGTTCGAAGGTCTTCTGTCCCTCGGGAGTACAGGAGACGGGAAAATGTATGTGCCCGGCGTCGTGCTGATGATCCTCGGAATTGAAAGCGCCAGGTACGGCGACAGCCATTAGGCCGCATAGAAACAAACCGCTTATGTGGAAACCATACCTGGGCATCTTGTGAGAACAGCTTCCTGGCTTTGGGCTAATAACGCAATGCAACACAGGCGAAACGTAGGTGACACCGCATCTTATTGAATGATCTGGAGTTCCGGGCACTGGTGAAAGATCGCTGCTGGGTGTAGAATCGTACCTCCAATAAATGTCGAGCGTAGTTGCCAGACCGGAACCGAATGCCTCCGGCCGGATTTTCCGGTTTGGAGCGTTCGAGTTCCATGTCCAGGCGCGCGAGCTGCGGAAGCACGGCCTTCGGATTAAGCTCACCGGCCAGCCGATCAGCGTGCTTGTCATGCTCCTGGAACGCCCCGGCGAGGTAGTCACCCGAGAGGACCTTCAAGCGCGGCTCTGGCCTCCGGGCACCTACGTGGATTTCGAGCATAGTGTCAACGCCGCCGTTAAGAGACTCCGGCAGGCTTTAGGCGACTCGGCAGATTCGCCGCGCTTTATTGAGACGCTCGCTCGTAATGGATACCGCTTCATTGCTCCGCTGAGCGAGCGCATTGATGATTTGGCGGAGCCTGGTGGCCAGAAGAAGGCTGAAGAGCCCCAGCCCGCTGCCCAGGTGAAAAGCGCGGCAAAATGGTTGCGATTCCTTGCGTTTCCACGCGCGATGGCCGGCGTTTTGCTCTCCATAGTAATTGCTGGCTTCATCATCGGGTTGCACGAAAGGCGGCCGACTCAAACAGGTTCGGGTCCAATCCGGTCTTTAGCCGTTCTCCCTTTGGCCAACCTTTCCGGAGATCCCGACGAGGAGTATTTCGTGGAAGGGATGGCCGACTCCCTTCGACAGAGCCTCGAGGGTATCAGCGCTCTGCGCGTCATTTCTCGGACTTCATCCATGTACTACCGGGGAAGCAATAATGCCCTTCCAGAGATTGCGCGTCACTTGAATGCGGATGCAGTTGTCGATGGCTCGGTCTTGCGCTCCGGAAACCGAGTGCGCATCAACGTCGAATTAATCCAGACCGCTAGCGACACACGCGTGTGGGGCGGCAGCTATGATCGCGATCTGAAGGACATTTTTGTGCTGCAGGCGGAAGTGGCGCAGAAAATAGCTGAGGAAATCCGGGCAACTTTGAGCCCGCCTGATCGCGCGCGGCTAGCACGTCGACACACTCCCGATCCGGATGCCTACTTAGCCTATTCCAAGGGGAGGTTCTTCTGGAACAGGAGGACCGAAGTGGACCTGAAGAGAGCCATCGTTTACTTCCAGCAGGCGATTGAAGACGACCCGAATTACGCGCTGGCCTATGACGGCCTGGCGGATTGCTGGTTGCCGCTGGGATGGTACGCATATCTGGCTCCATCAGAGACTTTTCCGTATGCGAAGGTCGCGGTGAGGAAGGCCCTGGCCCTGGATGATTCGCTCGCAGAGGCACATACGTCGCTGGCGTTCGTGACCCTTTACTACGATCGCGACTGGGCCGACGCTGAGCGAGAATTCCGGCGCGCTATCGAGTTGAATCCAAACTACGCAAATGGGCGCCACTGGTACGCCGAATTCCTGTCGCTGGTAGGCCGCAATGACGAAGCTATCGCAGAATCGGAACGCGCCCGGGAGCTCGATCCGCTGTCGAATATCATCAACACGTGGGTGGGCTCACGCTACTTTTTTGCGCGACAGTACGACAAGGCTATTGAGCAGTACAGAAATGCCGCGGAGATGGACCCGGGCTTCGTTCCGGTGCATCTGGTGCTCGGACACGCGCTTGAGCAAAAGCACATGTACCAGGAGGCCATCACAGAGCTTGAAAAAGCAGTTAGTCTATCCGGCGGCAGCCCGGTTTATATGGCGTCCTTAGCGCACGCATATGGAGTTGCCGGCAGGCGACGCCAAGCGAGGAAGCTATTTGACGAGCTTTCGAACTTGTCCAAACAGAGGTTTGTGTCGTCTTATGACCTCGCAGTCGCATCACTGGGGATCGGTGAGACAGATCGGATGTTCGCTTTGCTCGCCCGAGCCGTCGAGGAACGCTCGCCGCGGGTTGCCTTCCTAGGAGTGGACCCTCGCTTTGATGCCCTCCGTAATGATGCTCGATTCAAGCAGCTTATGATTCGGATCGGTCGCTGAGATTGTCTCCACATGGTTCGCATTTACTACGAATCGAACAGAGGCAGGCACCCCTAGCACTGGTGTTTCAGTGTAGATTTTGGGCGAGAGGAACCACTTCTCCGGTAATCTCGGGAGCCAAGGCTTCCGAGGAGTTTAGGCAGCCGGAGCGCGTATAATCATCTGATGGCGAAACCCGCGCATCTCCATCCGGATAAGGTCCTTCTATACAGAAAGCTCGTGGGCACTCATCTCGGCGTCGACCTCAAGGGGTCGGCGGTGCCGTACACATCAATGAACGGCAACATGTCCAGCTACTTGAGCAAAGAAGGAAAGCTGGCGCTTCGGCTAGCGCCTTCTGATATTGAAGCATTTGTCCACAAATACAAAGCGAAGCTCTGCGAGTTTTGCGGTAAAGTCCAAAAGGAATACGTCGAAGTGCCGGACGCGGTCCTTGCGAAAACCTCGGAGTTGAAGAAGTATTTAGATGCCAGTGTTGCATATGTCAGCTCGCTGAAGCCGAAACCCGCTTCGAAGGCGAAGGTGAAGTAGATCCAGTTTTTCTGCCAATAGACATTCTGAACTGATTTACTTTTCTTCCGTCACCGTGATCACAAAGAGAAACACGCCTGTTGTTCGGCTAGAAAGGTGTTTGGCCGCCAGTCGCTCCGTAGACCTCGCCTGTGATGTAACTAGCTTCGTTGGAAGCCAAGAAGACAAAGACGGGAGCGATCTCGACTGGCTGTGCGGGCCGTTCGAAGGACGTGTCTTTGCCGAAGCTTTTGACCTTTTCCGCCGGCATCGTCGCGGGAATCAGCGGCGTCCACAC
>JBAUUG010000049.1:0-11432 GCA_049582585.1 Bryobacteraceae bacterium | reverse complement strand
GGTCATGCCCTTGGGCGAAATAACCATTGACGGCATAGGTTGCAGCCAGCTTCGTGCCACCCGATGAAGGAGTCAGTTGGACTGTCATCACGGCGTAGACCGCCATTTTTTGCAGCGGCCCAAGGCCGCCGGCGAGAACCAGCAATTTGCCGGGCATGAGGGTTATGACCTCCATGTGGCGGGCCGCGCCGCCATTGGGGAGCTTTTCGCACCAGCAGCCCAGGGGCTTTTCCTCGATGGATAGATTGCGGGCGTCGCCGGAGAAGGTGTGTTCGGAACTCCACCACTCGCTCACCCGGAGAAACTTGCGGTAAACCTCAGGCGGCGCCTGGATTTCGAGAGTTGTTTTAACAGTGAACCCTCCGGGCGCGGAATCGACGACCTCCGCCGCGGCGAACTTTGGTAGAGCAGCGAGCAGGAAGATGCCGACCAGAGCGAGAGATTTCATGTTTCGATTTTTGCACTCGCCGATTGCCGGAATTACTTCTGCTTTTGCTATGCCTGCTGAGCGAGGAACTCGCGCACCGCCGAGTCTTCGCACAATCCGGCCGCGCGATCATACGCTTCGACGGCCTCTTCATAACGCTGCATGCGCTTGAGCAGATAAGCGGCCAAAGCCCAGTACGGCTGATAGCTCTGGATAGCTTTCGCGGGGATTGCATTGAGCAGCGTCCATCCGGCCGCGGGTCCACGTGCCTCTGCGACGGCTGCGGCCCGGCCCACCAACGCACCGACGGTTGGCGCAAGGCGCACAAGACCCTCGTACATTAGAGCGATGGCTTCCCAATCTGTGACCCCCGTCCGCGCCCGTTGTGCGTGGACTGACTGAATAGCAGCCTCAAGTTGGAAGCGCCCGATGCGGCCCGCTCGAGAAGCGCTGCTGAGATTTTCTTCCGCCTCCTCGATCATTGGTCTCGACCAACGTGTCACATCCTGCTCTAATAACGGCACGTAGGATCCGGTGGCGCTACGCCTCGCGTCCCGGCGCGCCTCGCAATGCAGCAGCAACGCCAGAAGCCCTTGCACCTCCGGTTCGGAGGGCATGAGCCGCGATAGAACTCGGCCGAGTTCTATCGCTTCCCGGGCCAGACCCTTGCGGCGAGGGTCTGCGCCCGCTACGTCTTCCCATCCGATGCCGTAAGCGGCGTAGATCGCCTCTAGAACGGCGTCGAGGCGGAACGGCAGCTCGTGAGGGGACGGCAGCTCGAATCGGATGCGCGCATCGCGGATCTTGGCCTTCGCGCGGCTGAGCCGCTGACCGATGGCGGAAGGCCGCACCAGAAGAGCGGATGCGATGCGGGCTGCGTCGAGTCCCAGCACAGTCTGAAGCATGAGCGGAGTCCGTGCCGCGGCGTCAATAGCGGGATGGGCACAGATGAACATGAGCTTCAGGCGCTCGTCAGGAAATACGATATCCATTCTTGTTAATTCTTGCGCCTCGTTTGCGGCGGCCCGCAGCGCCGGAACGGCTTCGGCATGCACTCGGGCGTGGCGAGCTTCATCGATGAGCCGCCGGCGCGCGGCGACGAGCAGCCAGGCTTCGGGTTTTGCGGGCACGCCGGTTTTCGGCCACGTTTCCAGCGCGGCGGTAAAGGCGTCGGCCAGCACATCCTCGGCCGCCGCGACATCGCGCGAGCGAACCGCCAAAAACGCGACCAGGCGGCCATACGAATCGCGCGCCGCCCGCTCGACCGCTCGATGCGCCTCCTCAGCCGGAGTTTTGTCCAGACCCGACATTGTCATGACGGCAGACGCGAAAGACAGGTCAACGTTCAGCGGACATCGGCGGCAGATTGGGCCGCACCTCGAATACCCGGCTGGCCGCTCTTGGGCATCGCGCCGCCCAGTCAAGCGCGGTATCCAGGTCGGGCACATTGATCATAAAGAAGCCGCCGAGTTGCTCCTTTGTGTCGGCGTAGGGTCCATCCTGCACCTGGCGCTGCTCTGCCTGAAACTTCAGCGTGGTGGCCGTGTCGGGCGGCTGCAATCCCGCGCCGCCGACAAAGACGCCGGCGTCTTTAAGCGCCTTGGAGTAGGGAGGCCAAGCAGCCCAATACGCTTCGCGCTTCTTGGGATCGGGATCGGTACGGATCGCAAAGTCGGCGGCTGTTTCATAGATCAGAATTGTGTAGTTCATAGTGGTCCTTTCAATTGGGTTTGAGCGCTGTATCCGATTGCTCAACACAATGACGGGTGGGGCGGCGCGATTTCGACAGGGGGGTTAGAACAATTTGGGGCGCGCAGACGGCGAGACCGCCCGTGGCCACGCTCTAGGCTTCGAATCGCTTGAAAATCAAGCAACCGTTGGTGCCGCCGAAACCGAAGCTGTTCGAGAGCGCGTACTCGATGTTCATGGCGCGCGCGTGATTCGGAACATAGTCGAGATCGCACTCCGGGTCGGGGAACTCGTAGTTGATCGTCGGAGGCGCAATCTGATCGCGAATAGCCAGAACAGTGATACCGGCCTCCAGCCCGCCGGCTCCGCCGAGCAGATGGCCGGTCATTGACTTGGTCGAGCTCACGGCGAGCTTTTTGGCGTGATCTCCAAAGGCGTGCTTTATCGCGACAGTCTCGGCTTTATCGCCCAGGCCGGTGGATGTGCCATGGGCGTTCACGTACTCGACTTGCGAAGGTTCAATGCGCGCATCTCGCAGCGCATTTCGCATGACACGATAGCCGCCGTCTCCGTCCTCAGGCGGCGCGGTGATGTGATGCGCGTCGGCGCTCATTCCATAACCGACGATTTCAGCGAAAATGGGCGCATCACGCCGCTCGGCGTGCTCGAGCTCTTCCAAAATCAGGATGCCTGAGCCTTCGCCGACCACGAAGCCGTCGCGCTCCAGATCCCACGGGCGGGATGCTTTGTGAGGTTGATCATTGCGTGTCGAGAGTGCCCGCATGGCCGCAAAACCGCCAATTCCCATCGGTGTTATGCAAGCTTCGCTCCCACCGCAGATCATCACCTCGGCGTAGCCGTACTGAATCAGGCGGCAGGAATCGCCTATCGAATGCGCGCTGGTCGTGCATGCAGTCGCCGTCGCGGAATTCGGCCCTTTCGCTCCGTAGCGGATGGACACGTACCCGCTTGCCAGATTCACGATGCAGGAAGGGATAAAAAAAGGAGAGATTCGGCTGGGTCCGCGCTCGAGCAGTACTTTGTGCTCGCGCTCGATCACCTCGAATCCGCCGATACCGCTGCCGATATAGACACCGACATTCTCGGCTTCCTGGGGGGGAATCTCGAGCCGAGCCGATTCAACAGCGAAGGCAGAAGCAGCCATAGCGAACTGAATGAAGCGGCCCATCTTCTTCACGTCTTTTTTGTCGACGTATCGCAACGGATCGAAGTCTTTTACTTCACCCGCAATGCGGCAGGCGTAATCGGAAGCGTCGAACTGGGTGATCCGCTCGATCCCGTTCGTCCCGTTACGAATCGCCGACCAGCATTCGTCAGTTCCGGTACCGACTGAGCTCAATAAGCCGATGCCGGTGACGACTACTCTTCGAGGCCCCATGGTCTGCCCGTTCGTTCTCATTCGCGTGCTGCCGAATGAAACGGCTTCCAGCGGCGACTACTTCTTCTTATCCTCGATGTATTTGATCGCGTCGCCGACCGTCTTGATCTTTTCGGCGTCTTCGTCCGGTATATCGAGGTCGAACGCTTCTTCGAAGGCCATCACCAGCTCCACGATGTCGAGCGAGTCGGCGCCGAGATCGTCTACGAAAGACGCGCTTGGCTCGACCTGATTCTCGTCCACTCCCAGTTGCTCAACGATGATTTGCTTTACTCTTTCTGCCACCGGCATTGTTTGTTCTCCTCAAGCTCGCAAATGTATCCGCCACTCCGGCGAAGCTGCCCGGAGCAAAACTCTAAGCTACCTCATTGACCAGAGGACACCGGATAGGCGGGCGTCCTGGGCCTGCGCAAGTTCCGGGTACGCCGCTAACATGTAGATGTTGCCGGAACGTTTGCGTGTCTTGTATCTGCACGGGTTTGCGTCGAGCGCGGGTTCTCAGAAGGCAGCATTCTTTTCCGCCAAGCTTCGAAAGCTGGGCTTCCCGGTTATTATTCCAGATCTGGACGAGAGGAACTTCGAGCGGCTCACCATAACCGCTCAGCTGCAGCTGATCGAGCGCATCGTTGAACGAGAGCCCATCATTTTGATCGGTTCCAGCTTGGGAGGCTACCTCGCGAGTCTGTACGCGTCGGCACACTCGGAAGCGAGTAAGGTGATTCTACTGGCGCCCGCTTTCAAGTTTTACCAGCTTTGGGCTGATGAGCTTGGCCCCGAACGTCTATCGGCCTGGAGAAAAGCGGGCTCAATGCCGATATTCCATTATGGGGAGGGCCGCATGACGCCGATCGGCTACGGATTAATGGACGACGCCGCTTCCTATCCGCCTTTCCCCGATTTCCATCAGCCGGCGCTGATCTTTCATGGGAACCATGATCCCGTGGTACCCGTTACATATTCAGCAGCTTTCGTTGAAGCTCACCCAAACGCCAGACTTGTTCGCCTGGATTCGGGGCATGAGCTGACTGACGTATTGGACCCGGTTTGGGAGGACTCGCGCGATTTTTTGCTTTCCGGAGCTTCCCCTTTTGAGTGCTAGACTGGTGGTACGAAGTAGTATTTCCGATACTATTTCTTGCAACTGTGATTTTTCATATCACGTCCTATCAAATGCAAAGAATGAGTCGCATGGATTGCAAAGGTGGAGTGTGCGGTGACTAGCGACGTAGAGAAAGAAACTGTGGAGCCGCCTCCGGCGCCTTCTTACGATTCCCATCTGGATCGCCTCCTCATGAGCGAGGATCTGGACGAGCCCTGGTATAAATCGATTGGACGCGGCATCAGAGAAACTCTAAATCCGCCCAAGCTTCCTCCCTTGGAGCTCACATCCAAGCCGCTTGAATCATCAGATTTAGGCGACATGAGCAAGATTGAACAACCTTGGTTCAAGTCGCTGATTTCCAATGTGAAAGATCTGGTCCATCCGCCCAAGCTTCCTCCCCTGGAAGTGACTTCGAAGCCGGTCGAGGTAGGAACGATTTGGGGCGCCTATAGCGGGGGTGAAAGCAAGTCCGGCGCTATATCCCTTCTGATTCACATTTCGGTTGTGGTTCTGATGCTGTTTATCTTCCAGTCGCCCACGGTGCAGAAGAAGCTTAAGAACATCACCGACATCTACTTCCCGATTCAGCCGTACAAGCCCAAATTGCCACCGGCGAGCGAGCAAGCAGGTGGCGGCGGTGGTGGAGGACAGCACACGCCAACTCCGGTCAGCCGCGGAGAGGCTCCCAAGTTTGCTCGAAAGCAGTTCATGCCGCCAGCCATGGCAGTGCCGCAACCGAAGCTGCCTCTAGTTCCGACTATTACCGCTCAGGCACCCGTCATTGTGGCGGATAACTATGGCGACCCGCTGGCGAAGTCTATGCCTTTTTCGGGCGGTCCCGGATCGAATGGACTCGGCAGTGGAACCGGCAACGGAGTCGGTTCCGGCAACGGCAACGGCTACGGCCCAGGGTCCGGCGGCGGAATGGGCGGCGGGGTTTATAGGATCGGCGGCGATGTATCCCAGCCCATTCCTATCTACAAGCCCGATCCAGAGTATTCGGAAGAAGCTCGCAAAGCCAAGTACTCGGGAACTGTTCTGGTCAGCGTTGTGATTGACGAGCATGGTCTGCCTCGCGATATCCACGTAATCCGGCCTTTGGGTTTGGGATTGGACGAGAAGGCCGTGGAAGCAGTTAGAACGTGGCGTTTCATTCCCGGCAAGAAGGCCGGCAAGCCGGTCGCCGTTGAAGCGAATATAGAAATCAGCTTCCGCTTACTCTAGCCTCCACTTCGCTGCAACCGCTTGCTCGCGCCAGCGGCGCAGCTTTCAACCTTAAACGAGACAGTTACCGAGCCGCGGCCGCATGCAAATGGGATTCGCGCGACAGCTGTGATAATCCGTGAACCCTGCAACCTGTCATTTCTGCGAATGTTGATTGCGCGGGTTAACGTGTCTACATTTTGAGAGGATATGTTCCTCCTAAATGCAAACTCCGAACCGAGCAAAGATAGAGACCAACATACCTCAGCGTTTGGATCGTCTACCCTGGAGCCGCTGGCACTCCAAGATGGTGATCGCTCTGGGAATCACATGGCTCCTGGATGGCCTCGAGGTCACGCTTGCCGGTTCATTGGCCAGCGTACTTCAGGATAAAAACGCGCTTGGACTTACCAGCGTCCAGGTGGGCTCGAGTGCGGCTGGCTACTTGGCCGGCGCGGTCATTGGGGCGCTTTTCTTCGGGTGGCTTACCGACCGGCTTGGCCGTAAGAAGCTATTCCTGATAACGCTTGCCCTGTATCTTTCAGCTACTGCGGCCACCGCGCTTTCCTGGGGTTATTGGAGCTTTCTTTTATTCCGGATTTTTACGGGGGCCGGAATCGGCGGAGAATACGCAGCCATCAACTCAGCGATCGATGAATTGGTCCCGGCGGCTGTGCGGGGCAATGTCGACCTGGTCATCAATGCAACGTTTTGGATTGGGGCAGCCATGGGGGCCGGCGGCACTCTTCTGCTGCTAAACTCCAGCTTCGTCTCGCCCAGCTTCGGCTGGCGCTTCGCATTCGGAATCGGCGCGGTACTTGGATTGACAATTTTGGTGCTGCGTAAGTCGGTTCCGGAAAGTCCCCGCTGGCTCATGCTTCGCGGCCACGAGATAGAAGCAGAGGAAATCGTTAGTGGAATTGAGCGCAAGGTTCGAGAGTCCAACCGAGATCTGAAAGATCCTGAGGGAAGCATACAGATCGCCGTGCGCGATCATACGCCGGTACGCGATGTTTGGAAGGCCATGATCCACGACCAGCCAAAGCGCTCATTCCTCGGCCTCTCTCTAATGGTGGGTCAAGCATTTTTCTACAACGCGGTTTTCTTCACGTACGGCTTAGTACTGGCCCAGTTTTTCAAGGTGCCAAGCCGGCGAGTATCTCTCTTCATCTTGCCGTTGACGCTCGGTAATTTTGTAGGCCCCCTGATCCTGGGCCGCTTTTTCGATTCGACAGGCAGGAAGAAAATGATCGCCGGAACCTACGGAATTTCCGGAATTCTTCTGATCTGTTCCGCGCTGATGTTCCGAAGCAATCGCGTCGGACCGGTCGGGCAGGATATATGGTTCACCGCTATCATTTTCATGGCCTCGTCCGCGGCAAGTTCTGCATATCTGACTGTCAGCGAAGTGTTTCCTCTCGAGATTCGAGCTTTCGCAATCTCGATTTTCTACGCACTGGGAACACTTGGGAGGCGTAGGCGCGCCCATGCTCTTTGCGAAGTTAATCGCATCCGGCAGCCGCTCGGAACTCTTTTGGGGCTACCTCTTAGGAGCGCTGTTGATGCTGTTCGGAGCAGGTACGGAACTGAAGCTTGGGGTTAAGGCGGAGCGGCAATCGCTGGAATCGATCTCGACGCAGCTGCAGGCGAGCGCTTAGCGACGCAAATCGGACGAGCGCTTAGCGACGCAAATCGGAATGGAAATGACTACTCTTCAATCGGCTTTGACACGAAGTCATAGCATGCCCTTTGGTTCGGAACTGATCAAAGATGCCGGCGTGCGCTTTTGGTTTTGGGCGCCCGCGCATGAGAATATCAGCCTCTTTATCGAGGGAGAAGCCGAGCCGCTGGGGATGTCCGCAACAGGTGAAGGTTGGCATGCCTTGACAAGCCATCGCGCGAAGGTGGGATCGCGTTATTGTTTCGTTCTTCCCGACGGTTCCCGCGTTCCAGATCCAGCCTCTCGTTTCCAGCCGGAAGACGTACACGGACCTAGTGAGGTGATCGATCCTGCCGCGTACTGTTGGGAGGATGAACACTGGAAAGGCCGGCCGTGGACGGAAGCCGTGATCTATGAATTGCACGTTGGCGCGTTCACCCCAGACGGCACGTTCCGAGGCGCGATTGCGAAGTTGGACCACCTGGTGGAGCTTGGCATCACGGCTATTGAAATCATGCCGGTCGCCGATTTTCCGGGCGGGCGCAACTGGGGTTATGACGGCGTGTTGCCCTACGCTCCGGATTCCGCTTACGGCCGGCCGGAAGACCTGAAGGCGTTTGTCGATGCAGCGCATTCACGGCGCTTGATGGTGTTCCTTGACGTCGTGTATAACCACTTCGGTCCCGATGGGAACTACGTTTCTTCATACGCCCCCGGGTTCTTCACGGAGCGTCACGAGACACCCTGGGGTTTGGCGATCAACTATGACGGTCATGATAGCGGTCCGGTGCGGCAGTTCGTCATCCACAACGCTCTGTACTGGATTGAAGAGTTCCACCTTGACGGACTGCGTCTGGATGCGGTGCACGCCATTATGGATGACAGCCCGAAGCATCTTCTAAGAGAAGTTGCCGAGCGTGTCCGCGCCGCAGCAGGGAATCGCTTGGTGCACCTTATCGTGGAGAACGAAAGAAATCAGGCCAGTCTTCTCGAGCGGGGCTGCGGCGGAGCGGGTTGGTACACCGCCCAGTGGAACGACGACGTGCATCACGTTCTCCACACCGCAGCTACTGGCGAAGAAAGTGGATACTATAAGGATTTTCGCGGCGACACCGACAAGCTGGGCCGGGCTCTCGCGGAAGGCTTCGCTTTTCAGGGCGAGATTACGAGTTACGCGGGCGCAAGCCGAGGTGAATCGAGCGCCCATTTGCAGCCTCAGGCATTCGTCGCCTTCATCCAAAATCACGATCAGATCGGTAATCGGGCTTTTGGCGAACGAATCGGCAAAATCGCTTCGGCAAAGGCGGTGCGAGCTATCAGCGCCGTTTACCTGTTGCTCCCGCAGATCCCGATGATCTTTATGGGAGAGGAATGGGGAGCATCAGAACCTTTTCCGTTTTTCTGCGATTTCGCAGGAGATTTAGCCGGAAGCAGTTCGTCAAGGCCGTCGCGCGGAGTTCGCCAAATTTCCCGAGTTCCGCGACCCATGTACACGCGAGAAGATCCCCGATCCGCTATCGGAGGATACGTTTGTTTCCGCCAAGCTGCGATGGGACCACATCGCAAAGCCGCCGCACGGCTCGCATCTTGCGCGCTACAGAAAAATATTGAAAGTCCGGCGCGAACTCGTGCTTCCGCTACTCGATGAAATTTCGGGGAACGCCGGAGGTTACCAGGTGCTCGCGGACGGCGCGGTTGTCGTACGTTGGCGAATTGGCTTAAGCCGAGAGCTCACATTGTGCGCAAATCTTTCCGATAAACGAGTGCAGAGTTTCCCCCGCGCCTCGGGCACTCTCGTCTGGAACGAGGGCGGGAACGATTCGGACGGCGCTTTTGATCCATGGTCCGTCCGTTGGTCGATCGGAAATGCCGAGCTCGAGCCGTAGCTTTTCATTCAGCAATATGCCGCAAACCAAATCTCAAGAAGTGCAGGTAGATTTCGACTGCCAGTTCATAGAGAAATGGCTCAGCCGTCAGCGGTACTTCTGGTATGCCATCATTTTGCTCCTGCTGCTGACAATGAGCGGACTGCTTGGCCGCGGGCCGCTCGCCAGGAGAACGGTGTTTACGGGGCCAAGTCAACTGGGAGTCACCTATGAACGGATGCTGCATTTCAAGACGCCCTCGCTTATTGGGTGTTGCTATTTGTCCTTCGGCTGCTCGGTCGTCGAGCAGTCAGCCAGCTTAGCCCGTTCGAGTTGATCGTGATGTTTTTGTTGGGCGGCATGAGTATTCAATCCATCGTGAGCGACGACCGATCGCTATTTACCGCAGTCATCGGCATTTTCACCATCGCGCTGAATCACTTTCTGGTCTCTGCAATCAAGCAGCGGTTTATCACATTTCGAAAGCTGGTGGATGGAACCATCGAACGGGACGGCAACGTCACCTTGTTCAAGCGGGAGTGAACCTGGCTTATTCCCGTTTGATCTTGCACTCTTCGCATGGGCATATTTTTCGCAAATGATCGAAGGAATAAATCCCCGAGCTGTGCCCATCGTTCCAGTAAATACGCACCGCATAGCTGCCAACCGCCTCGACTGAGCTCATTCGCAAAGCCGGCTTGAACATCGGAAACGGTTCCGGTTTCGAGTAGCTGGATTTCTGCGGCTCCGTTCCATGCGAGCCTGTGCAGGTGGCGCACGGACACTCATCGCGCAGATAAGCGAGCGAGTACTCGCTATGGTGGTCATCTCGCCAGTCGATCTTGATGCCCGTCGATTTCGATATGGCAATGTGCTCCGGGTCGGCAGCTGCCGCAGTTTCCAGCTCTTCTTGCATTTTTAACTCACCCGGTCGGGACGCGTTCAATATCTCTTACGCCCGGTATGCGCCGGAAGCCGGTAATCACTCGCTCCAATTGCTTCTTGTCGCGCATTTCCATGGTGATGTCGATGATTGCGCTCTCGTCGGTGCGCTTCTCATCGCCCCGAGCTTCGAGGGTTCGTATGTTGCTCGATTCCGCGCTCAGAACAGAAGTGAGCTGATGAAGAATGCCCGGACGGTCGTCCGTGTAAACCACGACTTTCACGGGCAGCGGATCGCCCGCGCTGCGAGCCCATTCCACGTCAATCTTGCGCTCCGGCTCATACATCAGGTTCTGCACGTTGGTGCATTGTGCCGAGTGCACCGCGACGCCTTTGCCTCTGGTGATGTAACCCACAATGTGCTCGCCGCGAATCGGATTGCAGCACTTTGCGCGGTAGACCAGCAGATCGTCCGCGCCTTTGACGCGGATCGTAAGATCGCCGTGAATGACGGGATGTCCAAGCTGGGGCGGGGAAAGCCGATCAGGCGCGGTAGCGGAGTCTCGCTCGGGAGAAACGTCCTCCGGGGCGACTTTCTGCAGGACTTGGCGGGCTGAAAAGCGCCCAAATCCCAGAGCCGCGTAGAGGTCCTCAGCCTTGCTGACTCCGTACTCGGATGCCACTGATTCGAGCTCGACCGGAGAGATGTTGCCGAGGCTCACGCCCAATCGCCGCGCCTCTTTCTCGAGCGATTTCTGGCCGATTTCGACGGCTTTGGCGCGTTCAGCGGCGTTGATCACATGCCTGATCTTGTTACGCGCGCGGGAGGTCTTTACGACCGAAAGCCAGTCGCGGCTAGGCTGGTGGCCGGCCTGAGTCAGTATCTCAACCACATCGCCGTTGCGGAGCGTCGATTTGAGCGGCTTGATAACGCCATTCACTCGAGCGCCGGTGCATGTATTCCCCACGTCGCTGTGGATCGAGTAGGCAAAATCGATGGGAGTGGCGTCGCGAGGCGGCACGATCACACGGCCCTTGGGAGTGAACGTGTAGACTTCCTCGGAATACAAGTCGACTTTGAGCGTGGAGAGAAAGTCCCCCGAATCGCTCATGTCGCGCTGCCATTCGACAAGCTGACGAAGCCAGGCGATGCGCTGATCGTCCGCGCCCGGGCCTTTACTGCCTTCCTTGTATTTCCAATGAGC
>JBAUUG010000048.1:0-3627 GCA_049582585.1 Bryobacteraceae bacterium | reverse complement strand
CCGATGTATCGGCCTCGCTCAAAATTGAACAACCCTACCCGACGAAGCCAGTCGATATCGTCGCGGAGATTCTGTCGCCGGACGACGCGATGACCAAAGTTTTTGACAAATGCCGAAATTATGCGCGAATCGGCATACCTCAAATGTTTGTGTTCGACCCGGAATCGAAGACGGCATGGGAACGCAGTAGAGAAACCGATAATCTGGAACGCATCCATCGTGTCGCGGAACTATCGGCCCGGCGGAGACTCGGAAGTCGATATTGTTGCCCGTGACGGCGACGCGCTGGTCTTCATCGAAGTGAAATCACGGACCTCAGCGGACTTCGGAAATCCCGATCGCGCAATCGGGGACGAGAAGCAGAAACACATTGCCCGCGCCGCGCGATCGTTTGCGACTCGGGCGGGAATCGATTGGAATCAGGTGCGTTTCGACACCATCTCGATTGTGTTTACGCAGCCGCCCTCTATCGTTCACCAGCAGGACGCGTTCTTTGAGGGCCGGGCGATCTGAATTGGGGCATCGGGCTCACGTTATGCGTCGAAGGTGAATCCCCTGAGCTGGGGCTCGCAGACGGGCTGCGAACTCCTGGCTATTCTGGTGAAAAGCAATGAGCCGATGGACGAGAGCGATGTCATGGTTGTCATTCGCACTCGTGATGTATTTGATTCTGACGGACGTTGTTCGGCTTTGGACGGAGCTTCCCGCGCTTGGGAATATTGGATTCACTGACGCGAGGAGTGGAGACAAGATCGGCAGCAGGATTGGCCAGCCAGGCAGCAGGGACACCGTTATGGACCCCGGCATGGCGGCTGCCGGCAACTGGATTTGGGAACACGGCGGGTCCTATTTCGGCGTGCCGCTCCACAACTACTTGGGCTGGCTGCTCACGACGTTCCTTGTCTATTTGGGAGCGGGGTTCCTTTGGAGGGTTGAGGCGGAGACACCAGTACTGAAGAAAGGCTTTCCTGCTCTCCCAATCTTCGTTTATGCGTTTTACGCGGTTTCCTACATGGCGCCGCGACGGATATCTGCGCTGCGGGTGGTAGCGATCTTTGCAATGGGAATGCCTGCGCTGCTGTCCTTGATACAGGTGTGGCTGCCAAAGAAAATTGGTGAACGGGGAGGAAATACTGCGTGGCGCACGACATAGCACCATTTCGCGATCAGCATCATCAGGACCCGGATAGCCCAACGGAATTGTCTCTTTACGAGAGGCTCGGCGGTTACGACGGCATTGCGAGAGTGATCGACGACCTGTTTGCTCTGCTCCGAGCGGATCCCCGGTTCAGCCGTTTTGGGACGGGCCGCTCAATTGATTCGCGCAAGCGAGTCCAGCAAATGACCGTGGAACAGATTTGCGCTTTGTCCGGGGGACCCTGCTACTACATCGGCCGCGATATGAAAACGTCGCATGCCGGTCTCGGAATTACCGAATTCGAATGGGATGCCAATATCGAGTTAACCCGGATCGCGCTTCAGAAGAACCATATAGGGATTCGAGAGAAGGAAGAGTTTGTATCGTTGTTCGAACTATACAAAGCTGAGATCATTGAAGGTCCTCACAACGATTCGCCGTCAACACCGTCGTCCTGAACGTCTGTGCTCTGCGCTTTCTGTACATCAAGGTCCTGAAGCGGCGGGACATGAATGAGGACTTGCCGTATCAGAAGGAGGGGAAGTCCCTGCCGGTCATTCTCAGCCCCGGGGAGTGGCCCAACTGATTGCAGGAGCGCGCAATCTATACCACCGCACGTTACTAATGACTCTTTACTCGACAGGTCTGCGCCGGGCCGAGTTGTGCCGGCTAAAGGTCAGCGACATCGATAGCAAACGCATGATGCTTCGCGTGGTCCAGGGCAAAGGCGGCATCGACCGGGAAGTACGACGCGGTGGCCAATTCGACTGTTTGGTAGGCGCACATCAAATGCCGATTTTGAGATAGTTCGCCACCACCCCGCTGGGCACGTAGCCATCAGGGGCTTCATTATTCTCAGATGTGAGCATGTTCACGGTGCGCTGTCCGCTGGCGCCTTGCAGCACCATCTGAGTCGATTCACCGCCATCGAAGTTCATGGCTGCAGTTGCGCCAAGGATATCCCGAAAAAATTCACCAAGTTGATTGTGCGTGGCACCGTTGCCTCCATTCACTCCCTCGCCATCTGCGACCACGAGGTACAGAGTATTAGTGCCCCCCGTGCCAGGGCCAACTCCAACGGTCGTCCGAGGAAAGTATTGCAGATATCCAGAGACGACATCGAATTCTCCGCCCCAAATAACCAAGCCGTTCATGAGGAGCGTCGGCGCTACCTGCACAGCGTAGGAAACATCGCTCAAAGCCCAGATCGGATTTCCTTCACTGTCTCTACGCCACTCTGAGCTGTTCATCGACTCAAAATCCGATTCAGAATGGACAATATCGATTTGTTGACGAACGGTGTCACCTGCGATCGTCAGCATTGGTAGGATGTTCGCTGGTTCGATCACGCTGGGAGGCCCGGGTTGCGCGGGAGTGTCGGAGGGTTGTCCCAACACTCCCGGATTCGCAAAGCCGTTTGTGTAGAGGTAGCCTAGTGATCGTCCGGTTCCATCGAAATAGCCCCCGTTTATGATGACGACTGAGTTCTGTGCGGTCGCAATGTCATGCAGAGTCACTCCCGCGGAAAGATCCGGTGCCTGAGCCAGCGACACTATCCCAGATGAGGACAGTGGGTTCATTCGCACAGTGTGAAGTATCGTCCGGCCGCGCGAATAATCGATATACGTCGTGTAAGTCACTCCGGCTAGCGTCAGCGCTGAAAACGGGTCTTCGAGCGGTGTGTCGATGCGAACCCCCGAAAATGGAGGAACGTTCACGTTCACCGCGACCGTGCTGGAATAACCAGGTTTCAATATCGCTACCTGTAAGGGTCCCCCATTTGCCGTAGCTAAATTCCAGCTACCGTCGCTGGCCGATACGGTCTCGAGATTGCCGGTACTGATCGAAGCTCCAGCGATCGGCGCACCGGTCAAACGCGAAGTAACTTGGCCGTACAAGCCTATGTCTGTCGCACTGGAGGAGACGCGAATTGTATCGCCTGCGCTAAACACACCGGTCTGATCCTGAAGCTGGAAGCCGAGCGGAAATGAGCCCGGCTGGCTGGGCGCGAATGCGAATCGCCGCGTTTGCTCCTCCGTCTCCGGAACAAAGCCGGTAGCGACAACGCGATTCAAAACGTTAAGCGAGGCTGGCACGGGCAATGCTGAATTCACTACCACGCCAACTGTATAAGTGGGGAAGCTGCCGGGAAGAACCTTCACCGCGACCGTGTAACGGAGGCCGATCGTCAGTGAAACTTGCCCGTTTATCGAGGCGATCAGGTCACCATTAGGCCCATAGATTGTCGTCGAGGCGATTCGGGGAGGCATCACGAACGGGCCTCCTAATGTGGTGTAGATCCCGCCGCTGGGATCGGCAATGAATACGGCGATGTTCTGTCCAACCAGGACTGCGGTAACCGGCGAGCCAGGCAGAGCGCTACCCTGCGACACGGTGGTCCAGCCGCCAGGGAAGCCTTGCTGCGGGTCCCCCGCAGTCGTGAAGACCTCGCCGTTTTTGTCGATGACGAATAAGGCGAAGCCGTCTCC
>JBAUUG010000047.1:0-7084 GCA_049582585.1 Bryobacteraceae bacterium | reverse complement strand
GCTTTGGGCAAAGGCATGGGCATCTCGATCGCCGATTTCAACGACGATGGCTACCAGGATGTTTTCATCGCCAATGACACGGAGGCGAATTCGCTGTTCATCAACAAGGGAAACGGCACGTTTGAGGATCAGGCGCTGCAACTGGGCGTTGCCTACGACGACAGCGGCAAAGCCGTTTCCTCAATGGGGAGCGATGCGAAAGATTACGACAATGACGGGCGCGTGGATATTTTCTACAACGATCTGATGGGACAAACCTGGGCGCTATTTCAGAACAGCGGCGATTTCTTTCGTTATGTCTCGCCCCAGGTGAAGTTGGGACAGCTCAGCGCACGCCTCTCGGGCTGGAGTAATGGTTTCATCGACTATGACAACGATGGGTGGAAAGACCTCTACTCGGCCAACGGGGATGTCGACAATATTGTGCCGAATGCGCGCCAGCACGACACCATGTTTGAGAGTGTCGGCGGAAAACAATTCGAAGACGTGTCAGACCAGATCGGGAATGACTTCCTGCGTGTTGGTTTTCAGCGTGGCTCCGCGTTTGGCGATCTGAACAACGACGGGTTTACGGATCTAGTTGTAACGTCTTTGAACGAGCGGCCACGCATTCTGATCAATTCGGCGGATAACGGGAATCACTGGCTTACACTCGAGCTGGTCGGCCGTTACAGCAATCGCGATGCAATTGGGGCCAAAGTCAAGCTCACCACCGCTTCGGGCCGAGTACTCTACGATCACGTCTCGGTCAGCGTCGGATTCATGTCCTCAGGCGACAAGCGCGTTCACTTCGGCTTGGCGCAGGAAAAGCAAATCAGCGCGATAGAGATCCGGTGGCCCCGCGGCGCCGTGCAGCATCTGACGAATATCGCTGCCGATCAGTTCCTCAGGATTGAAGAACCGCTGCAGCGATAGTAAGCCGAGTCAACAGAACTTTGATAAACTGCGCGCCATGGTATTGCTTAGCGTAATTTTGCTCTGCGGAACCGTATGTCTTGCGCAAGAAGGCTCCATCGCTGCGCCGGTCGAGCAAGCGCCCCCGGAGACCCCGCTCGATCCAGCGTTTGCCGCCGATATACACAGGTTGATGGACGACGTCGGGATGACCAACCTCATGGATCTCCAGATTAATCAGATGATGGGCCCCATCGCGGCAATGTTGAAGGCGAATCCAAGCCTGTCTCCGGAATTTGTTGATGAATTCATTCGCCGCTTCAAGACTCGGCTGTTGAATGAACCGATACAGGACCGGGCCGCGCGCGAATACGCCAAATTCTTCACCCGCGAGGACATTCAGCAAATGATCGCGTACCAAGAGTCGGCCGTGGGGCGCAAGGCCAGTAAACTCTTGCCCCAAATACAGACTGAGTTCGGCGGTGAAATGAGAGCGTTAGGAGAACGAATTGGACGCGAGGTTGCCATTCAAGTTGCGCAAGAGCACCCGGAATATATCAAGAAATCGGGCGCAACGAGCGGAAGCGGTGCTTCTTCAGATGCCGGGGTAATCGGGGGGATATTGGGCAGCGTTCCACCGGGGGGCGCTACAACGCGAACAAGCTCTGCTGGCGAGCATGTTGATCCGAAAATTGAGGAGGCCCTGCTCATCAAGAGGGTCGACCCAGTCTATCCACCCCTGGCCAGAGCGGCCCGGATTCAAGGGACCGTTGAATTCACAATTGTCATCGATACCGATGGAAAGGTAGAAGGCCTAACGCTGGTGCGCGGTCATCCGCTGCTTGTGAACGCTGCAAAGGAGGCGGTGCTCCAATGGACCTACCAGCCAACGATCATGAACGGTAACCCGGTCAAAGTGGTGACTGAAGTCATGGTCAACTTCCACCTGGAACCTTGATTGAGCGGGCATTCAGCCCGGCCGCCGTATCGCCGTTAGAAGTTATATTTCAACCCGAATTGAATGTTGCGGGCGCCGTCCGAAGTATTTACCAAAGCGGTGCTGGGGCTTGCAACGGTGCCGTTGGCGTTGAAGCCTACAACATCGATTGAGTAACCCGCTACCGTGAAAATGGGCGAGTTGAAGGCGTTGATGGCTTCCGCCCTGAACTCCAGATTCGATTTCTCCGTAATAGGGAAGAACTTGGAAACGCCGATATCGACTTGTTTCAAGCCGGGGCCGCGTTCGGTCGAGACGCCGCAGTTGCCAAATTGGCCGGGAGGCGGATTCCCCATCGTGGTCGGGTCGAACCAATAGTAGCCGCCGCCGACTGAAGCCGGGGCCTCTCGATAGGGCGTCTCCCGGGATGGGGCAAGGCATTCCGGGCGAGGCTGGAAGGACCCCGTGCCGGGATCGCCGTTCCAATCCAACATCGAAATCGGAAACCCGCCGTGAACGGTGAACGCGGTGTTGACTTGCCAATCGCCGAGAATCGCATTCACCACTCCATTTACGTTGCTGCCGTAAGCGCGATGACGCCCGAACGGCAGATCATAAGTGAGAAAGCCGTTAAAATCGTTCGTCACGTCGTGATCGCAGTAACCGTAATCGGCATTGATGGCGTACACGTTCTGCTGGAAAGCCACGTCGGCGCTGGCTTGATTCGCCGTAATGTCGCCGTACCTGCCGTAATAGCCCTGATTGTTGGTCAGGCATTTCGACCAGGTGTAATTTATGAGGAAATCGAGGCCTCTACTGAGCCGCTGCTGGGCGCTGATTTGCAGCGCGTTGTAATTGGCTATGCCAACGGTCGCGTTCAGCCGAACCTGACCGGTTCCATCCGCCACGAGCGCAGGATTGCCGGATAGATAAGGACCGGGGACAACTGTCCCGTTGGGCAGCAACAGCTTCTGACCCGCATCCAGGATTGACGCCAGATGATCGTTATGCTGCCCGACGTAGGCTGCTTGAATGGTGGTCGAATTCGTGAGCTGCTGCTGAACCGTAAAGTTCCACTGGTTCGAGATTGCCGGACGGTAATTAGGGTCCTGAATGTGCAATCTCACGCCCGCGAAGCAGGATTTCGGCGCAGAAGTAACCGTGCTCGTGTTGCAAGGAACACCTGTTTGAGCGGCGAATAGTCCTGCGAAGCCCTGATCCAGATAGACCTGATTTGCAGGAATCGCGCCGTTGGCGCCCGGGACGAGTTGCACCGCAAGATCGTTGTTCCAGGGTGCATTCGTCGCCAATCTGTTGTATTCGCCGGTACCTTCCTGGAAACTGGAACGGGAAAAGGCGGCCCGAACGACCGTCTTGCTGGTCGGGCTCCAGGCGAATCCAGCGCGCGGCAGGAAATTGGCAATGCCGTTGTACTGGTTATAGAGCGCGCGGCTGTTCCCATCCTGACCGGCTAATTCAATCTGGCCCGTGATTTCGTTGAAGTTGGTCATGCGATTGCCAACTTCGTAAAGCGGCGTGAAGAGTTGCCAGCGGAGACCCAGGTTGACGGTGAAGTGCGGATTGATGCGCCAGTCGTCCTGGATGAATGCTCCGATGGCGTCATTTCGCTGCCCGACCGTTCCATTAAAACCGATGCCCAATCCCGCGTAGGACGGCAACCCTAATAGAAAATCCGCTTCAGCGTTCCCGGTGTAATTGCCGTTGAATTGAAATTGGCCCGACGCTCCATCGTTGCTGGTTGCCGGCACGTAATCGTTACGGTAACGGATGAACTGAAATCCTGTGTGGATGGTGTGGGTGCCCTTAGTGATGATCGCTGTGTCTTCGGCCTGAATAGATGTTTGATGAAAGATCTCCGCGTTATCCACCGTGCCGTAGGTTCCCACCTGCGCTCCGGAGAAGCCTATTTGTGGAAGAAACGGCGTCGGTTCTCCGGGAATCAGATTGCCGAAATTGGTGGAGGTTGCCCCTTGGACATTACCTTCCGCGGGGAAATAATTGGTCCCAGCGCGGGCTTCGTTTACAAAAGTGGGGCTGAACGTGTGCGTGTAGCCGAGGACGCCTTGGTACAGAGGGAAGACGTTGTTCCCGGAGCTGTTGTATAGCAATGCCTGGCTATTGGTAGTTGGATTAAAGACGTACTGCTGAGAATACCGGCCGAAGATATGGTCCTTGTCAGTCGGCGCCCAATCGACTTTGGCGTCGCCCTGATCGCCGTTGATATAGGAATGCGTGACGTTCAACGCGTTGTTCACGGTTCCAGGCAAAGTCGCCTTCGGAAAGGCCCCCAGCAGCTTAAGCGCAAGCGGGCTGATGTATACGCAAGGCGTGGCGGAGGTGCTGTTGGAATTCATCTGCTGCGCCGTCGCGCATTGATTCGCGTTATTCAGATTATTGCCGGGAATCGGAATCATAGTTCCGGGATAGTGCAGCGAGATACCGGGCACGTCCGACAGATTGCCCGGCTGGCTTTCCTCCAGGGCTGAGAACGTGGCGATTTTTCCCGGGCTTCCGGGCGTGTCGTAGCGAGAGCCCTGATAATCCACGAAGAAGAACAACTTATCCTTCTTAATCGGCCCGCCGAAGGTGCCCCCGAACTCATTCCAGCGCAATGGCGCCCTGGGGCTGCCGGTGAGATTGCTTCCCCATTCGTTGGCGTTCAGCTTGTCGTTGCGAAGAAACTCGAAGAGATCGCCGTGATACGCGTTAGTGCCCGATTTTGTGCTGACGCTGATGACACCGCCTAGAAATTGCCCAAATTCGGCTGACGGATTCTGGGTGATCACGCTGAACTCCTGTATGGCGTCGACGCTGGGCGAAAAGGCGACATTATTGTCGACGAACTCGATGTTCTCGAGGCCATCGAGCAAGTAGTACGTCGCCTGTTCGCGGTTTCCGTTGATATAGGGCCGGCCGGAATTGAAAGTCGTCTGCGGGTAATTGAATGCGGCGGGGCTGGTAGTCACGGCGCCGGGAGTCAACAACGCAAGCTGGTTGTAGTTTCGCGTCTCCAGCGGAATGCTGACGATGGCATGCGAATCGATGACCGTGCTCAATTGCGTCTGCTCGGTCTGCAAAAGAGGCGCCGCGGTCGTGACCTCAATAGTTTGGTTAACGTTGCCTACTTTGAGTTGAAAATTGAGTTCCGCGATCTGATTCAGCACCAGCTCGACACTGGGTTGCACGGAGGTTTGGAAGCCGGCGTTTTCGACGCGAACTTCATATCGGCCCACGGGAAGGCGCGGAAGGCTATAGGCCCCATCAGCGGCGGTCGTAGTTGGAAAAACGGTGCCGCGATCCACATCCTTTGCAGTGACCTTTGCGCCGGCAACGGCCCCGCCAGTCGGGTCGGTGACTACGCCGTTTATGCCGGCGGTGACTTCCTGAGCCGAAACACGCGTGAAAACGAGGGTAAAGGCAAAGAGCACAAGTGTGGAGAAGAGGGAAGTAGTCCTCATAACCGAAACTCCTTTCGTCCCGGGTCCAAATCAACGGGCTTGTGGGAATTGTAGGTTCAAAAGAAAGAACTGTCAAGTAAAAAGAAATAAAACGCAAGCGCGCCGCGAACCAAATGTCTACCGTGCGTCAGAAGCGCGCCTGTCGAGGTTCGCCCCAGGGAAGAAAACAAACAATACCTGCTGCGCAAAATCGTGCGCCTTACAGCCCACACGGGCGGCTAGTCGGATTTTGCGCCGCGAAACAGCTTAGAAATTGTATTTCAATCCAAACTGAACGTTGCGCGCACCCTGCGACGCGTTCACGAGCCCCAGATCCGGACCCAGACTGTTGTTGGGTCCCGCCAGGATGGGCGTGTTTGTGAAATTAATCGCCTCCGCGCGCACTTCCAGGTTCTGGTGTTCGGTAACGGTGAAGAGCTTTGAAAGGCTGACGTCAGCAGTATGAAGGCCCGGGCCTCTAATAATGCCCACGCCGCAGTTGCCGAAGCCCGACGATGGCTGGTAGAAGGTGCTCTGGTTCCACCATTGATAGCCCCCTAGAGGCGAGTTTCTTTCACCATACACAACGGGGCTACCGCTGCAACTCGCGAGTGCTCCAAAAGAGTTGGTTCCCGATACATCGTTCCCTGTGATCGGGAACGGAAACCCGGAATGGAAGGTAACGATGGCGCCCACCTGCCAATCTCCTACCAGAGCGTTCACGACTTTGTTCATGTTCTTTCCGAACATGCGCCCACGCCCGAATGGGACATCATAAGTAACGAAGCCGTTGAATGCGTGTTCCACATCGTAGTAACAGGGACCGTAGTTACCATGCGCATCGTAAGTATTCTGCCAATAAAAGACATTCCCGCCGCTTTGATCGGCGCCTGCACTGGCGGAGGTGTCGCCGTAGAGGCCGTAATAACCGATTGAGTTGGTCAGGCACTTCGACCAGGTATAGTTGGCTTGAAACTCCAGGCCGCTGGTCAGGCGCCTGGCGAAACTCACCTGCAGGGCATTGTAATTCTGGATGCCGTTGGTGTCGGTGAGCTTGTCTGTCGGGCCCTCCGCAGCCAGAGTGGGATTTCTGGCCAGATAAGGGCTAACCGCCGAAACCGTTCCATTCGGCGCCAGATACAACTGGGAAGCGTTGATCGGCACCATTAAATGGTCGTTGTTCTGGCCGACGTAAGCCACTTGCAGCGTAGTGGCGCTGCCGAATTGTTGTTGAATGCTGAAATTCCATTGATTGGAGACAGCGGGCCGATTGTTAGGATCCCAGGTAAAGATGGTCGCGCCCGCAAAGCACGCAGGAGAATAGGTGACGACGTTCGCGGCTGTACAAGTGCCGCTGGCAGAAAATCCGGAATAGCCTTGGTCGAGCGTGGTGGGCGGCAAGACCAAGTCCGTGCCTGAAGAATAGGTCGCAAGGTGGCCGCTTTGCCACGGTGGATTGCGCGTAAGCCGAAGATTGGTGCCGGTACCCTCCAGGAAATTCGAGAGAGAATAGGACGCTCGGATTACGGTATTGTTGCCGAACGGCCGGTAAGCCAATCCAACGCGCGGCTGGAAATTGGTGATGCCGTTGTACTGGTTGTAGAGGGCATTGTTGTCATTGAACAGATTGGTTTTGCCGGAGAGCAGAACCTGCCCGGTAAACTCCTGGAAATTGGTTTGACGGTTATACACTTCGTCCCAGGGCGTGTGAAGCTCCCAGCGAAGGCCCAGGTTCACGGTCAATCTCGAGCTCACCTTCCAGTCATCCTGCACGAAAGCAGCATAGATCCAGGAG
>JBAUUG010000046.1:0-22881 GCA_049582585.1 Bryobacteraceae bacterium | reverse complement strand
GATCATTTCAACTGTCGATCCTTTGCTTAAAGTAGCATCCGGACCACGCGTGAGGAGCACGCCGAGCAGCCCTGCAGCCGCTCCAGCGCCCGCGCCGATTCCAGCGCCGCGTGCAACATTTCCAGCCGCCGCACCTACACCCGAGCCGATGACCGTGCCGGCGGTGGTGCTGCCGACCACGGTTCCAACGTCGCCCTTCTTATCGCCGGGGCCGCTAATTTTGTTTTGTTCGCGCTTCAGGGTTTCATCATCGCGCGGGTCCAAAGCGCCTAGATCCGATCGAAAATTGCGGCTCACGCCGTTGGGAAGCGTAAGCGAATCGAAACGCACTTGCAATTCACCGCGGCCTTTTACCCTGCCGGGCCGCTTCACTTCGGTAATCGTTCCGGTGACCCAACTGCCCTGCGGAATTACGATACGATTGCCCGAGAGAACCGGAAACGCAGTTTCCAAATAAATGCGATCTCCGACTAAGGCCTGCCGCGTGCTGACGCTATTGATCATGTTCAGCAAGACGTGCGTGCCGGGCGGGACGCTGAGCGATCCCTTGGCCTGTTGCGATTCATCGCGCTGCTTCAATCCCGTCTGCGGCTGAGGGGGCGCTGCGTTTTGAGCGGACAAAACCGAGAGTGCGAGCAGGGAAAGAAGCGCCAGCCTTTTCAGCATGTACTTATCCTCTTTGTATCAGTTTAGCTGCCTTTCTGAGTGTCGTACTGGTGGGGATGGTCTCTAAATCTCTTAAAGGAATCCATTTGCACTCACCGGGAACCGGAGGCGACGATGCCTCGACCACGTCAAACGAGTAATCGTGAAACGTAATGGCGTGCCGGAACGAGCCCAGTTTCCGGGTGGGCCCAAGGTCGCTCAGCTGGCTCGCTTCCGGCAACTCCCAGAAGCCGGGCATCAGGTTCGACGTCGAAGGGCGCTGCCAAGCGAGTATTCTGCCGTCCTGCTCAATCCAGAACAGAACCCGTTTTTCCGATACTCTCTTTCGAGCGGCGATCTTGACCGGCAGATCACCGGCACGGCCACTGCTTCGCGCGCAGCAAAGCCTGGATACGGGGCAAAGCAAGCACTGCGGATTTTTCGGCAAGCAAACGGTTGCGCCGAGCTCCATCATCGCCTGATTGAAGGCGCCGGGATCCTCGCGATCGAGTAGATCCTCCGCCAGAACATGGAAATGCTTGCGCCCGGATTGAGTGGCGATATTGGTTGAATCATCGAATACGCGGCTCAGCACGCGAAAGACATTGCCGTCGAGAACAGCATGCGAAAGATTGAAGCTTATGCTCGCGACGGCGGCGGCGGTATAGTCGCCAATCCCGGGCAACTCGCGTATTTTCTCGTATGTGGCGGGGAATGCGCCTGCATCGCGCATGAGCCGAGCCGCGCGCTGCAGGTTTCTCGCGCGGTAGTAGTAGCCGAGACCCGCCCAATAGGCAAGAAGTTCCGATTCCGGCGCGCTCGCGAGCTCCTCCAGATTCGGGAAGCGATTCAGAAAACACTCGTAATACGGAATCACTGCCGCAACCCGGGTCTGTTGCAGCATAATCTCCGAGATCCAGATTGCGTAGGGATCACGGGTACGCCGCCACGGCAGATCGCGCTGGTACGAATGGAACCAAGCCAGCAGATCTCGGTGGAACCGCTGAATCTCACGGCTGGAGAGCATCACGTTCCCGCATCTTATACTGGTGAGGAATCCCCTCTCGAAGCACTGCCCGTTCTGCTAATGCCTGAAAATTCCAGCTTACCTGTTCTTGCCATCCGCGGAGCGCGTGTCCACAATTTGAAAAACATCGATGTGGACATTCCCCACAATCAGCTCACGGTAGTTACAGGCGTCTCGGGGTCGGGCAAGTCTTCTTTGGTGTTCGACACGATCTATGCGGAGGGGCAGCGCCGTTACGTTGAGTCATTGTCGGCCTACGCGCGGCAGTTTCTCGAGCGCATGGAGAAGCCGGACGTGGACGAGATCCTGGGGATTGCGCCGCCGATTGCCATCCGGCAGAAGAACCAGACCAGAAATCCACGTTCAACCGTCGCCACGGCAACCGAGCTCTACGATTTCATGCGGCTGCTGTGGGCTCGCGCGGGGCGCACGTATTGTCCCAACGACGGCACCCGAATTGAGCGCGACACAGTCGATCAAGTAGCTGACGCGATGCTCGCCCGAGAGGTAGGGTCGCGCTGGTACGCTCTATTTCCGGCGCGGGCTCAGGCTGCTGAAGCGGCGGCCCTTCGGGATCGTCTCTTCGAACTTCGAAAGAAAGGCTTCAACCGGCTTTTTCAGAACGGGCAGATGTTCGAGTTCTCCACGCCGGAGTCGCTGCTGGAAATCGATTTCGCCAAGCCCCTGTATGTTCTCGCGGACCGCATTGTCATCCACCCGGATTCTCATCAACGGCTCGTGGATACGGTGGAAATCTGTTATCGCGAGAGCGGAGAGGCGTTCTTTGAGCAAGCGGGCGTGGCGAATCCGGAAACGCTGCATTTCACGGAGAGGTTCGCGTGCAAAACCTGCGGCCTGACGGTGGCCGCTGCGGAGCCCACTCTCTTCAGCTTCAACAATCCCATCGGCGCTTGCCCGGTTTGCCAAGGATTCGGCAACACCATCGATTACGATCTGGACCTGATCATTGCAGACCCGACGCTGTCCATTGAAAACGGGGCGATCGATCCTTGGACCAAGCCGCAATATCACTGGTATTACGACGAAGAATTCAGGCCGAAATCGCGCGGCAAGGCGCGTTTGAATATCCCATATTGCGACTTGAAGCGGGAAGAGAAGGAGTTCGTGCGCACGCACGTCTATCGATTTTTCCGCGAAGTGGAAAGAAAGAAGTACAAAGTGCATGTGCGCGTTTTCATAAGCCGTTATCGGGCCTATACGGAATGCCCGGCGTGCCGGGGCGCGCGGCTTCGGCCGGAAGCACTTTGGGTGCGGCTCGCCGATTGCAACATCGCGCAAGTCTCGCGCATGAACATAGCGCGAGCGCAGGAATTCTTTGACGGCTTGCGGCTGAGCCCCGAAGAATCGGAGATCGCGTCCCGAATTCTGGATGAGATACGCCAGCGCTGCAAGTTCCTGAACGATGTAGGGCTGGAATATCTCACGCTGGACCGTCTCTCGGCGACACTTTCCGGCGGCGAGGCGCAGCGCATTCAACTCGCGACTTGCCTGGGTTCGCGCTTAGTCGGCGCGGTGTATGTGCTGGATGAGCCTTCAATCGGATTGCACAGCCGCGACACCGAGCGATTGATTCACATCCTCAAAGATCTGTGCGAGCTGGGAAACACAATTATCGTGGTGGAACACGACCCCGAGATCATGGCCGAAGCCGATCACATTCTGGACCTTGGGCCTGGCGCAGGCGAGAATGGCGGGCGCGTGGTCTTCTCGGGAAGTTATCAACAACTGCTGCTTCCCTCGCCCGTGAAAGAGCGCGACAATATTCAATCTTTGACCAACCGGTATTTGCGCGGGGAGCTTACGGTATCGCGCCCACGCGAACGCCGGAAGATCAATCCGAAGAAGACGATTCGGGTTTTTGGCGCCCGCGCGAATAATCTCAAGAGCATCGACGTCGAGATTCCATTGCATCTCATGGTTGCGGTTACGGGCGTATCCGGCTCGGGAAAATCCAGCCTGGTCCATGACGTCATCTATCGCGCACTCGATTTGCACGTGAACAAAGAACGCCAGAATCCGAGAGATGACGAGGAAACCACGGCGGCTGCACGAAAGCTGCCCCTCAAGCGGGTGGAACGCGCCGATCTGTTGACGTGCGTCGTGATGGTGGACCAATCGCCGATCGGGAGAACGCCGCGCTCGAATCCGGTGACCTACGTCAAGGCGTTCGAGGTGATTCGCGATCTATTTGCATGCACGCCCGAAGCGCAGAGGCGCGGGTATAGCGCGGGACATTTCTCATTCAACATCCCGGGTGGGCGCTGCGAGACGTGCCAGGGCGACGGCACGGTGACCGTCGAAATGCAGTTCCTCGCGGATGTGGAGCTGATCTGCGAAGAGTGCAAAGGGACGCGCTACAAATCGAGCGTTCTCGACATCCGGTACCGCGGGCTGAACATTCACGAAGTGCTGCAATTGACGGTGCGTGAGGCGCTGTCGTTGTTTGCGGATACGCCTCGGCTTGCGGCGAGGCTGAAAGTTTTACAAGATGTGGGCCTGGGATATTTGCGCCTTGGGCAATCCGCGACCACGCTGAGCGGCGGCGAGGCCCAGCGGGTGAAGCTCGCGGCGCATCTGGCCCAGTCGAGCTGCGAAGGGACGCTATTTCTTTTCGATGAGCCCACGACCGGTCTGCATTTTGACGACATTGCTAAACTGCTGCAGTCTTTTGAGCGGCTGATTCATAACGGCGGCAGCATCCTGATCATTGAGCACAACCTGGATTTAATTCAAGCCGCGGATTGGATCATCGATCTGGGGCCGGAGGGCGGCGAAGCCGGCGGGCGGATCGTCGCGCAAGGGACGCCGGAAGCAATCGCCGCCGTTCCGGAGTCATATACGGGTCAATATCTCAAGCACGTGCTGCTTCAGCGCGCCATTGCTTAAATGGGTTCCTTGCGGGATCTGCCCTCGGTCGACCAGGTGCTTCGAAAGTTACTTACGAGTGAAATTCGAGCTGTCCTAACTGAACGCCGGCAAGCGCTTTTGGCCAACGCGGAAATCGCTACGGCTTCCGTTGAAAAACTCATTGAAGATCGCCTCAAGACTTTGCTGGAACCTTCCCTGCGGCCAGTGATCAACGCATCCGGCGTCATTCTCCACACCAATCTGGGCCGAGCGCCTCTCGCTTCGTTCAGGCCGATCGCCCGCTATTCGAATCTTGAATACGATCTGGAAACAGGCCAGCGCGGCAAGCGCGATGTGCATACGGCCGGATTACTCGAGCGCCTGCTGGGAAAGCCCGCCATTGTCGTGAACAACAATGCCGCAGCCGTGTATCTGGTACTGAACGAACTCGCGGCTGGTCAGGAGGTAATTGTCTCTCGCGGAGAGCTGATTGAGATTGGCGACGGCTTCCGCATCCCTGAAATCATGAGCCGCTCGGGAGCTTTGCTGCGCGAAATCGGGACCACTAATCGCACGTCGATCGAAGATTACAGGCAGGCGATCAATGAGAGGACGCGGCTGATTTTACGCGTGCACCCGTCGAACTTCCGCATCACAGGTTTCACTGCCCGGCCTGAATTGCGTGAAATAGCTGAGCTTGGCGGAGAGCGCGGCATCCCTGTATATGAGGATCTGGGTAGCGGATGCTTATTGGATTTGCGCGGCCATGGGTTGGATGAACCTCTGGTATCTGAAACTCTCGCTGCAGGAATCGATCTGGTTTCATTCAGCTGCGACAAGCTGCTGGGCGGCCCTCAGAGCGGCATCATTGCCGGAAATGCGGAGCTCGTCGGCAGAATTCGCCGGAATCCAATGTACAGGGCGTTTCGAGTCGACAAGCTGATCATTGAATCTCTAGAAACAACTCTGCGGCACCTGCTCATTGAAGACTGGCCTGCGATTCCGACGCTTCGAATGATCTTCGCCGGCTTAGAAGAGATCCACGCCCGCGCGGAGCGTGTCGCGGGGAAATTCGAAATAGCCGGTACGGAAATCCGGCAAAGTGAATCAGCCGTCGGAGGCGGTTCCACGCCGGATCAACCTCTTCCCACCTGGGTGATTGAACTAAGCGTTCCGGATGCAGCAGCCTTCGAACGCCGCCTGCGCGCTGCTTCACCGCCGGTGATTGCACGTATCGAGCAAGGCAACATTATTCTCGATATGCGCACGGTGGCGGACGAGGAAGAAGAAGCCCTCATCGCGTCCGTGAAATCGGCAGCTGCTGTGGGTAGCTAATTCAGCCGCCAAACAATCTGTCCAGCCACAATGGCGGCCACGGGACCGCCGCGGAATTTGTGTCCGTGGAAAGGTGTATTGCGGCTTTTGGAGGGAGAATGGTTTACATCATACGTCCACTGATGTTCCAGGCCGAAAACCGTGACATCCGCGGCGGCTCCGGCACGCAGCGTTCCTCGATCGAGAGAAAGAATGGCCGAGGGATTTTGCGTGAACAGCCGAACCAAGTGCGGCAAGCCGACCTTCCCGGCGTGGTACAGCCGTTCCAGGGCTAATGCCAAGGCGGTCTCGAGTCCGATAATTCCGAACGGACAGCGCTCGAACTCCTGCATCTTTTCTGCGCCCGGATGCGGGGCATGATCTGTCGCAATGGCGTCAATGCTCCCGTCGACCAAGCCTTTCGTCACCGCCTCAACGTCGCAGCGCTCACGAATGGGTGGTTTCATTTTGTAGTTGCTGTCGTAAGGAAGCATCTCGCAATCGGAGAGTACGAAATGGTGGGGAGTCGCTTCAGAGGTGACTCTCATACCTCGGCGTTTGGCGAAGGCTACCATTTCCACGGAGTTTTTCGAGGAGATGTGCGCCACATGATAGCGGCATTCAGTAAGCTCCGCGAGCAAAATGTCGCGTGCCACCATAACATCTTCTGAGCTTCGCGGAATGCCCCGCAAACCGAGCCGCGTGGATTCCACACCTTCGTGCATATCGCCGCCGGCACTAAGGTGAAGGTCTTCGCAGTGTTCGATGAGCGGCAAATCGAGCGCGTGGGCGAACTCCATCGCGCGGCGCACCACGCGCGCATTCATTACCGGTTGGCCATCGTCGGAAACGGCGACAACGCCGGCCCGTTTCATGGAAGCGATAGCCGATAATTCTTCCCCGGCGCTGTTTTTGGTAATCGCGCCGATTGGAAAAACGTTCACTGCGGCGAAATGCCGCGCGCGTTCCAGGATGTAACTTGTGACTGTCGCGTTATCATTCACCGGCTGGGTATTGGGCATGCAGCAGATGGAGGTGAATCCGCCCGCAGCTGCGGCGCGGGATCCGCTTTCAATCGTCTCCGCGTGCTCGAAGCCGGGCTCGCGAAGGTGCACGTGCATGTCGATAAAGCCGGGCGCGACGATCAATCCGGACGCGTCAAACAATTCCGCGCTTGAGGTTGAAATGTCTTCACCGATTTCGCGGATGACGCCATCCTCAATCGCGACATCCGCTACGCGATCAACATTCTGCGCCGGATCGACAACGCGGCCGTTCTTGATTAGCAGCCTGCTCATCGCGCCAGAACTCTCTCGAGTACGGCCATCCGCACTGCGACGCCGTTTTCCACCTGATTGAGAATGGCCGAGCGTTGAGAATCGGCTACTTCCGATGAGATTTCGCGGCCGCGATTGATTGGGCCGGGATGCATCACGATGACATTCGGCTTCGCCAACTCAATGTGCTCCGGCCGCAGCCCGTAAAACTGGAAGTACTCGTTGGCTCCAATAGGGGCCTCATGCTGACGCTCCAGCTGCACGCGGAGCATCATGATCACGTCTACCTCGCGAATCGCCGCCTCCATATCGGTTGTGAGCTCCACTCCGGGCGCGATTTGCGCCATCTGCGGCGGCAGCAGGGATGCCGGGCCGCACAGCACAACCTGCACGCCGAATTTAGAGAGCAGAAAAATGTTGGAGCGTGCCACGCGGCTATGCGCGATATCTCCGATAATCGCGACGCGCAATCCTTCCAGGCTCTTGCGGCGATCGAGAATCGTAAGCGCATCGAGCAACGCTTGCGTGGGATGCTCGTGGGTGCCGTCCCCCGCATTCACTATCGGAACCGGCAAGTAGCGGGAGAGGAAATGAGGGGCGCCGGATGCCGAGTGGCGCATGACAATTGCGTCGGGCCGCATGGCTGCCAGAGTGTTGAGGGTGTCGACGAGAGACTCGCCCTTCGAAACGCTCGAAGCAGAGGCTGTGATGGAGACGATGTCGGCGCCAAGACGCTTGGCGGCAATCTCAAAGCTGGTCCGCGTGCGCGTGGAGGTTTCAAAGAACAGGTTCACCACCGTTCGGCCCCGCAACGTTTCAAAGCGCTTGAAGGTCTGGCCGGGCGCGGGCTGAAAATCTCTCGAACGGGCCAAAATACTTTCTATGTCTTCGCGCGAGAGTGACTCTACGTCAAGCAGACTGGTGGGCATCATCCACCCTTTCGACTAACAAGACTTTCTCTTGACCGTCGATCTCTTGAAACTTTACTTCGATAATCTCGTTGCTGCTGGTCTGCACCATGCGTCCGGTGTAGCTTGCCTCAATCGGAAGCTCACGATGGCCGCGATCGATCAAAACCAGCAGCTGCACGCGCGCGGGCCGTCCGTGATCGAAAAGCGCATCGAGAGCGGATCGAATGGTTCGACCTGTGTAGAGCACATCGTCCATGAGGACGACATCTTTGCCGGCGACGGCGAAATCGATCTGCCTTGCATTTAGAACCGGGCGGTCGGCGATGGTGGAAAGGTCGTCGCGATAAAGGCTGATGTCAAGAACGCCCACCGGAATATTGACACGTTCGAGGCTCTCAATTTTCGCGCCCAGGCGTTGCGCGAGAGGAACGCCGCGGCGTTTGATGCCTACGAACGCAAGCCGGTCGAGGTCATTTGTTTTTTCTAATACCTCATGCGCCAGGCGGACCAGAGTGCGGTCAATCTCGGACGCGCTCATGAGCTGCTTTTTTTCGCGGACCGTTGGCATTCGGGTTAGGTGAAAACGCTGCTGTCACGCCAGATTAGCATGCACTCGGGTGCGGCGGACAGTCACAAACACTCCAACGCCACCTCGCCCTTGCCCCAAACGGTCTGCCTCCCGACACCGGTCCACCGTGCGGCCCGGAGATACGGGATAAATTCCGTGAGATCCCCCTCATACTCGGCCTCTCCGACGAATCCCCCGATTGGATGCACCAACCCGGTCCGGCTGCTCCGCCTCACCATCTCGACTTGCGTGATGTCGCAGCGGTTCATTCGCACTCCGGAGGCGCGTTCCCCGAAAGCTCGGAAATCGATCTTCAGAGGCCCATCGCCATACAGCTCGCGCAACGTGCCGATCCGGTCTCGCACCCGCGCAGCCAAAATGGAGAACTCAGGACGCGGCGCTAACTGCTGCCCGCTTTTCAGCTCCGTCGGCGTGCGGAAAAGCACCCGCACCTTTGCAATGGCTGTCGCGGGAGTATCAAGGCTAATCTGCATAGCGGGCATGCCTTCACGCGACACGAACGCATTCCCCTCTTCATCCAATTGCGTCACGGATTTCAGCTCGACGCGGCTCCGTCCAGATCCCAGCCCCTCCCGCGCGAGCTGCGTAAACGCGAGCACCAGGTAACCTACAGCCTGGCTATCGAGATCGAACAGATTCAAATCGAAATAAAAAGATTCACCGGCAGCGAATGTGCGCCCATCCAAGTGCGTCGCGCGAAAAACGAATGGACGCGGCCAATCCCCGAGTCCGCTCGGGCCTCCGGCAATCGCGGCCGGCTCGAACATGCGCCGATACGGACAAGTCGCTCGGAATTCGCATCCGCGGGCCCCGGTGCATTGCGGCACGCAGGCAATTCGCCGGAAAATCAGGCCGAAGGCGCCTCGCAGAATGTTGGAAGATCTCCCCGGCGGGAAATGAATGGTTTCCAGCGCCAGAAATGAGAATCTGAGTGGATATAGCCGAAAATCCAAACCTCAGCTTAGTTCCGGCGCCTTCTCGTTGTCGTCCGGAAAAACAAAATACCCGCTTGCCGGTGGATAAATCGACTTCAGAAAACTAAGCCGCTTTCGCAAATGGCGGCTGGGCAGTTGTCGCGGTCCGGTCTCCACGTCGATATCGCAGCAGATGCCATGCAGATAAAGCGTCAGCGTGTCGATAAAGGATTGCCGAACATAATCGCCGAACAACGGGCCTTCCCGTTTCACGTTGGTCTGCCGTCGAAGCAACGCTTGCTTAGCTTGCCAGCTCTCGTCGTCCACCTCGCCATGCACGCTGCCAGTGAGCTCTTCGCGAATCATGGCCTTATATCCGCCCGCCGCTTCCGTCGACCACTTCTCGGCGACAAGCCCGGCAATCCGTCGATACAGCCGGTAGTGATACTCGGCTACGTCCTGCTCTTTCAGAGCAAAAACCAGCACCGTTTCGTTCTCGAAGCTGACCTGCGAAGTCCACGATTGCTGTCCATCCGCGGGCCTCTCCGCTACCACGAAATCGGCCAGCTTCTCGAGCGTCGCCCGCGTTCTTCGCTTTCGTTGCCCACTGCGCTCCAAATAAGGAACGAGCAAAATCGAAATCCGCGGCAGTATCGCCCCCAGTGCGGGAGGAAGCGCCGCAATCGGTTCCTCGAGATACTCCTTGACTGCTTCTTCGCTCATCGGAACCGACGCGCAGAAGTAACCGAAGGTGTTGCTGAGGGGGATGACTTCACTACGAAAACGCTCCGCGAATTGGCCTACCGTAAGTCTGGCAAGAGTAGATTGAGCCGGGCCGGCTGGCGTAGGCTCTCTTTGGCTGGGCATCTAACTTTCGACCTCGATTTTAGCACCCGTAGGGCGGGCCACCTGGCCCGCGGCCGAGTCCCCGTGCGCCCTCCGTCGCTGTTACACTTGAACCAACCCAGGTGCGTTTCTTGGTTTCCGCCGGCGAACCGTCCGGCGATATGTACGCCGCAGGAGTGGTTTCCTGCCTCTCCGAAGCCTATTCCTCTGCTACTTTCTTCGGCTGTGCCGGTCCCAAACTGCAGGAAGCCGGCGTCGAGCCCATCGTGGATTCCGCCCGTTTAGCTGTTGTCGGTCTCGCCGAAGTTGCCGTTCATCTCCCCCGAATCTATGGCGACTACCGCAAGCTGATCCGCTTCGCGGAGCGCAATCGCCCGGATGCTGCGCTCCTCACGGACAGTCCCGACTTTCATCTGCGCCTTGCACGTCACCTAAAGCGGTTGCAAGTTCCGGTGTTCTACCTGGTTGCACCCCAAGTCTGGGCGTGGCGGCAAGGCCGGGTGAAAACCATCCAGCGGCTGGTCGACAAACTCTTCTGCCTATTTCCCTTTGAAGAGCCTTGGTTTCGAGAACGAGGCGTTGACGCAACGTATATAGGTCATCCGCTGGCCGGAATGGTTCGAACGCGCTTCACGCGCGATGAGTTCTTCGAGCGGCATCGGCTGGCACGCGACCGGCGGGTGCTCGTTTTATTACCGGGCAGCCGGACCGGTGAAGCTCGCCGTCATTTGCCCGTGCTCCTCGAAGCTGTGGCCGAGCTTCGCCGCCGTTTTGCCCTCTCGGTGATTCTGGCCGTACCCAACGGCTTCCACATCCAGGAAGCTTTCGCAAATTTTACGGAACCCATACGCGCTTCGTCCATCCAAGTAATAGAAAACGAGACCTGGGATTGTATCGGCCATGCGGACCTTGCGCTTGCCGCCAGCGGCACGGTCACTATCGAGGCGGCAGTGCTTGGCACTCCTATGGTCACCTTCTATAAGGTCAATCCTTTGAGCTGGTGGGCGGGCCGTCACCTGGTGAAGGTTCCCTTTCTTTCCATGGTCAATCTGATCGCCGGCCGTCGGATCGTTCCCGAACTCATCCAACAGGATATGACCTCGGCAAACATCTCAACGGCAGCCGAACAGTTGCTCAGCGGAACAGAACGCGCCGATCGCATGAGGGCCGATCTCGCAGGTGTTCGCTCAGCGCTCACCAAAGAAGGAGATCCGTTGAGCCGGGCTGCGGGCATGATTGTAAGCGCGTTTGCTCGCGATTCGGCTTTGACGCCTTCAGCCACGATTTCATACGGGAGACAATAAAGTTAAATGATGCGCGGTTTCAAATGGACCATCCTTCTGGCTTTGGCGTGTTGCGCGTTCGCACAGGAGAAGCGCTCACGCATCGAGGTGCAGAAGTACACCATCGACGCCGATATCAACCCCCGGACTCAATCGATTGTTGCGACCGCCAAAATCAGCTTCACGCCGCTCGAGAGCGCCAACGATGCGACTTTCGAGCTCAATAATGCGCTGACCGTCTCAAAAGCTGTGGACGGCCAAGGCCAAGCGCTCCAGACTACGCGCGACCCTCAAGCTCTCGACGTCAAGGTGTCTTTCCCGAACGGCCTGCGGAAGACGCAACCAAGCGAAGTCTCCCTGACCTACGATGGCAAGCTGACCGGCAATGAGGATTCGCCCGTCCCTGGAATCAAATTCACAGCCTTGCACCCGGATTTCGGATATTTGCTTTACCCGGCGCGCTGGTTCCCCGTCAGTGGATACACCGTGAATCGGTTCGCAGCCGATCTCCGCATCACGGCGCCCGCCGGATATCGCGTGATCGGCAGTGGAGATCTGAAAACCGATCGCGCGAGCAATGGGGGAACGATTTATTTCTTCCATTACGAAAAGGCCAGTTTCCCCGGCAGCATTGCCATCGTGAAAAGCGACCCGACCCGCATCTCTTCGCAAGGAATCAGCACCGAAGTTTATTTCAGAGACCAGGAAGCCGCGGACGCCCAGGCCTATGGCGATGAGACCGGAAAGATCATGACGTTTTTTACGTCTGAATATGGTCTCGCGCCTCAGGCAAACCTGACGCTCGTCGAAACCGAATCCGGCGCGGTGAATGGATATGCCGCTCCCGGCATCATTTTCCTCGCTCCGAATTCGATATCGAGCCGCGTAAACACCAAAGTGCTGGCCGACCAGCTTTCACGCCAGTGGTGGGGCGTTTTAGTTTCGCCGAGCAACCGCAATCATCTGTGGCTGGTCAACGGACCCGCTCGCTATTCACAGATGCTCTATCTGGAGCACACCGCCGGCCAGGGGGCCATGGAAACCGATCTGAAATCAAGCTACGTTGAAGCTCTCACGGTCAAAGACGCACCCGTATTGCAAGCCGCGCGCCTGGAGGATTATTCGCCCGAGTATTGGGCTCTCACGGCCGCCAAGGGAGCCGCCATCCTGAACATGTTGCGCAATGTCATTGGAGATGCCGACTTTAAGAAAGGCCTGCATGCCTTCATGGACAAATATAGTTGGCAATCGGCTAGTAGTGAAGACTTCCGCAAGGTGATGGAGCAGGTCTCGAATCAGGACCTACGCTACTTCTTCATCCAGTGGCTCGAATCCAGCGGTTCGCCCGAATTCAAGCTCGAGTACACTGTCTTGCGCACGCAACAGGGCTTCCGCGTGGTCGGCAAAATCAACCAGGATCTGGACACCTTCCGCATGCCGGTTGATCTGAGAATCGAGACGGAAGGCAATCCGGAAGACAAGAAAATCGAGGTGACCGGCACGTCTTCAGAATTCAGCGTGGATACTTTCGGCAAGCCGCGCAAGCTGACGCTCGATCCGAATCATGTCCTTCTGCGCCTTGATCCTACTACGCAAATTGCGGTCGCCATCAAGCGCGGCGAACAATTTTTTGAGTTGAACGATTACTCGAATGCCTTGAGAGCGTACCAGAAAGCGCTGGAAGTGAACCGCAACAGCTCGCTTGCGCACTACCGCATAGGCGAGGTTTTTTTCAAGCAGCATAACTTCCAAGCCGCCGCTAACGAGTTCCGATCGGCTATCAACGGCGATCTCGAGCCCAAGTGGACGGAAGTGTGGTCCCACGTGAACCTAGGCAAGATCTTTGACGTCACGGGCCAGCGTGACCGCGCTGTGAACGAGTACAAGCAGGCCATACGCACGCACGACAACACTTCCGGCGCTCAAGAAGAAGCTGCGCGATACTCCACTAAGCCATACGAGGAGAAGAATTCCGAGACCTGAGCGGCCTTGCGTCCACTAGTACTTCTGGAATGCTGAAAAGCCCGCGAGCGGTGATAACCTGAGAATGCCCGGGAAAGGGGATACTTTGGACGAAAGATTGAAGGAGCTCATGCAGGAACTGGGCAACGCAATCAATGAATCGCTCTCCGATTCCGACCGGATCGCGGGCGCGATTGGTGAAATCAAGCGTGCTGGATACGATGTTTTTCTAGTGCTTGAGGCAACCATCGGCTTTAACAAGCGCGAAGATGGCGATGACGATTCCGATTCGGAAGACCGGCATCGCGAGCCCGAACAGCCGATCCACTTCGAATCGACGGGAAAGGTCCGGCTCACCTCCCAGGACCAGAAGTTCCTACGCGCACTGAAGATCTCCATGGAAGAAGATCAGAAGCAGTAGCTTTAACTCAGGACTTCCTTATAGATCGCGTAAGTGGCCCGAACAGCCTTCTCCCACGTAAACAGTTGTGCGCGGGAGCGGCCGAGAACTGAGAGTTTCGCTCGCAGCTCGTCATCGCGGATGAGTCGATTGAGCGTGGCCGCAAGCTCCTCAGTCGAGTACGGATCTATAGCCAGCGCCGCATCTCCGGCGACTTCTAACAGCGCGGGCCGATTGGATGTAATCACCGGTAGTCCGTGCGCCATGGCCTCCAGCACGGGTATGCCGAAGCCTTCATCCAATGATGGAAACGCGAAGATCGACGCGCGAAAGTAGAGAGTGTCTAATTCGGCGGGCGCGACGTAGCCAATGGCTTGAATGCGATCGCGGCAGGCGCTTGCTTCGATCCGCCTTAGGATGGATTCAGCCTGATAACCTTCAGCTCCGGCGAGAATCAGGCGCCAATCAGCCGGGACGCGCTCAAACGCCTCCACCAGGCACGTGATGTTTTTCCGAGCCTGTAATGCGCCGATGAACAAGATGAGCTTCTCACGACCTAGCGTCAGGTTTACCGGCGCCTGCTGGACTCCATGCGGCACGACACGGATCCTAGAGCGCTCGAACCCGAGCAGGTTGCTCACTTGCCCCGCGGTGAACTCCGAGACCGCAATAATCAGATCGGAATTTTGCGCCGCGCGCCGAGCCTGCTCAGCGAATCGCGCTCTGAATTCAGGCGATGAATACTCTTCCGTCAGGACGAACAAATCGTGGAATGTCGAAATCACTCTTTTCGCCGGACGCCGGTCCACGCGTTGATTCAGCGCATGGAAGAGATCTGCTCTAAAGGTTGGCAATGGCGGTAGAAGCAACCGTCGCCGCGCGTTCGGGAGAGACGGCCTTAGCGCCTTAGGGAACTGCTTCGCCCGGTAACAGTAGAGAAACTCGTCTTTCGGGTAAGCCCGGGCGAGGGCTGTCAACAACTCGGTCGAGTAAATGGCAATCCCGGAAGGGTACGGATCAACACTGTAAGTGGCGTCGAGCGCGATCCGCACGACCCTAATCTTACAGCCCGTATTCCTTCAATTTTCGATATAGAGTAGTCCGTCCGATGTCGAGCATCGCAGCGGCGAGCGTGCGATCTCCACGGGTGCGTTCAATGGCGTGCATAATGGCGCGTTTTTCCACTTCCGCGAGAGGGATAATTCCCTGCCCGTTCGTCGCGGGTGCGAAGGCTCTGCCCGCTTCGTCGGGTGCTGTTTGCGCTTCGAATTCCCGCTCTAAGCTACGATTCGTCACGGCGGTCGGAAGATCGGGAGGCGCTAATGACGGTCCCGAGTTCATGGCCACCATCTGCTGTACCGCATGCTCAAGTTCCCGGACATTGCCGGGCCAAAGATAGTCCTGCAACGCATGCATCGCGTCGCCGGTCACCTTTTGCCCGTTTCCATATCGCTCGAGGAAATGGGAGACCAGAGCCGGAATATCATCTCGCCGCTCTCGCAATGGCGGAAGCCGAAGGCGCATCACATTCAGCCGGTAATACAGGTCCTGCCGGAATCGCTTGGCGTGCACTTCGGAGGCGAGATCGCGGTTGGTGGCAGCGATAACGCGGAAATTAGAGCTTCGCTGCGAAAGCGCGCCAACCGCCCGAAATTCCTTCTGCTCAAGCACTCGCAGCAGTTTCATCTGGGTGTCGAGGGCAAGCTCGCCAATTTCGTCAAAGAACGCTGTGCCGCCGTTCGCGGCATCGAGCAGACCCAATTTCTGGTTATGCGCTCCAGTGAACGCGCCCTTTGCATACCCGAACAACTCACTCTCCATCAGCGGAGCCACCAGCGAAGAGCAATCCACAACTACAAACGGCCCGTGGGCGTCGAAGTTGTGAATGGCTCGAGCGGCAACTTCCTTTCCCGTCCCGGTCTCGCCCAGGATCAGAACCGGGAAACGCGATCTGCCGAATCTCGTAACCTGACGATGGACCTGCTTCATGGGCCCCGAGTTCCCGATGAGGGTCGAAAGCGGCGACACATCCAGAGCTGTCTGCGGGGTCAATCGAGAGCGATCCTGTGAGGCGAAGAGCGCTTCGTCAGTCTAGTGCGCAAGTGCAAGACAAAATCTCGGTGATCTGAGCTTCAGGAATATGAGATACTCAAACCACGATTGGGGGGTTCCATGCGTATCATCTGGACCGATCGGCGATTTTTTACATTCCTGGCAGTTGCGTCATCTTTTATCGCCCTTTCTCCGGCATTTGCACAAAAGGGTGGGACTTCCGGAGGCAGCGGTGGAGCAAGCGGAGCAGGCGGCGCGGGGTCTCTAGGCAGCTTGGGATCGACGGGGCGTGGAACCGTCGGCCCCCTTCCGAACTCGAATCTCGGCTCTGTCTATGGCAACGGGAACGATAGCACCGGCATCAATACGCGTTCTATCTTCCTCTCCGGGAGGGTCATGTTTGACGACGGGAGCCAGCCAAGTCCCGATATAAGAATCGAGCGCGTCTGCAGCGGAAACCCGCACTTGGAAGCGCATACCGATTCGAAAGGCCACTTCTCTTTTCAGGTGGGACAGAATCCCATGGTGGATACCGATGCCGCGGATGAATCGACAGGCGGGCTGGGACGGCCAAACGGGCAATCCGCCTCGTCTCCGCAAGCTTTCGGATCAAACGGGAATCGAACAGATCCTCTTTGGAATTGCGAGCTTCGAGCCTCCTATCCGGGATATATGTCCGATGTTGTGAACCTCTCTAACCGAAGGCCCCTGGATGACCCGGATGTAGGAACCATGGTGCTGCACCGGTTGGCGAAGGTGCAGGGAACCACAATCAGCGTAACCTCTTCGCTTGCCCCAAAACGTGCAGAGAAGGACTACGAAAAGGCGTTGCAGTCGGAGCAAAAGGGAAAGTTGGACGAGGCTGAGAAACATCTGCTTGCGGCGACCCGGGCCTATCCGAAATACGCGGTCGCATGGTTCGCACTGGGTCAACTGCAGCAAAGGGAAGCCAAGCCGGACGATGCGCGAAAATCTTACGAGGCGGCTATCGCAGCGGATAACAAATATGTCAGCCCTTACGATCAACTGGCGCTGCTTACGATCGAGGAGGGCAAATGGGAAGAGGCAGCGAATTTCAGCAAGCAGGCGATCCAACTGAATCCGGTGGAATTCCCGAACGATTACTGGTACAACGCCGTCGCCAATTACAACTCTAAGAAACCGGGTGAAGCCGAGAAAAGCGCGCTGGAACTCGTAAAGGTCGATACCGCCCATAAGTACCCGGAAGCCGAAAAGATGCTGGCGCAGATTTTGCTCGACAAACGGGAGTATTCCGATGCGGCGACACATTTGCGCGCGTATCTCGCGTTGGTACCGAATGCCAAGAACGCTGACTCGCTGAAGCAAGTCTTGCTGAAAATCGAGCAGGCGAACGCGCAGGCGAGGCAATAACTCTGTCCCTAAAGCGAGCTCATTCGACCCTTACGAACGAAAGTATTCGACCGCGAAGAGGAATCCGAATAGTATAACTGCGATCGCCACCACCTGCGTGGACCTTCGCATTGCGTGGAACCGCGCGGCGCTCGAGTTGGATTGGGAGCCGCTCGTCAAATTAGAGGCGATAACCGGCGGCGGCTGGCTGGCAGTTACCGTTACCGGAACTGATTCAGCCTCTTCGACCTTGCTTACGGGGCAGATGAATCGGTATCCCAAGCGTGGAAGCGTCTCGATGTAGCGCGGTGACTCCGCGGAATCTCCGAGCGCCGCGCGCAACCGATTTGTAGCGGTGTTGAGGCCGCTCTCGAAATCGACGAAGGTCCCGCTCGCCCATAGCCTGCTGCAGAGTTCCTCGCGCGAGACTAACTCGCCGGGCCGCTCGAGAAGCGCCTCGAGGACGCGCAGGGGTTTGATTTGAATCTTCATCCGAACGCCATGTTTCGAGAATTCTCCGGTTTGCGTGCGGAGCTCGAAGGCGCCGAACCGATAGATTCGCCGGGAGGACTCTCTTATGGTCGGCGACAGGCCGCCAGTTACATTCGTGTTATTCGAATTGGAGACAACTTCCATATGTTCTCCCGCTCCTAAAGCAAGAGAACTGCCATCCTCCGCAAACGAGTACGATTCCCTATTTGTAGAGACATGACCCACGTTTTAGGTCTCATTGAACTGCCGATATGTGTGTTTCTGGAACCGAGATGTCGCGAAACCGGCCACTTGGCGCTTTGTCAGTTCGCTTGGAACGCTGTCTCGACGCGTGGCGCTTTCAAGCTGTTCCGCACTTGGATACCGATCGCACGGACGTCCGCCTGCTCTGCCTCGGCAAAGCGGTTTTGTTTCCTCAGAAGCTCAGCGTATTCGCCAAGCCAGACTGAGAGAGTTGGGTCTTCAGCGCGCGCCGAATCCTGAAATATGGCGATGGCTTTGCGATAAGCGTTTGAGGCACCCTCCAATTGATTAGAAGCCCGGTAGACTACCCCAATGTTGCGAAATGTGCGCGCCACTTCCATATTGTCTGGCCCGAACCAGTTTTCCTGAATCGCTTCCGCCCGCTGGTAGAGAGCGATCGCATGACCGTAATCCTTCATATAAAACAACTGCGAGGCCACATTTTCTAGATCGCATGCAACCTGTGGATGGCTCGGCCCAAGACTCGATTCATCGATTTGGAGAGCCTTCTCATACAGCGTCTGGGCTGGCTTGTGATGTCGTCTTTTTGCCTCCAGGCCTGCCATGTTGGAGAGCGTCAATGCGTACTTCGGGCTGTTCGGTCCCACCGTTCCCAACCACGCATCAGCGGCTTTCGCGTACAATTCGCGCGCGTCGCGAAGCTTATTCCTGGCCACCGCGATGAGACCCAGATTGTTCCAAATGGCGGCCAACCGGCGGTCATCTCCGTGAGACGCATGAACGGTTTCCAATGCTTGCAGCTCATGATCGCGCGATGCTTCCAGCCGGCCAGCCTTTCTTTCAAGAGAGGCAAGGTTGTTTAAGGCTTCAGCGAGCTTTCCGTCGGGATCGCCCAATTCGCCTCTATACAGCGAGATCGCCTGGAAAAACAGGGGCTCTGCCTCGGACGAGTTTCCAAGCTGATACATGGTGAGGCCCAGGTTATTAAGAATCAGAGCTCGGTCGGCCTTCCTCGCCGCCGACAACGAATTCTCGATCTGTAACGCTCTTCTGTCCTTCGTAAGGGCGCTCGGATAATTTGCCGTCTCGAAATCGAACAGTGCGGAGTTCACAAGGGCTTTCGCGAATTCCATGCTCTCCTCGCCGGCGGATTCTCGGATGACTGCCATGGCCTTTTCCTGAAGCGGCCGGGCTTCATCGTAACGGCCCTGTTCTTGGGCGCACAACGCGAGATTGCTCAGTACCAACCCCGCAGTTGAGGTGTCAAGAGCCCCTGCCTTCTGGAGGGCGGAGTACGATTCGCGAAGCGCGATTTCGGCCCGCTGAAATTGGCCGCGTTTCTCTAAGAGCGTGCCGGCGTTGTTCAGGGCAACGCCTTCTTCGAAATCATGTGCAACTGTAATTCCGGATGCGGCACCGATCAAGCACCCCCAGAGACTAAGTTGTAAAAGTTTTGTAAGCCTCGCCGGAAGAGATTTGAGGATCCGCATCGTTTGCCAACCTTTCTTACTAAGAAAGTACGCAAGCTAGAGGAAACGGCGCTATAGATAGAGGCTAAACTGTCGCTTACTCGGGCGAAATCGGCATCAAAACTGAAATAAGTCATCGATTCTCACTGGAGGGGCACTTACCTTAGAACAAAGTGAGCTTTTAGTAAGAACTGAATCGGGCGGAATACGTCTTACGTAGAAGTCATGCAGGAACTGAGACCCGCGGACGTTGTGAATGGCAATCGGCTGATTCGGTTTGGTGGGTTTGAGCTGCGCCTCGACACTGGTGAATTAAAAAAACACGGCGTCCGAGTCCGGCTCCAAGGTAAGCCCTTCCGGATTCTCTGCGCGTTGGTGGAACGCCCTGGTTCTGTCGTCACGCGGGAAGAGCTCCGAAGCAGGGTCTGGTCGTCCGACACTTTTGTGGACTTTGAGAGCGGGCTGAACACAGCGATCAACCGGTTGCGAACGACGCTCGGCGATTCATCGGAAAGCCCGATTTACGTTGAGACGCTCGCTCGTATCGGCTATCGATTCATTGCCCCGATTACAGTGGTCGAATCAACGGCGAGCGAGCGCCCGAATCGCGTTGCAGAAATCAATCACGCCGGCACGCCTGTCCGACTTGCCACCGTCTCCTCCGGCCAAACGCAGTCGTGGATGTTTGCCGTGGCGTTGGCCGTGCTGGCGCTGATTACTGCGGGCACGGTCCTCTGGGCGGTGAAATTTCAACGCTCGGAACCTGTCTTTCAGCGCCTGACGTTTCGCAAAGGGTCAGTTCTTAACGCAAGGTTTATGCCAGACGGCAAAAGCGTGTTATATAGCGCGCAATGGAACGGTGCACCCAGCCGGCTGTTCCTCGCCCATTTGCGTGATTCACAAACTCGTGATCTCGGATTTGAGAAGACTTTCCTTGCGAGCGTCTCGCCGACGAACGATATAGCCCTTTTCGCTATGCCGAACAACTCGAGTATGGTCCTCGAGGCAGTATCGCTGCGACCGTTATCGGCGCGCGGCGACGCTCCTCGCGCGGTCTCAGCGAACGCCATTTGCGCGGATTGGGGACGTGGCGGTCGGTTGGCAATCGCTACACAGGAGCGTTCGGTTTACGCGGTGGAGTACCCACCAGGCCACGGACTCTACAGGTCTACCGGCTGGATTAATAATGTACGAGTATCGCCGCAAGGCGATCGGGTCGCATTCGCGGAGCACCCGGTGTACGGTGATGATGCGGGACAAGTCGTGGTGGCCGATCTGCAGGGCCGAGCGCGTATTCTCAGCGCGAATTGGGGATCGCTCGAAGGCGTGGCATGGCATCCGTCCGGACGTGAGGTGTGGTTCACCGCTGCCCGCTCGGGAGTTGAACGGACGTTGATGGCAGTTGACATGAGCGGCCGTAGCCGGCAAGTGGCGCACGTCCCCGGAGGTCTCCTGCTGCGAGACGTCGCCGCTTCCGGCGAGACATTGATCGCCCGCGCCACGCAACGCATGATCATGATTCTCGGCAACATCAGCGACAAGTCAATGCGAGATATTTCATGGCTGGATTGGTCACGCGCGGTAGCGATAACACCCGATGCCAAAAACGTTCTCTTCGATGAAAGTGGCGCGGGCGGGGGAAAGCAATACAGTGTGTACCTCTATAGAACTGGACCCGGTTCGCCCGAACGGCTTGGTGACGGCACCGCTAAGGCCATCTCCGATGACGGACGCTGGGCACTTACATCAGAGGCCTTAGACACCACCAAGTTGTTCCTGCTCTCTATCGATTCTCACCAAGTCAGTCCCATCCCAAGCCTCGGTCTTCCGTATCGTTGGGCCAAGTTCTTTCCAGCCGGGAAGGAAATCCTATTTGCGGTCGATGGGATGGGAGGGAAGGCGAGGATCTACCGGCAACAACTACCCAAAGGCAATCCGATCTTAGTCAAGACGGATTTGGAACTCTACGACCCTGTCTTCGATAAGACGGGCGAAGTCGCGATTGGCTTTGGCGGCGACGCGAAGATCACCCTGATAGATTTCGCAAAGGGCGCGGCGCGCTCCATCGAAACCGAGAAGCACCTCATGCCCGTGGTGGTCGTCGATAAACACGAGATACTTACCAGAAGGCGGGATGATCGAGCGGTCCTGTTCGAGTTCCTGAATCTTGAAACCGGAAAGATACGGCCCTACACGCGTATCGAACCTGCGGAGTCAACTGGCATGGAAGCGCTTAGCTCCGTGCTCGTCGCAAGAGATCTGCAGACTTTTGTTTGCTCACGCCAGCAAACCTTAAGCGATCTGTTTGTGGTCTCCGGATGGAAGTAGCCTCTCTCCTAACTGTGTAAGTCGTACATTCATCAACAGAACCCATAATTACCTAAGCAGTAAGTAAGTGCCATTTGGCTCGTTGACGCCTTTGTAAGAAATAATTTAGAGCGCTGTCAGTGGAATCTCGCGTAGTGTACTCGCATGGGAGTCATTATGAGGAAAGAAAGCAAATCTACAGCGTTTCTGAAACTTGGAGTGTTACTGGCTCTGTTTGCGTGCTCCGTTGTCAATCCGCTTTTCGCGCAGCTAACCAGCGGGAATATTACGGGTACAGTGTATGATCCAACCGGAGCAACTGTTTCCGAGGCGGCGGTTATCGCCCACAACACGGAAACTGGAGTGGACGTAAGCACGACCTCGAGGTCGGCCGGAGAGTTTCGATTTGAGAACCTGCCGGTGGGCGCCTATACGGTCACCGTGAGCGCGTCCGGGTTCACCAAGGCGGAGGTGGCGAACGTCAATGTTCAGCTCAACCAGACGGTCACGACTAATGTGAAACTGGCGATCGGAAAAGCGTCAACCACCGTTCAGGTGAGTGAAGCTGCAGCGCCGATCGATACCACCACCGCGCAGTTGCAAACAACATACGATTCCAAACAGATCGCGGATCTTCCCTCCGCAAGTGGTGGGCAGCTTAGCTCCGGCGTTATTAACTTGTCCTTGCTGAATGCGGGGGTTACATCTAGCGGAGGAGCGGGATACGGCACGGGTCCATCGGTTGGCGGTCAGCGCCCGACCAACAACAGCTTCACGATTGAAGGTATCGATAACAACAACCTAAATGTTACAGGCCCAATCGTCACTGTGCCCAACGACGCGGTGTCGGAGTTCAGCGTCCTGCAAAATCAATTCTCTCCTGATTTTGGCCACTCCTCGGGGGGCCAATTTAATCAGGTGGTGAAGAGTGGCACGAATCAATTTCACGG
>JBAUUG010000045.1:0-2459 GCA_049582585.1 Bryobacteraceae bacterium | reverse complement strand
GCTGCCTCCGTATCCGTTCAAGGATGCAGCCTGCAGCGGAAAACTGTACTTTTGCGTGAACCAATCCGGGCTATCCAGCCAGGCAGGCCGAACGTAGCCGAACGCGCTCCCGTGGAAATCGTTCGAGCCCGATCTTGTCTCGATTCGTATTTGAGCACCCGGTCTGTCGCCGTTCTCGGGCGCGAAGTCGGAAGAGCGAAGCTCCACTCGTTCGATCTCCTCTTTCGAAACTAAATCCTCCGTGCTTCCAATCACCGTCATTCCCGGCAAGCTGGAGCCGGGATACGTTCCGGGTATGACAGACACGCCAAGGCCGGTGTTGCCGTTGATTCCATCGATGCGAACTGTATTTGTATTCGGGCCGCTGCCCATTCACTGTGAATTGGCCGCCATCACCGGAGGAAGCGGGTGTCACGGTCGCCCCCCGGCACGAGTGCATAGAAGGCATGCAGATCGCGTCCATTCTCCGGAAGCGTACTGGTAGGGGATTGCCGGCTGACCGCGACGCCGTTCCCTGCCGGATCGCTTTCATCCCGCGTGCTCTCGACCGTGATTTCCTGCTGTAAAGGCAGAAGCTCAATGACAAAATCGGCGGTTTGAGTTTGGCCCGCCCGCACCATCACGCCCGGTTGTGTAACGGTTCGAAATGCATGGCTGCGAATAGTGACCTTGTATGTCCCCGCCGCGAGCTCCGTGCTCACGTATCTGCCTTGCTCATCGCATGACAGTTTTTGTCGCGCCCCGGTGGCATCGCTCTGAATTTGCACTTCAGCTCCCGCAACCGGCGTACCCGAGCGGTCGCGGACAGCCCCGGCGAGAAATCCGCCTTGCGCCGCAAGCAAGCGGGCGATGGCAACCAAGAGAATCAGGGAAGCTCGGACGAGCATTGAATACCGTTGCTCATTGAGCGGTTTCTTGCGCGCGGGCAAGCTTTTCCACGTTCTCGATTTCATCAGGCAATCGATTTAAGATATCTTCTCCGGTTTGTTCAGAGTAGCTGCCCGCCAACAGGCGGCTCAAGGATGCATCGAGCCGCTTCGATGCTTCGAGCAGTTGATCTGCCCCGCCCTGCCACGGCGGTAGCGGCGCGTTGCGCGTTTCGGAGATACTGCTGCGTTGCTTCGGGGGAGATGCCAGCAGCGGAGCAAGGGCTTCCCGCAACTGCGAGATTTCCCGTCCGATGGTAACGGCATGACTATTCCGCAAAGAGCGCAACGTTACCCGGTCCGCAGGCCCGAAGCTGGATTCCACCGCCGGCGAAAACCTCTGCGCCAGCACGTTCAGCGCATGTGCCTGCGCCAGAAGCGAACTGCTGAGATCTAAAGCGCGGTCGGCAATGGCTTGAAATTGTTGTGCACCTCTGGCCCTTGATTCTAAGAGGCGACGCAGAGGCGCGGACGTGCCGGTCGAATCAGTGTTGGGTTCGATGGTAGCCTTTCCTGTGGGCAATGGCCGGCCGGAATCGAAATGCATAGTGGCGTTCGGTATTCGACCCAAAGCTTGCCGGATCTCGCGCTCGCGGGCGCCGGAAATGCCTACGCCGGATACGACAATATGACGGCGTAGTGGATCAATGTCTACTGTAAGCGGCTCGCCTGCATCTGCTCCGATCGCGTTTAGCGCGGCAAATACGCGCAGCTCATCTTCCGGGCTCACTCTCCTTTCGATTGCCGCGCCGTCCGGAGCCGATCTCCCTCTGGACTCGATTGATGGTTGGGCGACGGGCATTTCGCCCGCATCGGTCATCATCACGTCTTCCTGATCTTCGAAATGAAACCTACCCGCTACCGGATGGAGCGTATCGGCCCGGAGGGTCAGCGAGGCCATGCGCAGCACTCCCTGCGAGGTGTCCGTCCGCAAACGATAGAACCGGCCGTTTCCATCTTCGCTCTGAATTGAAACCACCTGGTCGCGCTTGTCGGGCAGTTCGTTTCGCCATGCGGCAAACGAGCGCGCACTGAGCGGGTCATCCCAACTGTAGTTCGCTTTTACGAACAATGCTTGCGTGTGTTCAAAGCCGGTCGCTGACGCGGCTCCGCCGATTCCTTCCCGGAGGATCGCAGGCCGGTACCAACTTCGCCCATTCGAGGTTACTTGCAGTCTTCTGCGCGGCGAAGTGGGGACGGAGGACGCGTGAGCAAGAAACTGAGTCATTCTGCGATGCGGTGTCTCGTGATAAAGAAACAAGCCAATCAGAATCAGGCAACAGGCGAAAGCCGCTATCGCCCACCGAAAAGGATGTGGAAAATGGGCCGAAAGCGTAGGAGGGTTCGACTTGTGGAGGTCTAATTTTGGCCATTCCCGTGACGAATGCAGGACCGGCTTCAGCACCTGCCTTTGGTATTCCGCATACGCTTCCTCCGCTCTTCGCAGCTCCTCCAAACGCGAGCGGCATTGATCACACGCCTGCAAGTGAATTTCAATCGCGGCCGCAGCGTCACCAGCCACCTCACCGTCCG
>JBAUUG010000044.1:0-2414 GCA_049582585.1 Bryobacteraceae bacterium | reverse complement strand
CCGATGTATCGGCCTCGCTCAAAATTGAACAACCCTACCCGACGAAGCCAGTCGATATCGTCGCGGAGATTCTGTCGCCGGACGACGCGATGACCAAAGTTTTTGACAAATGCCGAAATTATGCGCGGATTGGTATTCCTCAAATCTTTGTGTTCGACCCAGAATCGAAGACAGCATGGGAGTGGAGTAGAGAAACCGATAATCTGGAACGCATCCAGACGCTTCGGCTAGGAAACGGCTCGAGCCTCGAAGTCAACGAGATCTGGGCCGAGTTGGAAACCAGAATGCGCGGCAGGGGACACTCCTAAACGCGGCCGCCGTCACTTGGCGGACATCGCATCCGGCGCTACGGTCCACCCCAGCTTTTCACCTTTATTTTGCGCCTTCAGCCATTCGAGCAGCGGTTGGAAATACTCGACCATCGCTGAGGCATCCGCCCTATCCTCTCCGGTGATCACCTTCATCGCTTCAGGCCACGGCTTGGACTGCCCCAATTCGAGCATTGCATTCAGTCTTGCGCCCGCTTCCTTCGATCCATAGACGGAACAGCGATTCAGTGGCCCGCTGTATCCGGCCGCCTGGCACATCGCGCGATAGAACTGGAATTGATAGACGCGCGCCAAAAAATAGCGGGCGTAGGGAGTGTTGTCGGGAATGTGATACTTCGCCCCTGGATCGAAATCCGCTTCGCTTCGATCCACAGGCGGGGCCACGCCTTGATATTGTTCACGAAGCTGCCACCACGCCGCGTTGTAACGATCCGGTTTCACTTGGCCGGAAAATACCAGCCATCGCCACTTATCGATTAATAATCCGAACGGCAGGAATGCAATCTTGTCCAGCGCAGTGCGCAAGAGCAGGGGGAGATCCGCGGACGTTGGCGGCACCTGCTCAATCAAGCCAATCTTCTTCAAATACTCGGGCGTAATCGAGAGCGCGATAGAGTCTCCGATCGCCTCGTGAAAGCCATCGTTCGCGCCTCCGCGGAACAGATACGGCTGGTTTCGATAAGCCATCTGGTAGTAGTTATGTCCCAATTCATGGTGCACGGTCGTGAAGTCATCGGCAGTGATGTGGATGCAGAGCTTCAGGCGCACATCTTTGCTGAAATCAATGTCCCAAGCACTGGCGTGACAGACAACGTCGCGGTCGCGCGGCTTGGTCAACATCGAGCGCTCCCAGAAGGTATCTGGCAGGGCGTCAAAGCCCAAAGACTGAAAGAAGTGCTCGCCGTAGAGCACCATCTGCTTCGCGTCGGTGTTGCGCGCTTGCAAAGCTTTCGCAAGATCGTAGGTCTCGGGCGCGGAAGACGGCGCGACAATGTCGTAAATATTTCCCCACTCCTGGGCCCACATGTTGCCCAGCAGGTCTGCTGGAATCATGCCGTCTTGCCGCTGCGCGACTGCTCCGTACTTTTCGATCAGCCGCTTGCGGACATAGGCGTGCAGTTCCATATACAGCGGTCTTACCTGTTGCCATAAACGCTCGAGGTCCTCTGAGAATTGATCCGGCGTCATGTCATAGTTGGAGCGCCACAACACTCCCGTATCCGCGAATCCAAGCTCCCTCGCCCCCTGATTCGAGAGTTCGACGAAGCGGGCATAACGGTCGCGCATCGGCGCGCCGATCTTGTGCCAGCCAACCCACAAATCCTGGAGCTCTTTGGGGTCGCGGCTCTGGGCCATGCGGACATCCAAATCATCAATCCCCATGCATTTGGATTGATCTTCATTGGGACAATACTTGCCACGGCCATAACTGCTCTCAAGAGAGCTGGCAACTTCCGTCAGCTCCGTTCGCAACTTCGGATCTGCCGGGGCAGGCAAGGAAAGGCTGAGCCGCAGCAGTTCGAACTTGCGGCGCAAATCGGGCGGCAGGTCAAGATTGTCAAACCGCTTCGACTCATTCACCAGTTCCGTAGTGCGCGCGATGAGACGCTCACTTGTCTTTGCGGAGATGGCTTCGGTGTCCGGGGTAATGTAAGTTTCCTGAACCCAGCCTGCGCGTGCGCCTTCGACGTCGAGTTGAAGCAGCTCGCCCTCGGTTTTGTCGATGAACGCCTGGGCATCGGCCACAGTAGGCGTAGCGCTGAGCGCACCGGGAATCGCAGGGGCGGCGAGAAAGACAAGACAGGCGAGCAACGCGAGTAGCGAGCGCTTTTTCATGGCGACGAGTGTACCGCATCTATTCGTCTGCCGATTGTCGCTCCTGATGTGGATGCTTGCGATATCGTAAGACTCTATGCGCCAGATCGCGGCATGGCTGTTCGTGTGTTCGACTCCTTTCGCTCTTTGCGGCCAAGAGGTGTCTCCCAGCTTATTCAGCGGGTTGAAGTGGCGTCTCATCGGACCTTTTCGCGGCGGCCGCGCAGTCGCCGTGAGCGGGGTACCCGATGGCGGATCGACCTTCTATTT
>JBAUUG010000043.1:0-8268 GCA_049582585.1 Bryobacteraceae bacterium | reverse complement strand
TGTGGGTTATTGTGCCGAGACGGGGAGGCCGCTGCTCGTTTCTGACTATCCATCGCAGCGGCACGAACTGCCTCCCTTTGAGTGGAGAGGACACTCAGAGCCGCCACGTTCAGTTTTGACAGTGCCGATTTCAGGACCGGCAGCGTTAAGCGATGCAGTGATTCAGCTTTATGCGGCTGCACCGGGCCGGTTTTATCACTCTGACATCGCGTCCATACGTAGTTTGGGGTCCCTGGCTGTAGCCTGTGATCGACGCATTCTCCCAGATGGCACGGACACCGGGCAACGGTGGAATCTTATCACGAGAAGCCCGTCGGAAGGTGCTGAGCTGACCCTGAGGCGGCATAGACTGTATAACCAGATCTGCCGGGCTGCTTTGAAGGTTTCCTTGGGGGTGCGCAGCGCAGTTCGCGTTTACGACGAGGGCCGAAGTGAGCTTCGTTTTGTTGCTTGGGCCGGTAAGGGTTGGAACAACAAAAACCTCGGTAAAGTCTACCAGATTAACGAGAATTCAACTGCCATTCGAAGTCTCCAACTCGGCCGAGAAATTTTAATCGAAAACGCGGAACGTGCAGAATTCTATTTCAGACTGTTCAATGACGTTCGAAGCTTGATCGCGCTACCAATCCGAGTACGTCGAGAGTTTATAGCTGTTTTGTCGATCGACGCAAACCTTCCTGCAGCGTTCAGCAAAAGCGTTCAGCAGAAATTAAGGAACCTTGCACGCACGGCTGAGGCAATATTGGAACACTTTGCGCTTATTGAAGATACATGGCTGCACGAGTTGGAACAGAAGTGCGACCGCGCGGCCAGACCGACCGCAGATGACGGGGACGTGTCGCCCGAAACTTCGGCAAAGCGCGTGTGTGAAGAGGCCGTACAAGGTGCGAAGAAGCTCTTCGGTACACGTGCGTGCTCAATTTTTCTGAAGGATAGTGCCGCTGACCGAATTTCGCTGGTCGCCAGTACCGCGCTTGAGAGAAAACCAGGAGAAGCGGTTTCTTACGAGTTTGGACAGGGATTGACGGGGTGGGTGGCCAAGCAACGGAAGCCCCTTCGAGTTCGAAACGTAGCAGACCGAAGGGAGTTGAGCAAGTATTACCCCGGAGCGCGCTGGAGAAGGAAGCATTACGAGAACATTTTCTACAAAGATGTCGAGAGCAGGGGTACGCAGACGTTCCTCGCAGTACCGTTGTTGGTTCAAGAAGATCTCCTCGGCGTACTGAGACTGGCAATCAAAGAAGAAAGAGTTCAGCACACAAAGCCTTCCTTTCGATACTCGGACGAGAAACTGGCGGAACGATTCGCCTCTCGACTAGCTTTGTTCCTGAGAAACCTAAACTACGAGAGGGATCTGATCAGGCTCGCTGATTTCAGCAAACGTCTTCTGGAGGCGCGAGGGTTACCAGCATTGTGCGACCTGATCGTTCGCGAATTCTGCGGAATCACGGGTTGTGAGGAAGGGCACGTACGCCTTTGGGATGATAGCGGGCAGGTTCTGCGGTTGCAAGAATGCGTCTACGGCACTGCTGCATCTAGGCTGCATCAAAATCGGAATCTGGGCGAGGGATTCTCTGGCAAAGCGGCCCAATTGCGGACGCCGTTGTGGATTTCTGACCTGAAATGCGATGACGAGTATCGAGACGTTCTTGAAGATGCGAGGAAGAGAAACAAAGTAGCTTCGGCCGCAGCGATTCCTTTGATAGTCCAAGACCAGTTGGTAGCGACTGTAAGTATCGGCTCGACTAAGCCGATTGGGTTTGACCGCGAGCGGATCTCACTATTGAAGGATCTCGCTGGCGAAGCAGCTTTAGCGCTGCGAGATGCAAAACGAACCAAAGGACTCGAAAACGAAGTAAGAGCTTTGCAGGATGTGTTTACCGGAATCCAGACAGTTGAAAGAGAATTCCTCCGCAGTCGAAATCTTGACATGCTTTTAAGAACGCTTCTGGTGGGAGCCCTAGAGGTTTCAGGAATCGAGGCCGGCACCATTCGGCAGCTTGTCAACGGCAAATGGGTCCTAAAGGCGGCTTGGGATGGGTCGGCACCTGAAGGGAAGAAGGATCTGGTGGGGCTAGTGAAGAACGAAATTCCTTTTCAGGACGACGACTTCTTCGGAGAGATATATCACTCGAAAGAACTGCGGACCATGGAGTCTTCAGAGAGAAGATTTAAGAAATTTATAGACAGCGTTCCTGTAGGGAACCATAAAGATCTTCTCCTACAGGTTAGATGTGTCGTCGCAGTTCCCATCCGCTTTCAGGATCGATGTTTAGGAATCTTATTCCTCTTGTCTAAGCAGCCTTATAAGCTAGGCTCCTTGACCGCTGGGTATCTCGACATCCTCTCAAATTTTACAGCCGTCGCAATCGAGGATTCAAAACACGCAGAGAACGATCATTTTGTAGCCGCCGGCGTGATTATGGAGGGATTTGCACACCGGGTCCGCAATCTTTTGTATGCGATTTATGCAAAAGCAAGGACAACTATTGATTTAGACAAGCCACCAAAAAGCGTGCGCCGCGCATTGGACTTTATAGTGAGGGAGTGGTCCAACTACCGATCGTTAACGGACGAACTCGAGGAGGCGACGAAAGGCGAGGGTAGTCTCTGGGATCTTCGCGAAATCGCCCGGGATGCTTCAATGTATCGTCCTACTGCGATAGACCGGATTCAATTTAGATTAAGAATGCCGGAGAACCCAGTGCCTGTGTTAGTCAATAGAGCGCAGGTTAAGATCGCCCTTGAGCGCATTATCGAGAACGCATTCAAGGCCGCTTCCGAGGGCGGGAAGCGCGTGCAAGTGAGCGTGGCAACAACTCCACCAGAGGCTACCATAAAGATCAAAGATGACGGTCCAGGAATTCCGGAAGAAGTCTCGGGCAAGATCTTTCTCCCCTTCGTAAGTGGCAATCCTGTGGGAAGGGGTCTCGGGTTAACAATCGCCTTGCATTTGATACAGCGAAACGGTGGTGACGTCCTCTTCAAGACAAACCGGCCTAAGGGCACCGCTTTTTTGGTTCGATTGCCTATATGTTCTGGGCGCGAAGATCTTTGATGTTGCGACTTTTAGTTGTCGAAGACGAAGCAGTGGGAGGCGATATAGTCAGATGGTTCGGTTCAAAAGGTTGGCGTGCGGACTGGGCCAAGGATTCTAAGAATGCGAAAGTACAATTAGAAGCTTCTCTTCGAGAGAATACTGCAATCGACGCAATCCTACTTGATAGAAAGATGGGTTTAGCAGGGGATGCGGGCGACAAGCTTCTTAGGTGGACAAGGGATCGCAGAGAGTTCGACTACGCTTGTGTCGTTATGCTGACCGGATATGGAAGTACGTCAAATGCAGCCGAGTGCATGCGCTTGGGAGCGGATCACTACCTTGAGAAGCGAGTCCCGTTCGAAGATCTGCGCGATGTTCTTGTTTCGGGCATCCTCACTCGCCGCGCTCGGGAACTTCGTCACGCTGCTGTGTTTGGTAATGCAACCCCGGAACAATCGCAAAAGGCGATTCACCGCCTTATGCGAGCTGTAACCGGTGACGATGAGATAAGTGTCCATTTGTCCGGAACCGATGCGTCTATTCGTACCGTGAACGCCGATCCTGACGAGGTACCATCAGTGGGTGCGCGCCCCTTCATTCGAGCGGTTCTGGATTCAAAACGGCCGTTTGCGGCGCTTACGGCAACCGAAGCCCGTAAAGCGGGGGCGTTGCGAACGGACGCTCAAAGTCTAATCGCGGTCCCCATTCCCAGTGACACTACACAGCCTATCGGCGTTTGGGCTGTCGAATCGTCGCTGGTTGGCGTCCTCAAACGTCATTTGGTTGACCCAATGGAGGAATTCGGCCAAGTAATAGCAGTGGCAACTGCGCTTGCAGAGAAGCGAGCTCTCTTGGAAGAGCGGGCATCAAACGCGCTTTTGGCCCTGAATGAGATTCGACATAAACTCAGCACACCCGTGCAGGCAATTGAGTGGAAAATTGAGGAACTTCGAGACCAAGAGCCGGCACCGGGGATAAGAAAACCGCTTGCGGTGATCGCCAGGAACATATCAACAATTCGGAACCTCTGCTATCAGCTGAATGATGAAGCCAGTGAGATCCCCATTGACAAGAAGGAATTCGACCTCCGCGCACTTTTGAGGGACTATGTAGGAGAGTTCCGCTCCGAGGCGCAGTCAAAGGAAATCGATCTCGCGTGCGAAGACCTTCCTAAACGCCCTCTGAAGGTGAAAGCGGACAAACGGTGGATTGGCTATTCGCTGCAGTGTCTTCTCCGCAATGCCATCGAAGCAATCGAGGCTCAGCGGCTTGGATCTTCTAAGAGCAGACCGCACGGTGCTTTTCCGACGCGCGGAAGAATTGTAGTACGTTTGGCAGAACCGAAGAACAGGTCCGGCCAAGTCTCAATCTCTGTCGAGGACACGGGAACTGGCATCGGGGAAAAGGATCGTGAAAGGGTTTTCCAGCCCTTGTTTTCAACGAAATCTCAACGGCCAAGAGGGCTTGGCGGCTTAGGGCTCTACAGCGTACAAAGGATTCTCATTCAGCACGGTGGTTCGGCCAATTTCAATAGCACTCCCGGCAAAGGCGCGACTTTTCGTCTGACCTTTCCGATCAAGTAAGCCGCATGTTTGGCTTGGTGATAAACAGCCGTTCGGAGCATGAACTCATCGCGGGGGAGTTTTTTTCGGGAATCACGAGGATGGGAGCCGAATGTAACCGTAAACATTGGCTGCCCGGATCGGTGCGTCTCCCGGGACTTTCTTCGATTCACAACCAACGGAGTTCAACAATAAAGGTACTCTACTGCACGAATAAAAACGACCGGTCGGTTGCTGAAGCCGTCAAAATCCTTCACAACGGCATACCTAACGCAGAAGTGACAGTTTGCGCGCATGGCGGGCACGATTCCGGCGAGTTGGCACTCGATTGTCTCGCAGGAGGCGCAAGGGACTTTTTTAACGCGACCATGCCGGCTGACCTTGCAAAGGAGCGGCTTGGGACCGCCTTGACTGGAGAGGTCGCGTATTCAAGGATTAAGCGAGGCGCAATGCGGGGATCGGGTGTTTTTGTTTCTACACCTTATCCGCCTGAAGCCGAAATGGAGATCAGGGCGATCGAAAGCGCCATCCGGGGAGCAGGGTTGAAGCCCTGTATTTCTAGAAAGGAACTGTCTTTCGGAGACTTGACTGCGAAAGTCTCCCGGGAAATTTGCAAATGCGGACTCGTCATCGCTAACTGCACGCTGTATACGCAGGCCGGCTATAACGCAAACGTTTACCATGAGGTGGGCTTTGCTCGTGGTAAGGGCATCCCAGTGATCTATGTTATGCGCGTGGGCTCACCGCAACTTCCATCAACACTCCGGGGGCAATTATGGAGGCAATACCACGCCCCTGCTGATCTTGCTACCCAGCTGTATTTCGCCTTGAGAGCTCGATGAAACGATGAGAAAGATCAGCCTGCTGGTCCTCGACGACAACACAGACGTCGCGGAATCCGCCGTGGCGGAATTGACCAGGAACAATTACGACGCGGCGGCTGCAATCACAGTTCCGCAAGCTCAGCGGCTAGTCTCTGAACGGTTTTTTGATCTGCTGATTTTGGACGAACGAATCGACGGATCTGAGATGACGGGTACCGAGTTTTTGATCGAATGCCGACAGCGCCATCCTGGATTATCAGGCATTCTAGTGACTGGGCACGCGACGATCAAAGGCGCCGTACGGGCGATGCAGGCCGGTGCGTTGGATCTCCTTCAAAAACCGATAGACAAACTCGAACTGCTCGCGGCGATCGAGCGAGCGCTGCAAAAGTCTTTGCTCGACCGAGAGGTTAGATATCTACAGACGCACAGTGGACAATCTGGGGATTTGACAGCCGTTAGTGCTGCGATGCGACAAATTCTGGAATTCAAGGCCCGGGTGGCCCCAACAAACGTAACCGTGATGCTAGAGGGTGAGTCCGGAACAGGAAAAGAGAGACTTGCCCGCTCGATCCACGCAGCCAGCATGCGAAAGGATGCGCCTTTCGTTGCCGTCAACTGCGCGGCGATACCAGAGCAATTGCTTGAATCAACTCTTTTCGGCCATGCTAGGGGTGCCTTCACGGGTGCAACACAGGCCAGCATCGGACTCTTTGAAACCGCGCGTGAAGGAACCCTATTTCTCGACGAAGTAGGCGAGATGCCGCTTCCAGCGCAGACCCGATTACTGCGAGTTCTGCAGGAACGAAAAATCATGCGGGTGGGAGAAACGAGGGAGGTATCCATTGACGTGCGAATCATCGCAGCTACCAATAGAGATCTGGCATGCGAGATGCACGCCGGGCGATTTCGCGAAGATCTCTTCTATCGCCTGAATGTGGCACGGGTTTCGATGCCAGCCCTGCGTTCTCGTCGGGACGACATTCCATCCCTCGCATTTCAACTAACGAAGGCGCACGCGGAGCAAATGGGGAGACGAATCCGCACAATAAGCCGTGAGGCCATGGAAAAACTGGTAACTCATGACTGGCCTGGAAACGTTCGCGAGTTGAGCAACGTATTAGAGATGGCTGTCTTGTACACAGATGGCGACGAGATTACAGCGAACTCGTTAAGGTTCGGTTCGAACTCTGATGATCCAGACTCCCTGGAATCTCTGTTGAAGCTGCCTTGGCGCAGGGCCCGCGAGGAATTCGGCAGAAAGTACTTCACGGACCTTGTGGCGATTAATGGCGGCGACGTCTCAAAAGCCGCACGTGCGGCCAACGTTAATCGAAGCGTGATCTACGAACGAATCGGACGAACTGAAAAGCGCAGTCGCGAGTAGAATGTGCGGAGAACAGCAACAACCAATTCTTCAAGCAGCAGTTGCAGAATGTGAGAGGCCCATACGCTGTGAGACTCAGTCTTGCCGATTCGTCAAGAAAATGGGGTGTCCTTTGAGTCGCTTTGCGTCTTTCTGTTAGTGCGGTAGTGATCACAGCCCGAAATGAATTCCTGCCGCCTCTAACATGGGCCTCGGCAATCCCACATCCGCAGAAGCAGGTCTCTTCGCTCGATTCCGCTCCGGCACTGTTCGATCAGAAGCAACACGTGCAAGACTGTTCCGATTGCTTCGATTCCGAAGCTTTGAAAGACCCTGCCGAATGTGTTCGATTGCCCGTCCGAATGGAAGCAATCCTGGGTTGATGGGATCGCCGAACCTGGCTACTCGGACTCGAGAGCCGAGTTGGGCGCAACCGCTTAAACGATCGCGTTGGTGACAGCTTTCCTTATGGCTACCGGTACAATTGCGACAGCAAAGAGTCGAAATCCATTACCCGCGGTCCTATTCGGAAGTGGTTCACGGTTCATAACTGCCCAGTCGAAAGTGTGCCCCAGGCCCTGGCGAAGAGCCCGCTTTATTGGTCCAGATTTGAGGAACAAATCGAAAGTGCGAGTTTGATCCAACAGTCCGAGCTTTAGCCGCAGGGCCACAATCCTCATTGCCAAAATCGCACTGGAGACGGTCAGAAATCATTGACGGTTGAAGCTTCAGAATGGCACGAGGGTCGCTATAGTACCCTCACTACCTTTGAGAAAGGCCGATGCCAGGACTATCACCTTGGAAGTTTAAAATGGTTATGGCGGCGCTCAACAGATGCGACCCCGGCTCTCTACCGGCTCTCTATATGTGTCAACGACATCCGGGAACAGCAACGCGGCGACCTCTCGCCGAGTGTTCCAAAATCAAGCGTGCCCCTCCTTCACCCCAGACCTCAGACGCAATTGGCTTCAAATTTTCAAATCAATAGGCGCTCCGAAGAGGGACTGGCTGTTTCGGAATTGCTTCGTATTTTCAACCTCCCTCAAACAGCCAAAACGCTGGGTTCGTTTCGCAAACGGCGTGGTGCATGACAAACTCACGCCTAACCGCCGCAATCCGGGCCCGACGAGGAGTTCGTCTGGCAAAAGGCTCCTTCAGCTTTACTACCCGTACTTCTGAAAAACAGCAAACGAAAACTGTAAAAACCCTGCTATCAGCCGCATCCGGCCACAACCACCGTGGCAGCCGCTCGCGCCCCCAAAAATTGGCTGTGACGACCATCCTCCTCCGCGCAAGAGAGCACCGCGCGCAACTGGCTTCGAATTTTCAACTGATCGGGACGCGTCGAGCTCGGGCTGGGTCCGTCTCCGAACGGTTCCAATTTTCAACCACGTCAAACAGTTGCCGGATCGCCGGTTCGTTTCGCAAACCCGTCGCTCCGTATCACAACTTACTCTCAATCGCCACGAATTTGGG
>JBAUUG010000042.1:0-16716 GCA_049582585.1 Bryobacteraceae bacterium | reverse complement strand
GGTGGAAGGAATTTATTTCCACGCTGCGCATCTATGGGTATGATTACGTGCTCTCAATCGAGCATAAGGACACGCTGATGTCGCCTGATGAAGGACTGACGAAAGCTGCGGAATTTCTGAACCAGATTGTGATTCGAGAGCAACCTGCAGCGCCGTGGTGGGTGTAAGAACGTGGAATTCAAAGAATAGTGAACGACTATCGCTGTGGCATTGTAACGCGAAGAAAACAAGCAACAAAGAACCAGGACAGTAGGGAAACCTCATCGGAACCGAGGGCCATTACGGAATTCACTGTAAGTGTTTTCCGGGTGCCGACCGAGCATAGGATCCAGATGACGAAGTGGGCGGAGCATACGGTCCGGGAAGGGCCGGCGGCCCGGAACTAAGCGGGAGGGGATCAGGAATCCGCTGAGCCAGCGCGGCTGAAATTGCGATCGAACTCGATCAATTTAAAATCCGTTTTGTTGATCGCCGTGCTTTTCCCAGTACGCGTGCACCTTGTGGAGTTCACGAGTCCAGAATGCCAGCCGATCAGACACGTCAAAACCCAGTGATTCAGCACATTTGTAGAAGCCGGGTCCGGGCTCCATATCCCCGTGCTTGTGCACAACAATAACGGTAAGCATGCCACGCCCATTCTTCGATTCGTGGGTAGAAATCTCACCCAGCATGTGGCGCATCGCTTCTTCGTGAGGGTCAATCCGAATACTCCGTACTTCTCGCGACAGATCACCGTAGGTGATCATGCCGCGTCCTGATCTCGCCTTCTCCGAAAGAATAGCGGTTATCTCGGCCTTTCCCTCTGCCCATTTCGCGTCGGTGAAACCGTATGGCATCCGATGGAGATCCTATCACAGTCATTTTACTAAGTAGGCGGCGGAGCACACGATGAAACGAGCCTGCCGAAGTCATCAAGCGGGAGCGAGTGAGGAATCTATTAAGCGCGACGCGTGTAAGCGCGACGCGTGGCTGAATGACGACGTTGCGTTCGGAAGTGCTCAGCACTCTTTCATTTCAATGAGGGGTTGCGGCTCTTGCAATGCCTGCCTGACAACCGCCTTTGTCGTCTCATTAAGAAGCTGGACCCCGCTGCTTTTTGCTGGCTAGGAACCTAAAGAAACTGAACTTCGGGCGGACCGATAGCCCGGTGAATCGCGCATTACCTGCTTCAGGGTCAGTCCACGCACTGATCTAGAGCGACGTGGAGAACGGGTTTTCTGAGTCCGTTGCTTCGATTCCTGGGCAGGCTGGGCCTTTCGCCTCGGGCCTCGCGGCGGAGTTCGGCCGCCTTCGAGCGGAGTGCCGTTAAATGCCAGGGGACGATTGCTCAATGTGGATGATAAAATTTGCGCTATGCAGCGCATAGGGCCGTTATTTATTCTCGCGCTCATCACGTCAGCTCAGACAGGCCAGCACAACGGAACCACATCGTCGAGCTGGACCAAGGAGCCGGATCAGTTCAAAGGCGTAAAGTGGAACGCCTCGCTAGAAGAGGCAAAAAGCTCTGCAGCGTTTGACAAGTGCACCGAAATCGAATCGGGGACACTCACCAAGGGACATACGATTTGCGAGATGACGACCTGGGTGACTGACGATTACGCCATCAGTTGGGCCTTCGTTTTCAACAACGGGAGATTTGCGAATGTTTCAGGCGGCTTCCCTGCAAAGTACTACGAAGATGTCCGTAGTTTATTTATCACCAAATATGGCAGACCAACATCGGTCAATCACGAGCAAATGCGCACGGGACTGGGCGTCCCCTACACTCAAGAAACGCTCACCTGGCGCGGTAAAACCATAGCCCTCATCATTTACAGGTTCTCAGACACCGTTGATGAAGGAACGGTGGTGTTTATCCCTGTGGCGACGATGATTGAGGATGCGAAAAGGAACCAGGAGAGTAAGCGAAGAGCACTCCAGTAGTTTAGTCTCTCAGTCAGTCGACGACGATTCGACGCGAAAACTTCCCCACACATCGCAGCGCTATAGCTGCCCATACCGGTCTCGTACGGATGGTTGCGGATTGTCCGTATTGTGCGGCTCTATCTAATTGCAAACAAAGTATGTTATAGTAGCTGTTAAGGGCGGCAAGAATCCGTAAAGAATTCCGCAGGTGCTCCCCGAGTTCGGCGACGCTCAGCCGCTCGATGCCCATCAGCCAGAAACACGCCGCTCGAGGGACCACGCCGCTAGGATGTTCCACGCGGAGATTGTCATGGTCGACTTGGAACGTCGATAGACGAACCAGTCAGCAATCGAATACAGAACGCTGAGAATGGCCGTGAAGATCCAAGCGGGCTGACTGTGAACCGCTGCTTCCAAGCTTCCAGCGTGCGTCAGGCTGTGGATGTTCACACCTGCTCAGGCACAATGTACGGCGCGCGGTAAGTACCTCTCAACAGTTGCGTGGCTTCGGAATCGTCGATCACCGTTTCGGTTTGCGGATCGAAGTTGATGGTTCGGCCTAGCCGATATGAGGCGTTCGCCAAATGCACCAGGGTGGTTGACAAATAGCCCTCGCGAATGGGCGCATGCAGGTCTTCCGGCTTGCGGCTTCGCATGCATTCAATGAAGTTGATGAAATGCTCGTTCCTGACGGGCGCGTGTTTCGCAGGACCAGGTTCGTTGTTCGCGCCCAGAAACGATTTGTAGGAATCATAACTGGAGATGGCCAGATAGCCTTTCGATCCGTAGTACAAATTTCCGATGGTTCCGGGTTTGTCTGAAACCGGCCCCAAGGTTTTACTTGGCTTGCCGGCGGCAGCAGGCGACGCGGTCAATCCGGCGGCGGGCACCTCTCCGCCTCCAAACGCAGCAGTGCCGATTCCCGCTTCGTGGTTGGTCATCCAGCCGCGAACTTCGAAGTTCATCATCTTGGTCTTGCCGTCCGGCGTTCGAAACTCATAAGCCACGGTAAGCACGTTGGGAGTCTGCTGGTCATCATCGAACAGGAAATGGCCGCCGAGAGCGGTAATTTTCGTGGGCAGCGTGACCCCTAATCCCCACCGAGCTAAATCCAGCTCATGAATTCCCTGGTTGCCCAGATCACCGTTTCCGGTGTCCCAGATCCAGTGCCAGTTGTAATGGAACCGATTTTTGGTGAATGGTTTCATAGGAGCGGGGCCGGTCCAAAGGTCATAATCAACGCCCGCCGGCACCGGCTCTTCCGGCGCGTGACCGATGGTGTCGCGCCACTTATAACAAAGGCCACGGGCCATATAGACGTTGCCGATCAGGCCCGAACGCATGTGATCCATTGCCTCGAGAATGGCGGCGCTCGAGCGGCATTGGCTGCCGTGCTCGCAGATCACTTTGTATTTATCCACCGCCTGTACGAGTTGACGGCCCTCCCACCAGTTGTGCGAGCAGGGCTTCTCGATATAAATATCCTTGCCCGCTTGAGCAGCCCAGATGCCGATGAGGGAGTGCCAGTGGTTCGGGGTGGCGATAGAGACCGCGTCAACATTCTTGTCTTCCAGCAGCTTTCTGATATCCACATACGTCTGCGGCTTAGGAATGTCCATCTTTTCTGCGTCGGAGAGCCGCTTTCGCAAAACGTTTTCGTCGACATCGCAGAAGTAGGCAATCTCGACGCCCGCGATAGGCTTGTATCCCCTGACGTGATCCCAGCCTCGGCCTCGCAGGCCGACGACGGCTATCCGGATTCGGTCGTTTGCTCCTAGAACTTTCTTCGCCGAAGCTGCCGTCGCGAAGCTGGCGGCGGTGATCGCAGTACTCTTCAGAAATGTGCGTCTGTCTTGCATGATGGTTCCCCTTTCCGATTAAACTTCTTTGAGAACACGCATCAGGCCGTCCATCGATTCCTCGCTCGAGGTGTATGGATCTTTCCGCGCGTTCTTGTAGTGCGTTTCGAGCGACATGGTTCCCGAGTAGTTCATTTTCTTCAGCGCGCGGAACTGGCCCACAAAGTCGATCTTTCCGCCGCCGATCGGCTTCCACGCATGATCGACCGCATCCTTTAGATGGATGTGACTGATGCGGGCGTGATCAAGCTGATCCCAAGCCTTCGGGAACGGTTCCTCGCCGGCTTCATAACAGTTGCCGGGGTCCCAGTTATGCATCAACTCACGATCGGTGATGGTCTGGAACAGCCTGGCGGTTTCAGCGCCGGTGCCGACATTGCAATCGAACTCGTTCTCCACCAGCAGGGTGATGTTGTGCTGTTTTGCTGCGTTGATGGCTTTGTTCAGCTCATCTACAATGCGGTGAAAGATGGCGCCGGGATCGGCAACACGCTTGAAGGTGAAGATACGGATTCGGTCGGTACCCAGGACGTGGGCGGCATCAGCCGCGCGTTTCAGGTCATCGAGCTGATGGGCGTACTCACCCTGCTCGGGATTGAGATCATTCGGATCTTCGCCTAATGGCCTGGTTCCAGGAAGAGCAATCTTATATATGCCTGTGTCGAGGACTGAGACCTTTACTCCGGCGTCGCCAAACTGTTGTTTGATCTGCTTCAGCTGGTCGGGCGTTGCGGTTTTGTAGACATAGCTGCTCTTGCCGTCCAGCTTCAGGTTACGGATTTCAGCCCACTGGAGACGATACTTCGGGTAGAAAGTGCCCAGCACGCGGCTGAGATCCGGATCGACTTCGTCGGTGATGATGCCGAGCTTCCAAGGATAATCAAAGTTCTCGGAGGAACTTGCGCGCGAAGCAACACCGAGAGCCGCGATGGCGCTCAGCCGATGAAAGTCTCTGCGATTCATGAGAGCCCTCCGTACGTCTAACACGTTATCAAGTATGTCTCTAGTCCAGACGCTTCTACTCGCGTTGCTCTACGCGCAGCAGCCGGAGACAATTCGAGTCCCGGTAAGGCTGGTGACTGTTCCGACTCTGGTTGTTTCCAAGCAAGGCGCAATCATTCACGGCCTGAGCAGCAAGGATTTCCAGATCTATGACAACGGCCGCCGGCAGAAAATCAACTTAGACATCGAAAGAACGCCACTCTCGGTCGCTGTTGCGGTTCAGGTGAGCGATCAAGTCCGCGATTACTTGCCATCCATCGCGAACGTTGGAAGCGTTATCGACACCCTTTTGCTCGGCGACGATGGGGAAGCGGCAGTTCTGGCGTATGACGGCCATGTCGCTTTGAAGAAACCGTTTGCAATCGGCGATGTGCGCACGGCTTTGGAAGGCCTTCAGCCGGGTGACGATCAAGCACACATGATCGAAGCCGGACTGCGCGGAATCGAACTGCTGAAGCAACGACCTGTGGCTCGCACGCGCGTCTTATTGCTCATCGGCCAGCCGATGGACAATGGCAGCACAGCAAAGCCGGCGGAGCTTGAAGAGCAAGCGGAGAGAGAGAACGTGTCGATCTATGCGCTCGCTCTTCCGGAGTTCGGCAAGAAATTTCTGTCCGACACATTCGGGCTGCAAGGTCTCGGCAGCCAATGGTACAAAGGCGGCTATGAAGCGAGAGTGGAACTTACTAAGCTGATTCCGGCTCTTCGGCGGGGCGGCAAAGTGGCTGCCGGCAGCGACCCATTCTCACTGCTGACCGCCGCAACAGGAGGCACGCAGGTTCACTTCAGAAAACAAGATGAGCTGGAAAACGCGATTATCGCCTTCGGCATCGAGCTGCGAAGCGCGTATCTGCTGAGCTACTCGCCGGATTCAGCGGAAAGCGGATACCACCAGATCAAGGTTGACGTGGATGTTCCGGACGCGAGAACATATTCGCGTCCGGGCTATACCTTAAACTGATACACGTATGCCGTGTCCGTACTTCGAGCCGCAGCGGATCGTCATCCATCCGCAGCATCCCGGTGCGCGCTTGCCGCTCATCAGTGAGTACGAGGGAGCTTGCCATGCGGGTGAAACCCCGGTTCCAGTGCCACTTTCGCTCCGCTTGCGATGCTGTAACCACGGATATTCACGCGGATCATGCGATCAATTCCCCGCGGATGAAGCGCGCTCCTCATTGCGTTACAGCATCGTTCAGCGCACCGAAACCACTCTGGAGGTGCTCTACGTCGAAGAGCAGGATTATGCTCCATTACGATGGCATGCGATCCAATACTTCCTGGATGGCGAGCGACTTATGCCAGAGGTTCCGGACGCATGCGCCCGGGCACAGGTTCTGGCCTTCTGCCGTAGTTACGTGAAACGGTTTGCGGACACTGGATTGCTGCGATAGCACCGAAAAAGGTGCTTCAATGGAGGTGAGCCATGCTTGACATCACGAAGGATATCCAGTCGCTCACGACATTTCGCCGCCGATCCGGTGAATTTATCAAACAGCTAAAAAAGAGCAAGCGTCCAGTGGTGCTTACGGTTAAAGGGAAGGCTGCGGCCGTTGTGCAGGATGCCGAAGCCTATCAGCGTTTGCTCGATATGGCGGCGTATGTCGATGCCGAAGAAGGCGTCCGTCAGGGACTGGAAGACGCAAAGAAAGGAAGGGTTCAGCCTGCCAGGCGGTTTTTCAGTAAGTTCGAAGCCGGGCATGGCATACCGCGTTGATATCGCCCGCCGCGCGGAACGCGATCTTGGCCGCCTTTTTGCGCAAATCAACGCCGAGCATTCCAGCGCCGCCCTGGAGTGGTATCGCGGTCTCAAGGCGGCGATTCTCAGTCTCGAGGAACAGCCGAACCGGTGCCCCGCAACGCGCGAAAATCGCGAGCTCAGACATTTACTGTACGGCCACAGGCCTCACGTGTATCGCGTAATCTATCGTGTGCTGCGGAAGCAGAAGAGCGTCCAAGTGCTTCACATCCGTCACGGGGCGAGAAGGCCATTCAAGGCTTCGGACATTGCTTAGCTATGCAATTGATTGAATGAGCGGGAGCGAGTGCTCACGGGGAATTTGCGCTAATAGAGAATTCATGATCTTATAGGAGTTTCCATTTGTAAAGATTCGGACACGACGAAGATGCAAAAAAGAAGCCAGCAGGCCCAGCCCGCCTTGGGAAAAGAGGGAGCATTCACTGGCGGTGAGGACGAGTTCATTCGGGAACGGCCGAAGACCAGGGGCGATTGGTTTCGTACGATTTCTCAACACTCCCGAACGAACATCGATTCTAAACAAGTGGGGCAGTACCTTGACCGTGTACTGGAAATCATTGGCGAGTACGATTAACCCGTCGTCCGGGGCGGTCGAACTATCATCTACAGGACGCAAGCTAGTTAAGACGCAAGCTAGTTAAACTGATAAACGTATGCCGTGTCCGTACTTCGAGCCGCAGCGGATCGTCATGCATCCGCAGCATCCCGGCGGGCGCTTGCCGCTCATTAGTGAGTACGAAGGAGCTTGCCATGCGGATGGAAGCCCGGTTCCAGTGCCACTTTCGCTCCGCTTCCGGTGCTGTAACCACGGATATTCACGCGGATCGTGCGATCAATTCCCCGCGGACGAAGCGCGCTCCTCATTGCGTTACAGCATCGTTCAGCGCACCGAAACCACGCTGGAGGTGCTGTACGTCGAAGAGCAGGACTATGCTCCGTTACGATGGCATGCGATTCAATACTTCCTGGATGGCGAGCGACTTATGCCAGAGGTTCCGGACGTCTGCGCGCGAGCACAGGTTCTGGCCTTCTGCCGTAGTTACGTCAAACGGTTTGCCGGTTCTGCGTCTTGAGGTATTTGCGCCAGCAGTTGGACGGTAGAGGAGTGATCGCAAATGGCTGAAACCAGCACGGACGTAATCAAACGCTATCTTGAAGATGCGATTGCGTCGGAGAAGAGCCTGGAAGCGCAATTGGAAGGATTCGCGACTGAAGGCGATAACCAAGCGGCTGAGGCGGCTTTTCGTAGACATGCGGCCGAAACCAGGAATCACTGGGAGCAGCTGACGGCGAGGCTGGAGGCCTTAGGCGGCAGCGTATCGGGTGTCAAGAACTTCTTAGCAGAGGTTTTTGGATTGAGCCCGAAAACAGCGCAGGTCTCCCATGAAAACGAAGACCGCGCGACGCAGAATCTGATTATTGCGTTCGCGTTGGAGAACAACCAAATTGCTGTGTACGAATTGCTCGCGACCATGGCGGAGTCCGCGGGTGATAGCGAAACGGAGAGTCTCGCTCGCCAAATTCAGGCGGAAGAAAAGAGGAGCGCAGAGAACATCTGGACCCTTATTCCGGCTGCGGCCGTGCAGGCGTTTGAGCGAGTCACGGGCCGCAGCCGGATAGAAAGCGCAGGACCTTCCGGCTATTGAACGTCCGTCACTTTCCCATCTTTGAAAGTGACCTTCATATCCGCGTAGATGTAGATCTTCTTGGCCCCAAGATCGACAATGTTCTTGGGGGTTCCGAGAGCTGCTGTGACGTCGTCGATGCTCTGGCCTTTTGAAATCTGGACGGGCGGCGGGGCAGGTGCGGGGATTGGTGCGGGTTGAGATTGGTCAGGCGACACCTGCGGTCCCGGTCCCGAAGTACCGGCTTGGGCCAGGGTCTGCTGCTCGGCCTGATCGGCTTGCTGCGATTCCTGCTTGATTTCGGTCGCGGCGTTCGGGTCGGGTCCGGGAGCACCCGCGACGAAGGACGCCTTTACGGTCCCGCCGGACACGGATGAGGGAGCCTTGGGCAGCCCGCCTGTGCCTTGTTTCGTTTGCAGTTCGCCCATCCCCTGATCAATGCTTTCGCGCATGTGGTTCTGCATCTCCTGCAGGTCCGCAATCGCTACGGAGACCGTGGCGCCGCCCCGGCATTCCTGGCCGCCCTTGCTCGATAGCACAATCAGGCTTGCCACGGTTGAATCGGGAGGCGGAGGTCCGACAAGCTGCAAAGCATCCCCTTGGCTGATGGCGCATTCCGTTCCGTCGGCGTCCACCAAATCGAGGTCGCTTCCCGCAAGAAAGACATGCCGCTTGTTATCGGTCAGCAGTCGCTGGATACTGCTCGACGCAGGGTCCACCGCCCCGTTCTGCGCGACTTGAGCCTCAGCGTTTTCGAGCGCGATCTGGTTTGCAACTTCCGCCGCGATCAAGTTTTTTGTTTCGACGCTGAGAGCTACGGCATTGGCAGCAGCCTGCGCTTGAGCAGCGGCGGCCGCGTCCACCTGAGCCTGATAGGCTGCGGCAAGAGTCGCTGAAATCATGTAATCAGTCAGCCATAGAGAGGCGCTCGCGTACGCGGGGTATGGCGTGAAGTAAGCGCCATAGTAACCGTACCAAGGATTGCCACCCCAGCCCCAAGAGTAGGCCACCGGCGCGGCCCACGGATTGTACGCCCATCCGTAATACCCGGGCGCGTAGTAATAAGCCGGAGTGTAATAGTTCACATAGGCGCCGCGATAGTAATAGCTGCCGTAATAACGGTCATAGGCGCGGCCGCCGTAATAATATGTCCGGTGCGCGTATTCGCGGCCGCCATACCGGTAAGGGTGCTCAACATAGCCGCGTCCGCCGCGCTCGGCAACTACTCGCGAGCCATCTGCACGCTTTACTTCCACGCGGCGATTTCCATTCAGTCCATGATGGATGTCCGTGGTTCCACCGGCGCGATTGGCGACGTGGACGTCGGCGACCTTCCCGTTCGGGCGCGTTCGAACCTCGCTGCCATTTGCGGTTTTGACCGTTTTACTATTTGGTGAAACCGGCCGGCCCGTCGAAGAAAGCGCCGGCTTGCTCGTGCTGTGACCATTAGGGGTACCCGCTGTGTTGCGGGGAGTAGTTGCGTTGGTTCTGGCGGTCTCATGCGGGCTCGTCGTGGTTGCACCATGTGGGCTCGTCGTGGTCGGACCATGCGGGCTCGCCGTGGTTGCACCGCCGGTGTGAGTCGCGCCGCCCGAGCTTGCACCGCCGCTCTTAGCGGGGGCTGCGGGGGCGCTCTTCGCGGGCGCCGCAGCTTTCGCCGGAGCTGCCGGCTTTGTCGACTTTTGAGCGGTTGCCGAAAAGCAGCCCAAAACCAAGATCGCCGCTGTCCCGGTCAAATATCTGATTGAAAACCTTCTACAAGCTCTGAGCGCGTTCATAAAATTCTCCTGACGATTTACTCTTCTTCCAAACATTTAGCGAAAGGTTACTGGACGTCGCTGACCTTGCCACCGGTAAAGGTCACCTTCATGTCCTTGTACACGTAGATCTCTTTGGCGCCGAGCTTGATGATTTTGTCCGGCTGTCCAAAGTTGGCGATTACTTCATCCTTCGTCTGCTTCAAAGCGATCGTCTTCGGATCGGCGGGCGGCGGCGGTGGAGGCGCGATCGGCGGAGGCGGCGCTTCGGCGGGTGCCGCGGCAGCCTGAGTTGCCTGCGGTTGGCCGCTTGCGGGCTGCGCCTGCTGTCCTCCCGCCGCCCCCTTTGAGTCCTTTGAGTCGGTCTTCGCATCGTCGGCGGGTTGCACCGTAAATACTTCGGCGACTATTTTTTCGACTTGTTCGGATGTCGGCGTCCATCCCTTCGGAAACGGGAATTTTAAGTCTGACTTGTAGCGAACATCGTTTCCGGATGCATCTTTGTAAGCATCAGTGAATAAACCAAAGGTGACACCGTCGTCTTTGACGTCGATCTTGGTAACCCAGACCTTCTCGCCCGGCACAAAGGTTCTTGTTCCGGGAGCGTTTGATCCCGGGAGCGATGACATACCCGGAATGCCGCGTGCTCTGTCCAACAATCCTTTCCCCGCGCCGGCAGGGTTCTTAATCTTGCCGTCCTTATAAGTGCTGTGATAAGGATTGATTGAGTTGCTGGCAGCTCCCATTATGAGGGGGCCCTTCTTAAGTACAAGCACCGCGCCGGCCGTAACGATGTCGTCATTGGCGCCGTTCGGTTGGGTGAGAGCATACTCGGACACCAGTTTCTGCTGAATAGCAGCCGCGTCCTGGGCATGGAGTGAAAAAGACGTCGCGGCTAGCAGCGCGATGAAGAAAGGGGGTAGCGTGATCTTTCGCATGGGAATATCCGTCCTAGTGTGATCTTGGTGTTTCAATAGTATACACCCGCTAGTCTTATCACCCGAATTGCCAACTTTACTCTGTGTTATGGGTGTTCTCATCCGAGTCATTTGAATCTCTCTTCCTTCTTATTACCTATTGCGTAGAACGCATTCAAAAATGCTCATTCGCGACAAGAATCTTTTCTAGGCGATAGACGGGTGCTGGTAATACTCGGAAGCTTCTTCGGGTAATTGTCCCGCTGTATACTGGTCCGAAATGGCGACCAGTCAGCCTGCGCCCGGCTCATCTCAGCCTCCCGACCTCACGCTTTTGCTTCAGCGGATGCAGCAGGGAGACCACCAGGCGGGCGAAAAGGCGATAGCTTTGCTCTACAGCGAGTTACATCGAATCGCCGCGAGAGAATTGCGGAAAGAGCGCCCGGGCCACATGCTGCAGACCACCGCTTTGATCCACGAAGCGTATGCGCGCCTGGCCGGATCGGAAGCGCTCGAGATTCAAAACCGCGCCCACTTTTTCTCCCTTGCCAGCCAGCAGATGCGGCGCGTTCTGGTTGATTACGCCCGTGCCAGAAATGCGCAACGACGGGGAGCGGGAGCAATCGCTGTGGGCCTCGAAGGCGTGCAAGCGGGCTCAGATCCCCGCGGCATTGATTTGCTTTCCCTCGATGAAGCTCTCGGAGAGCTGCAGCGGGTTGATGCTCGCGCCGCTCAGGTAGTCGAGCTGCGCTTTTTCGGCGGCTATACAGACCGTGAGGTCGCAGAGGCGCTCGCGACGCCATTGGGAACCATTCGCCGCGACTGGGAGTTCGCGCGCTCCTGGCTATTCGATAGAATGCGCGGGGATCGTCCCGAATCGCCCGCACCACGCGCTTAAATTAATCTCATAAAGATAACCTGAAAGAACTGCCGGACAATCCGCAGTGATGGCCTTGGCATGGCAACCGAATTCTCTCAGCGGGTGCGTCAACTTTTCGACCAGGCGCTGGAACGCCCGGAAGCCGAGAGGCTCTCTTTTGTCGAGGCAGCTTGCGCCGGCGATGCAACTCTATTTCACGAGGTTGAGCGCCTGCTTCGCGCGCGCGCCGAATCGGGATCTTTCCTGAGAACCGACTCCAGCGCCGAGTGCATGGGGCGCTATGTGATCCGCCGCGAACTTGGGCGCGGCGCAATGGGCGTGGTTTACGACGCAATCGATCCAATGATCGGGCGAAGCGTTGCCGTAAAGATCATTCGGATGAGGGCGCTGACTGATCGTGACGCGGAATTCATGAGAGAACGCCTGTTTCGTGAGGCCAGGTCGGCCGGTCAGTTGTCGCACCCCGGAATCGTCGTCATTTTCGACGTCGGCCAGGAACAGGATTGCGCCTTTATCGCGATGGAACGCATAGACGGACCAACGCTCCAGCAGATTCTAGGCTCAGGGTCGCTCTTGGAGACTCGCGAGGCGCTCCGGATATTGCAGCAAATCGCGGCAGCGCTCGATTACGCCCACCGGCGCGGTGTTGTTCATCGCGATGTCAAACCCGCCAATATCATGCTCCAATACGATGGCGCGGTGAAGGTGGCAGATTTCGGTATAGCGAAAATCATGTCGACTGAGCAGGCGACCGCAACGGGCATGATCATGGGGACCCCGAGCTACATGTCGCCCGAGCAGATTGAAGCCAAGCCGATAGATGGGCGGTCAGATCAGTTTTCGCTTGCCGTACTGGCGTACGAAATGTTGACCGGTGTCAGACCGTTCGAAGCCGATTCCATTCCGACACTGGCGCACCTCATCGCTTACGGGCCGCGCCCATCGGCGCGAGCGGCGAATCAGGCGCTGCCTTCTGGAGTCGACGCAGTCCTCCAGCGCGGGCTCAGCAGGTCTGCCGAAGAGCGTTTCAAAAGCTGTGCGGAATTAGTTTCCGCGCTCGAAGCGGCTCTCCATCGGGAGCCGGTGATTGAGAATGCGCCGCTGTCGAAAGATTCGCAGCCCGTCCCAGGCATCGAGAAGCGCGGTATGTCCTGGCTCTATCGGGCCGGTATAGCCGCCGCAGTTCTTGCGGGCTTGTCGGGCATCGTACTTCTCTTCTACACGCATTTTTATCCACGCTTGGCGACAGTTGCGGCAATCGCTCCGAAGACCCCTTCAGCGGTAGAACCGTCACCCCCGGCGAAACCAACGCCCCCGCCCGAGCCGATTCCGCCGCTTGTAAAAGAATTCCGCATCAATCCGGCTTCGGTCGAAAGCGGAAAATCCGCGAAGCTGACTTGGGATGTGACGGGCGCCCAAAACGTAACCATTGACCACGGTATTGGGAACGTCGGCGCCAGCGGGACATTGGCAGTCTCTCCGCCCGCCTCGACTACTTATGTGCTCGAAGCTGCTGGGTCCGGAGCGAGTCAGCGCGCCTCCGCTTCAGTGGAAGTGCAACCGAAAGCGATCCCAGCTTCGGTTCGCGCGCGCGAACTCTACAATGCCGGGCTCGCAAAGCGTCGTGAAGGACGCCTGGCTGAGGCTGCCGTACTGTTCCGCCAGGCAGCGGAGCTGGGCGATTCCAGCGCTATGACGGAGCTCGGCGAGAGCTACCGCGATGGCGAAGGCGTCGAGCAAAACGGCGAGGCAGCGCTGCGCTGGCTTCAGCGGGCCGCAGACGCAGGTAACTCGTCCGGCATGGTCTCCTTGGGCGCGATGTATTTGCTCGGGGAGGGCGTAGAGCAAAACGATGATGAAGCCAAGCGGTGGTTTGAGAAAGCTGCCGAGCGCGGAAATCCGGCCGGCATTTACGATCTCGCGAACATGTACGAAGACGGTCGGGGAGTTCCCAGGGATGTGGATAAAGCCAAGCAGCTCTATCAAAAGTCCGCCGACCTCGGCAATAATGAAGCCAAGCGGCGCCTCTCGGAACTTCAGAACCGGAAGTAGGCCGGACGGCCTCAACACGCTACATCTCGATAGGCGTTAGGCCGGCTTGGCGCAGTTGCTGATTCAGCCCCGGCAACGTCTCCCGCTTCAGCTTGCCCCAATCCGCCAATCGGGCTTGCAGCGTTTTCGACGTCTCCTGATACAGCGCGATGACCTGGGACGGAGGAGTTCGGTCAGCGCCTTCCAGCGCCTGCATCACGGCGCCCAACGCCCGGCTGACCGATTGAAGCCCCTGGTCGCTTTCCTGCTTGTGGCTAGTGAGAATATCGGCCGATGCTCGCTGGGTTGCCGCTATGGCGTCGAGCAATGCCTTGTGATCTTCGCTCAAGCCGCCTTTAACTTTGTCGAGCTGAGTCTGCAGCGCGCGGATTTCGGCGGCCGCTTTCCTCGCCGTCATCATATCTTCAAACGCCCGTTGTGCCCATTGGAATTGCACAAGCAGATCCGCGGGTGTAATCCGCGCTCGCGGGTCCATCGCCACTTCTAGAGGCTGCACCGTCTCGCGCCCGTTTACGGTTAACTTGATTTTGTATGTGCCGGGCACAGCTAAGGGGCCGATCCAGCGTTGCGCGCCCTCTTCTTCGTCGAACTCCGCCGCTTGTCCGGTGCGTCCGTAGCGGAGATCCCACACGAACCGATGCATTCCGGCGTCTTCACTGAGCCCCTGCGGCGGAACAAACCACCGGGCGGCGATGGGAATGTTGGCGGGCGGCTTGGGAGCCTTCTCACGGCTCGAGAACCGCCGGATCGCTTTCCCATGCGCATCCAGAATTTCTAACGTGACTTCCCCATTTGACGCACTGCGCAGGTAGTAATTGACATACGCGCCTCGAGGCGGGTTCTCCGCTTGCGGCTCTTCGGGCGGCAGCGGAGTGCCGAGAAAAATGTCGTTGGTCATGCGAATCGCGCGCGCCGGCCTGTACAGCCACGCATCCGAGCTGGCGACGTTTTCGCCGATCTGCCGAAGAGGCGTGATGTCGTCCATCACCCAGAATGAGCGCCCATGCGTTGCAATCACCAGATCGTCGCCGTGAACCACCAGATCGCGAACTGACGTGACCGGCAGATTGAGCTGCAAAGGTAGCCAGCGCTCGCCGTCATTGAAGGAAATATAAACGCCGAATTCGGTCGCCGCGAACAAAAGGCCCTTACGCTTCGGGTCTTCCCGAATGCAGTTCAAGAACGCGTTTCCGGCGATTCCATCCACAATGGGCTTCCAGGTCTTGCCGAAATCGCGGGTCCGGAACAGATACGGCCTCATATCGTCGAGCCGGTGGCGATCCACCGCCGCATACGCCTCGCCGCGAACAAAGTGCGAGACCTCAAGCTGGGTGATCTTGCTCCAGGAAGAGAGTCCATCCGGAGTGACGTTCGACCAGGTCTTACCCGCATCGCGAGTGAGATGAATCAGGCCGCTATCGCTTCCGGCCCAAATCTCGGCGCTGCTGAGCGGCGATGGCGCGATAGTGTACACAACGCCATACCCGCGCTCCTGCGCGTTCTCGACGGTAACCGGTCCTTCGGGCTTGCTCTCAGCAGTTTTTTTCGCGCCCGTCAGGTCTGGACTGATGGTCTGCCAATGCAAGCCGCCATCCAGCGTCTTCATGACGAATTGCGTTCCGAAATACAGCGCGTTCGGCTGAGCGGGAGAAAAAACGAGAACCGGAGTCCACGGGTCGCGATATTTCCGTTCCGGCATAGGCGTCGCCAGCCCTCCTGGAAGAGGAGAGGGCGCAATATTTTGGGTCTGACTGGTTCGTCTGTCGAACCGCCCGAGCGAGCCGTAGGTTTCAGAAAGGTAAAAGATATTCGGATCTCTTGGGTCCGGCGCGATATACCCGCTTTCGCTCCCCCCGACCGAGAACCAATCGCGCGCGTCAATCTCACTGCGATCGGTGCGGCTCGCCGTGGCCGCCGTTCCGCTATCCTGCTGCGCTCCATATACGTGATACGGAAATTCGTTGTCGGTTATCACGTGATAGAACTGCGCAGTCGGCTGGTTATACCAGGTGCTCCAAGTCGCGCCGCCGTCCAGGCTTACACTCGTGCCTTGATCGCTGCCCAGGACCATGTGCGACGAATTCGCCGGATCGATCCAGACCTGGTGATAATCGTCCCCGCCGGGCGCGCCGCGAACGATGCTCAAGGTTTTCCCAGCCTCGCTCAGCTTATAAAACGCGACGTTCGGGACGTACAATACGTCCGCGTCATTCGGGTCGGCTGTGATGGAGCTGAAATACCAGGCGCGGCTGGTAAGTCTAGGATCGTTGTTGACCCGCGTCCAAGTGTCGCCGCCGTCATCGCTTCGATAGAGGCCCGCGTCTTTGGCGTCGATGGTTGCATAGACTCGCCTCCCGTGTGTTCGCCCGGCTACGGCTACCCCGGCGCGGCCCCATTCGCCATCCGGAAGACCGTGACCGCTGAGCTGCTGCCAGGTGTTGCCGCCATCGGTTGAACGATAGAGTCCGCTTCCCGGTCCGCCAAGCGGAGCATAAGTGCTCCAGGGCGGACGGTGCGCCTCCCACATAGCGGCGAACAGTACTTGCGGCTCGTCGATAGCCATTGCGAGCGCCGCGGCGCCCGCGTTTGGTCCTCGGTCGAGCACCTTCCGCCAGGTTTCTCCGCCGTCATTCGAAAGAAACACTCCGCGCTCCTCGCTCGGGCCGTACGCGTGACCCAGAGCGGCGACGAATACTACATTGGGATCTCTCGGATTCACTACGATCTGGCTGATTTGCCGCGTCTCCTTCAAGCCGATGTTCTTCCAACTCTTGCCGCCGTCGCTGGATTTGTAAATGCCGTCGCCACTGGCCAGGTCGGAACGAATGTCGGATTCGCCTGTTCCGGCATAGATCACTTTCGGGTCGGACGGCGCGACTGCAAGGGCTCCGATGGAGGCGACGGGCTGCCCGTCGAAGACAGGGGTCCAAACCGTCCCCGCGTCGCCGGTCTTCCAAATG
>JBAUUG010000041.1:0-3491 GCA_049582585.1 Bryobacteraceae bacterium | reverse complement strand
GATCTAGACACCAAACGTACAAGAGCGGTGCTTCCCATCGGCACCGGCCATCTTCATGAGACGATCACGGATAGCCCAGGTGCGATTCTCCAAATCGACACCGAAAACGCATCTAGGCTCCGAGTTCCCAAAGCACCTGGAGCCGCTTGCCTTGAGCATCCTGATCTACGCATGACAACGTAACGATTGTTGCGTCCCCGGCATTCGGCGGAGGGGTCACATCTTCAATAAAGTAATTTCGCTGCGGAACGTGGGCAAGCAGGCCTTTTTGGGGCCTCTGATCGGGTTGTACGCTGTTCAATGTGCCCTGTCAAACAAACAATCATAGCTTGCCTGTTAACTCTGAGTATGGCGTACAGTACCAACTTTCACATGTGGCGCATACCGCCTGCTGGAATCCAATAGAAGGAAACGGCTCACGAGGACTCACACCATCGAAATTCTTCGATACCTGACCGCCCTGATTAACAATTCAAGACTACGCAGGAACTGCATTCAGTAAGCCAGAATTGTCGAATGTAAACAGCGCTGTTAGCGGCTCGACTTCAGGGTTTATGGGTGATCCGCGAGGTAACGTGTACATCGTCTCCAGAGCCCATCACAAACTTTGATTCCACAGCGGCTTGATGTCGGGGGAAGACAGAGCTAATGTCCTAATGGCTTCCGATATTGCCAAATAAAAGGACCTAAGAACCATGAATGATCTTGTCGTAGCCGACCGAGCTGCTGAGTGGCGCAGGCTAAAGGCGCTGGTTCTCGACAGCGTCTCTTCGCCAATCACCAAGCGCGTCTATAATCTCGGGCTCGACGAGTTCATCGACTGGTACATGCAGGAGCCGAGGGCCGGCTTCACGAAGGCGACCGTCTCTGCATGGCGCGTGCATCTCGAATCTCGTGGCCTCGGTTCCATTTCGATTAACGTCCGCATCACAGCTGTCCGGAAACTCGCGTTGGAAGCGGCTGATAATGGACTGCTTGCATCCGAACTGGCGTCGGGCATTGCACGAATCAAGGGCGTGCGCGCACAAGGAATTCGGGTGGGCAATTGGCTGTCGCTCCAGCAAGCGCAGACATTGTTGAATGTACCGGACGTACGCACGCGCAAGGGCCTGCGGGATCGGGCGATGTTCGCTACGTTGCTGGGCTGCGGACTGCGTCGTTCCGAGCTGTCTTCGCTGACGATCAAGCACCTGCAGCAACGGGATAGCCGCTGGTGCATTGTCGATCTGGTCGGGAAACATAATCGCGTTCGCACGGTTCCCATGCCGACCTGGGTAAAGAGTGCGATCGATCCTTGGACATCTGCGGCAGGAATAATAGACGGGCATCTCTTCCGGCCTGTCAATCGGGGCGATCAGGTTTGCGGGTTGCGGATGAGCGAGAAGGTTGTGTGGCAGACACTGAAGCGCTACGTGGAATCGGCGGGCCTTCCCGACATAGCGCCGCATGATTTGAGGCGGACAACAGCTAAGTTGTGCCGTGCGGCCGGCGGCGAGCTGGAGCAGATTCAACTCCTGCTTGGACATTCTTCTGTGCTGACAACCGAGCGTTATCTCGGCACAAAGCAGAATCTGGCGCATGCACCGAATGACTCCATTAGATTGACAGTCTGAACGTAATTCTGGCGATTCCATACCTCAGAACTACACGCCATACTGCTGACCCTGTTCAGCCATTTGGACGGTTCTTCGTTGCTCCGTAGTTCCCACATTCGATTCGTTCCAGCCAAACGGCGGCCGCAGCTTGCCCGTAAGAACATCGTTACTCGTCTTTTGACAAGTTGCGACAGGTCACACGACTCACCGTTGGCCCATTGTATTTCCTGAATGCTGAGCTTCCTTCAAATGCATTTAATGTAAGCTACCGTGAGGACTCGTGGGACACATCCGACTTGGCAGGTTACCGAGAACGCGGAAGTGGAAAGGTGTGGTTGACCTACTCGCAGCCGGAGCCGAAACAGCTCAGATTGCTGCTGCCACGCTCGACGCGTCCAAGCGCGGTTTACAAGACGCGGCACGCGACCCAGCACTTGTCCACTCGTTTTGGCTTTTGAGTCAGATTCCGCTGTCCGCCCGGAATGAACAGTTTCTTAGCAGCCTCAACAAAGTTGGGGTCTCGGTCACCGCTGATCCGACTTTGATGGAATTGGTCGGTGGCTTCTCCGATGCCGTAGACGATCACGTTTACCGTACGGGTGGCCGCTCCGATTTAGGCGAGATGGCGCAAATGGCTGCCGCCGAGAGCCTCAGTCGGATTCTAGGGGACCGGACAGCGAGCCTGTTCAAATCCACGCCCGAAGACGTTCGCCGTGAGCTAGTAAGGCTGGCGACTCCCGCCAACTTCTCTCACCTCGCACGCGATTTCTTCGCTCGGCTCACCGAGCGTTACCTGACCTATTTCCTCAGCCGCGAATTATCGAATCAACGCCAGAGTGTGGAGGCCAACCGCGAATTTAGGGACGCATTGTCGCTTCACTGCAGGCAGGCGTCGAAGATCGTGGAGAAGTTCGCGGCCGACTGGTTCTCGAAGGCGAATTATCGGAGTGGCATCACACCCAGGAAAGCCGCAGGATTTGTTGGGCATGCCATGACAAAGCTGGGCGCGGAGATCCAGCAAGGGGCCGAGGGTGGCCAAGCCTAACGTCGTTGTTGTTTGCGGCGGCGCACCCACACCCCGTACCAAGAAGTCTGACAACATCATTCGATTAAATTTAACCGGACAGGATGCGAACGTTGAGCTTGAAATAATCGACATCAGTCGTCGGCTTTCGTATGCCGTGCCAGACGCCCTCACTGATTTAGTTGAGGTTGCGACTTATGTTTATTGTGCAGATCAAGCGGTCAAGCGCGGAGGAGAAGGCGTCGACGACTTCGGCAAGAACTGGCGCAGACGCTTCTCCTTTCACATTCCAGTCCGGCAACAGCGGATATGGTCATTGCCTGAAGTCACTCAATGCCTGGAAGCGACCCTATCATTTCTTTCAGAGGATGAGTATAGCTTCCAGTTCACGCAAAAGACCGATGCTGTAATGCTGCAGCAGTATCTGAAGTATACGGACGCCGGTGATTCGAATTCATCAGAGATTGACGAAGTCCTGCTGTTTTCAGGAGGACTTGATTCTCTTGCTGGTGCCGTTCTGGAAACCGTTCAGCAGCAGAAGCGAGTTGCCTGGGTAAGCCACCGCTCGAATCCCAAGATTTCGAGCCGGCAGAAAAGGCTGGTGGAAGGCCTCCGCGCGATTTGCAATCTAAACCCACCGTTGCACGTTCCGATTTGGGCACACCAGCGTGGGTCCGGCGGTCGCGAATACACCCAGCGTAGCCGATCTTTCCTGTATGCATGCATGGCCTTTGCGGTCTCCCGGGTATTCGGGCTAAATCGAAGTCGCTTCTATGAAAACGGTGTCGTTAGTCTCAACTTGCCGATCAGCGAGCAAGTGGTCGGCACTCGGGCCACGCGAACCACACATCCACAAACTTTAGGCAATTTTG
>JBAUUG010000040.1:0-6565 GCA_049582585.1 Bryobacteraceae bacterium | reverse complement strand
AAGCTCTGCTTTGTTTTTTCGGACGCTTGCCTTCAGATCATCCAAATTCGAAAGGACGGTCGGGTCGGGATGATGGTTAGGGAAGTGGCCGTCCATGTCGAAAAACATCTCAACCGACCGGACGTTGAGTTTTTCGAACACTCGACGCACCACTGGGCCGGCGGTTCCGTTGCCGGCATCCACAACCACTTTCACTTCTCGTTCAAAGCGAAATTGAGAGGCAATTTCGTCCACGTAGGGAGTGACTGCGTCCAGCTTCTTGACCGATCCTTCGCCCGACTCAAAATCATTGCTGAGGATAAGCTTGTAAATGTCCTGAATGGACTGGCCATGCAAAGCACTGGTTCCGCAGACCGCTTTAATCCCGTTGTACTCAGGAGGATTGTGGCTGCCCGTGATCATGACCGCGCCGTCGGTCTTGAAATGTACAGCTGAGTAATAGAGAACAGGTGTTGGAACAATTCCAATATCCAAGACGTGGCTGCCGGCGGCGAGAAGGCCATTGAGCAAAGCATCGTGAAGACGCGATCCGCTCAACCTGCAGTCGCACCCGAGCGAAATCGCGCGGCCGCTATGTCGAATCAAATATGTCGCTAATGCCCGGCCGAGCACTTCGACATCGGCGTCGCGCAGCTCGTCTTCGGCGATCCCGCGAATATCGTATTCGCGAAAAATACCAGCGTTCAGCATGTATGCACTCAGAATAGCGATGCCGGTCCCAAACACGAGTTTTCACAAGCAGAATAGCTTGGTCAGCCGCCATCCCGTTGCGGCCTATTTTGCCCTAACTTACGCGATCTCCTGGATGGGCGCGCTGGTTGTCGCTGCGCCAAGCCTAATGCGCCACGAGGCGGTGCCTAAGATAAGGGGCTTGTTGATGTTCCCGGTGATGCTGCTGGGCCCGAGCCTTGCCGGAATCATTCTGACTGGGATTGCAGGTGGAAAGAACGGTCTGCTGGACCTTCTTTCCAGAATGCGCCGAATCGGGTTTCCAGCGCGCTGGTATGCGGCGCTTCTCATTCCGCCCGCCCTGGTGCTCGCCGTTCTCATCTGCTTCAAGGCATTTGTCTCCGCACTCTTCGCGCCCAACAGTTTTTTCCTCGGCATCGGCTTCGGTTTGTTCGCCGGGTTTTTCGAGGAAATCGGTTGGATGGGCTACGCGTTCCCGAAAATGCGCACGAAGACCAACGCGCTAGGCCCAAGTGTGCTACTCGGGCTGTTGTGGGGAGTCTGGCACCTTCCTGTAATCAATTATTTGGGGACGGCTACGCCGCACGGAGAAGTTTGGTTCCGCTATTTTCTTGTATTCACCGCGGCCATGTCGGCCATGCGAGTGCTGATCGCTTGGATTTACGCCAACACCGAGAGCGTGCTATTGGCGCAGCTGATGCATGCGAGTTCGACTGGCGCCCTGGTTGTCTTCAGCCCGCCTGGCGTCACGGCAGCGCAGGAAACAGAGTGGTATGCGGTCTACGCAACGGCTCTCTGGATTGTTGTCGCGATTATAGTGTCGAAGTATGGCAAACTTCTAACGCAGAACTTCGCGGCGCACGACTAAGCTTTCCAGATAGTCTTTGTCAATTCCGTAGCCGAAACCGGGCGTGTCACTCACCTGAATGGTCCCGCGAGATGTCACTTCAACCGGCGGCGTAACGATGTCCCGTTTCCAATATCTCTTGCTCGCCGACACATCGCCCGGGAGAACAAAATTCGGCAGCGTGGAGAGCGCGATGTTGTGCGCCCGCCCAATGCCGGATTCAAGCATGCCGCCGCACCACACGGGGACGGCGCTCGCTTCGCATATATCGTGCAGGCGTTTGGCCTCGGAGAACCCGCCCACCCGGCCAAGTTTGATGTTGACGATGCGACACGCTTTCAGCCGGATCGCCTGCTCCGCGTGATGCGCTGAACGTATCGATTCATCGAGACAAATCGGCGTTTCGAGAGAACTTTGCAGGACGGCATGGTCGACGATGTCGTCATGCGCAAGCGGCTGCTCAATCATCATCAGATAAAACTCGTCCAATTTCTTCAGGTGTTCGAGATCTTTCAGCGTGTAAGCCGAATTTGCATCCGCCATCAATTTGACTGCCGGAAAGCGCTCGCGAACCTGACGGATCACGTCGACGTCCCAGCCCGGTTTGATCTTCATTTTGATGCGCTGATACCCGGCCGCAAGCTCGGTCTCGATTTTCTTAAACAGTTGTTCGACATCGCTTTGAATTCCAATGGAGACGCCGCATGGAATTTCACGGCGAGCGCCCGCCCCGATCGCCTTACACAGAGGTTGATCATTCAGCCGCGCCTGTAAATCCCACATCGCAGTCTCGAGGCCGCCCCGCGCCATATTATGGCCGCGTATGTGCGCTGTACGAGCACTCACATCAGCGGCGGAAGCAAAATCGTGCCCTAAGACTCGAGGCGCAATATAGTCGATGAGAAGCGGCCAAACGGAGCCGGTCCACTCTTCGTTATAGAAAGGGTTCTCGCCGGCTGTCACTTCGCCCCAACCGGAAATACCGTCCGCGAAAACTTCGACAAGAATAATATCGCGCTCGTGAGTGCGGCCGAAGCTGGTTTCAAAATAGTGCACCAGCGGCATGCGTATGTGCCGCAGTATGATTTGGTCTACTTTGATTCCCATGGGCCCAATAAGTATGTTCCTTCGTTTTCGTTCTTTTCGAATTCAATAACGGCGAGCTCTTCCTGAAAGAGCCTGTCAAACTGCTTTCCGATGGACGTTTGAATGCGGCGAGCGCGCTCGGGATCCTTCTCGCGCAGCTCGGCAATGTCAGAAGAAACAGAAATTCTTGCTTGTGCCATGGGGCGCTGAAAGGGCTCGCCGTTACAAATGGCCTCAGCGCGTGACGATTGAATCCACCATTCAGCCACCAGCCGGTCAGTCGGCAGGCCGCCGTGAAGATGGCTGCTGGTGGTGCCGTATTGATTATGCACGTAGCGGCGCGCGATCGCGCCTAGCCGCTCGAGGTTGAAGAAAGCGTTCTTGGTCTCGAGGGGATCAAAGGTCCATTCAATGAGATCAATCCCGCCGGCGATTGCGTACTCGCGCTGCTTCAGCTTCAATTTCCGGCCCACGCCTGTATTTCGGTACTGGGGCAGCACGCCCAACATGTGGCTGTGCAGATAATATTTGCCGCCGGGCTTCAGGCCGGGAATGCAGAGGCAGAAGGCCACCATTTTCGCGCCGTCAAAGGCCCCCAGCACCTGGCCGCCGATCTTGCTCGCCACGACAAACAGGCGTAGCGGCAGCAGCTCTAAATCCTCAAAGCCCCAGATTTCCTGCTGCAGGCGCACCGCTGCGGCGAATTCTTCTACGCTCCCAAGCTGATCAATTGCGATTGCCATTTACCGATTCGGGCGAGCCATGAAGGATGAAGCTACGCGACCACACTATCAGAGGAGAGGGGTCCGAGGACGCGCTTGCAATTTGGCCTGGACTTCACTCGATACGCGGGCGTTTGACAAGCGATTGATAGGGCGCTACGATTTGTTCGTCAGTCCCCGAAACCAGTAGTTGCCTTCGGCGGGAGGAGTTGCCAATGCGCACGAGCCATCGGAGAAAAAAAGCTCCTTTTAGGTCTTTGTTCGTTGGCCTCCTTGCAGCGGCGAGCGGAGTCCATGCATTCGGCCAGGATACGGCACAGTGGATTGGCGGCACGGATGTATGGAGCGATCCAAATGCCTGGTCCTGTGTGATCAACGGCATGATGCAATCGTGTGTGCCTAACGGCAATATCGGCGTCACGATTACGGGCGGGCTCGCCACGCTGGACATCAATGCCACCACGGCTGGCCTCGCTCTTGATGCGGGAGGAAATCTGGACGTCGGTAGCGGTTTCTCTTTAGCAAACACATACGATTCGATCGGCATTACAAGTTCAGCGAGCCTGAGCATTAACACGGGCGGCATCGTTAATGACGGTTCCGCTGGGATCGGGGTTATTGCCGGTTCGAGTGGCGTCGTCACGGTAAATGGCCCCGGGTCGCGGTGGAATATTTCGGGCGCTCTGGAGGTTGGCAGCGGTGGACAGGGTATGCTCTCGGTCACGAACGGAGGGGTCGTGAATAGCGCCGGAGGGACGATAGCAGAATCTCAGGGATCCCAAGGATTCGCAGCAGTGAGTGGGGCTGGTTCTCAGTGGAACAACTCAGGTCTATTGACAGTCGGTGCCCACGGGCGGGGGACATTGACCATCGACAATGGCGGCGTTGTCAACGCCACCTCGGGAGCCTACATCGGAAATTCCAACGGTTCAGGAGCCACGACCGTAGATGGGGCCGGTTCGCTGTTGTATAGCTCGGGTCTGGTCGTAGGTTCGGGCGGCCCGGGTACACTAACGGTTCAGAATGGCGGCGCGGTGACTATCTTGGCGGGCATTTTGGTCGGGTCGGGGGGAACGGGGGCGCTTACGATCCAGAGCGGGGGCATGGCTAGCATTCAGGGTGCCGACATCGGTGGATACGCCGGGCTTGGGCCGGGAATCGTGACGGTCACGGGTGCAGGGTCGCAGCTGAACAGCAGCGGCGGAATTACCGTTGGGCTAGCCGCGCAAGGGACGCTGACGGTCGAGAACGGAGGCATCGCAAATATTCAGGGGGCCGATATCGGTGGTATTGATGGGACCGGGCCCGGAACAGTGACCGTCACGGGTGCAGGGTCACATCTGACCAGCACGGGTGGAATTAGCGTCGGGCTGGCCGCGCAAGGAACACTGACGATCGAGAAGGGGGCCATAGCAGACATCCAGGGCGCGGACATAGGCGGGATCGATGGGACTGCACCGGGGACCGTGACGGTCACCGGAGCGGGGTCACAGCTGAATTCTGATGGATTTGCTATCGGTCTAGGCGGACGGGGGACGCTGACCATACAAAACGGGGGTGTGGTCAGCATTGGCACAGGAGACACCGACATTGGTGGAATTGATGGGACCGGGCCGGGAACAGTGACAGTCTCCGGCGCCGGGTCACAACTGAGGAGCGGTGGCCAAATTATTGTCGGCTTGGCTGGAAACGGGACGCTGATGATCCAGAGCGGAGGTGTGGCAAACATCGCTCGCGCTCTTGTCGGCGGCATCTTGGGGACTGGGCCGGGGACCGTGATCGTTACGGATGCCGGGTCGCAGCTGAACAGCACAGGGGGAATTAGCGTGGGTGTGGGTGGACCGGGAACATTAACCGTTCAGAATGGCGGGGTGGTCAGCAGCGCGGAGGGGACGATAGGCTCCTCGCCGAGCGCGCTTGGCTTAGTGACCGTGACAGGACCCAATTCGCAGTGGAGTAATTCGGGCACATTGAGCATTGGGGATGCCGGACAAGGCACGCTGACGCTCAGCGCTGCAGCGCTCGGAAGCTCTGGTAATGGCGTGACGGTTGGCGCGGCCAGCGGCGGAGCAGGAACAATGACCCTGACGGACCCTGGTACGAGTTGGACAAATATGTCGGGCGATGTTGTGGTCGGAGTTGCCGGGACGGGAACCCTCAATGTTCAAAATGGGGCAGTTTTCACGACTACGGGAAATCTCATTGTCGGCAACAGCGGTGCCGGGACCTTGGATGTTGAGGGCGGCGGCATAGTTAGCACTGGTGCTCTCTTCGTCGGCAGCGGAACGCTCTCATTGAGCGCGGGCGGAATTGGGAGCTCTGTGAGCGGGCTGACCATCGGCAGCGCCGCGGCGCCAGCCATGGGCACGATGGTTTTGAGCGACCTACGCACAAGTTGGACGAACGCCTCGGGTGCGGTGGTGGTGGGAGCGCAGGGCGTGGGAACGCTCAACGTCCAGAATAACGCGATGTTCACGACCACCGGTGATCTCATCGTCGGTCAAAGCGCAAGCGGAACTCTGATGATCTCAGCCGGCGCTGTTGTCAATAGCGGCTTGTTCTCCGTGAGTCAGCTGGCGAATGGAACAGTGATGATCGCTAGCGGAGGAATGCTAAACACCACCGGCGGATCGATTGCCACTAACAACCCGTTCGCCTCCGGTACTGTGACCGTTACTGACACTGATTCGCAGTGGAACAGTACAGGTCCGATCAGCGTCGGTGTGGCTGGAATAGGCGCCCTGAACTTGCAGAATGGCGCGTCCTTGAAAAGCGTCGGCGCGTCGATCGGGAGTCTGTCCACAGCGAACGGCAACGTAACCGTCACGGGCACCGGCTCACGTTGGACAAATACGTCTGGGACAGTCGTAATCGGCGATGCGGGAACGGGAACGCTCAACGTCCAAGATGGAGCAGTTTTCTCGACTGGGGGGAATCTCGTTGTCGGCAACAGCGGCGGGACTAGAGGAACGTTATCGATCACCGGCGGCGGCCAAGTAAGAAACGTAAATACAACAGTTGGCTTCTTCACCGGCTCAGGCAGCGTTACGGTGAGCGATGCAGGGTCGCAATGGAATAATTCGGGCTTTGTTCTCCTTGGCGACGGGGGCAAAGGTACGTTAACAATCAAGAATGCTGCCAGCGCGACAACGGGACCCGTATTTATAGGTGGCGCCAGCGGAACGAATGCCACTGTTACAGACCGTGGGTCCCATTGGAC
>JBAUUG010000039.1:0-1771 GCA_049582585.1 Bryobacteraceae bacterium | reverse complement strand
ATATAACGCTTGATATCGGGCAGGCTGACGATCACGCCCGTTATAGCAATCGCCGCTATCAAGTATCCGAAGAACTTTCCCATTTGTGCTTACCTCCAGGTTTGAGCCAACGTCCACAAGATTACCTCTTTTGAGGCGACTCTGCATCTATTAGCGTCAACTGTATTAGAATACCCGGTCGGGAAGCGATGAATCCGCCCGATACAGTGCCGCACGAAGAACGCAGTCTGCTGGGCGCGATTTTGGACACGGTGGAAGCGCTTGTAGTGGTGCTGAATCCGAATGGCCGGATCCTGCGGTTCAATCGCGCTTGCGAAGAAATCACCGGGTATTCGCGCGACGAAGTTGTCGGAAAGCAAGTTGGAGACTTGTTCATCGCAAAGGAAGACCGCGATTGCTTTACCAAGATCTTCGAGCAACTCCGCGAAGGCTGCGCGCCAAAGGAGCGCGAGAGTTACTGGCTGACGAGGGACGGCTCGCGCCGGCTCATCGGTTGGTCGACTACGGTTGTTCGAAATGGAAGAGGCGCGCCTCGGTTCATCATCGCCGCCGGAATCGACAGGACGGAAAGCAAGAGGCTCGAAAAAACGATCCTCGAAATCAGCGGACGCGAGCACCGCCGTATCGGGCAGGATTTACACGACAACCTGGGGCAGCATTTGACCGGTATCGCTTTTCTAAGCAAGGTTCAGGAACGAAAACTTGCGGACAAATCACTGCCGGAAGCCGCCGAGGCCGCCAAGATCGTTCATCTGGTAAACAGAGCCATTCGCAAAACGCGGGAACTGGCTCGGGGGCTGGTGCCTGTTTTATCGGAGTCGAACGGGCTCATGTCGGCTCTAGAAGCATGGGCCGGCGAGGTAGAAGATTTATTTCACATCGAATGCCGCTTCGAATGCGACGATCCGGTGTTATTCGATGACGATGACATCTCGAATCACTTGTATCGCATCGCGCAGGAAGCGGTGCACAACGCGATTAAGCATGGAAAAGCGAGAAACGTGCGGATCACTTTGACGGCCGGCGAAGATCAGGGAGCGCTCACGATTCGAGACGACGGTTGTGGGATACCGGCGGCCGTGCCGCATGAGACTGAGCCGAGGCACAATGGTATGGGTCTGCACATTATGAGATACCGAGCCGATATGATCGGAGGCGCGTTGCATATTGAACCGAATCGCGGCGGCGGAACGTCCGTGACGTGCATTTTCCCAAGAAGAAACGGGATTGAAGTCCGATGAAGCGAAAGGTTCTGGTCGTCGACGATCATCCGATTGTCCGCGAGGGGCTCGCCCTGCTGATCAATCGCGAGCCCGACTTAACAGTTTGCGGGGATGCCGAGGACATGCATAAGGCCCTGCAAATCATGGAGCTTCTAAAGCCCGATATTCTCATCATCGACATTGGACTGAGTGGGCCGGATGGCCTCGACCTGCTGAAGAATATCCGGGCTAAGGATCCCAGTCTTCCCGTTTTGATTTTGTCAATGCACGATGAATCGATCTATGCGGAGCGCGCCTTACGCGCGGGCGCTAACGGGTACATCATGAAGCAGGAGGCGACGGAAAAAGTTCTGGTGGCGCTCCGGCGGATTTTGAACCGCGAGATTTATGTCAGCCCTCTGATCGCGAATAAGATGCTGCAGCATTTTGTTGGAGGCGGCGTGAACCATAGCACACGCTCTTCCTTTGACGGCCTTTCAGATCGAGAGCTCGAAGTGCTCCGCTTGATCGGATGCGGCCACGGCACTCGCCAGATCGCGGACGAATTG
>JBAUUG010000038.1:0-5475 GCA_049582585.1 Bryobacteraceae bacterium | reverse complement strand
CATTGATACCGAGGACCAGAACTTTGAGCGCTTCAATGAGGAGACCGGATTCGATCCCCGGCGCGATCTGCAGAGTTTTGTGTTTGCAAGTCCGGCCTCATCGAACGGAGGCGCGGAGTCGCGCTTTGCAATTCTGGCGCGGGGAACTTTTGATCAGCCGCGCATGGAAGCGGCTGCCAAGGCAAGAGGCGCCACGGTTCAGAACTATGAAGGGGTCGATCTGATCCTGGACAAATCGAGTAATCAGAAGACCGGGTTTGCCTTTCCGGATGTGGGTGTAGCCGTCATGGCCGACGTGACTACGTTACGGGAGATCATCGCGAATCGCGCTGCGTCGACCGCGCTTGACCCAACGCTTCAGGAGATGATGTCCAAGACCGGATCTGACAACGATGCATGGTTCGTATGTTTAACGGGCGGTTCTTATCTCAGCCGTCACCTGAACCATGAAACAAAGCAGCCCATGCAGCAAGCTCAAGCTCTCGAATCCGTGTTGCGTTCGAGTGGCGGCATTCGATTCGGCAGCGTAGTCGAATTGTCCTTCGATGCCGTGACGCGGTCGCCGAAAGATGCCACATCCTTAACGGACGTGATCCGCTTTCTTTCAAGCCTGGTGCAAATGCAGCGGCAAAACGACCCGCGCGCCGACATTCTGGCTTCTTCCTTAGACCAAATGAGTCTCACAACGAATGGCGATGCCATGCACGTTTCGATTTCGCTGCCGGAAAAGACACTCGAGCAGCTAGCGGATTCGGGACCACGAGCATCGACCGGTCGAACGCACCGTTAAGCTGTCCAAGCGGCGATCGAAATAACGAGGCCGATCACGGCGGAGGCGCCGCCAGCAAAAAACAACACTTTGGCCCGCGTCAAGATTGAAAGCGACGAAAAGACGATGGCCACTTCCAAAAACACCTCGCCAAAGTGAAAGTAATCGGCCCGGCGGCCGGCTTTATCTCTTTCCTTCAGGAAATCACGAGCTTTTTCCTGTATGTCGGTCGCCTGTTTCTTGTATCTGCTCTCATCCTGGAGGTATTTTTCGATGAGCTTGGGATCGGCCTTCATTTGAGCAAGGGTGGCTTGCGCAACATCCGCCGTATAGCGCCGGATGTCCTTCGCGTTGTAATAAGCCCACTGATCGGAACTCAATTGTTGGTTCAATATTTTTTCCGTATTGAAGTGCTGGCCCAGGACGGACACGATGGCCAACAGCGCCGCCATAATAGCCATGGTGGCGGCGACTCTCTTATCAAACGGGTCATGAGCATGATGTACTTGCTCTTCTAATTCTTCATTAGGAGACATGAGGACAAGCTAACATGCCGCGTCATTTGTTTGGCGCGTTAAGATCAGGCCCGAACGAGTTTAGAAATCTCGCGCACCAAGCGCCGGTAGTTCAGGTCTGCCAGAGTGCGGAATGGAAACCACTCTCCATCGCGCCAGGAGGAATAATACCAGCGTGAAAAGATCGCAAGATCCTCGATTCGCTTCCCCTCCGCTCGGGCGTGGCTTAGCGATTCACCGAGGCGTTCCCGCAGCTCATGATCGAGTGATTTCGGCCTGGATTCTTCCGCGGAAAAGCTCAGCTCCAACGGTTGCTGCCAGAATCCACCCAGCATCGGCCAGAGCCGGAAACAGCGGGCTTCGACGGCCCTTGTAAGGGCGACGCCGTTCAACTGGTGAATCTCCGTAATCACTCCATCACGTGCCTGAACGGCCGCGCTCACCTTTTCGATTCGCTTGTGTATATGCGCAGCCTGCTCGAAATCGGTATCCTCGCAAGCCCGGTCTCGAGCAGCGGAAAGAACAGAGAGCGCACTTTTGCCGTTGCTCGAAAGAAATTCCGCCACTCGCTCGGATTCACTTCGGTATTCTTCGATGCTGACGGCGGTCTGACAAGGCCTAAGACACTGATTCATCTCTCCGTAGATGCAGCCGGGATGTTCCGGATGAGGGGCTAAAGTTTCGGTACAACGCCGGAGCTGGAACAAAGCCAGAACTTCCTGCTCATAAGATTGGGCTGAATCGCGACTCGAGAAAGGGCCAAATTGCGGGGCGGCGTTGCGCGAAGGACGATTGACCACTGCCAACCGCGGAAAGGGGTCATAGCTGGTGAATACAACGAACCAGGGCATGCGCAGCCGCAGCCGCGCAAGGTAATCTCCAGGGAAATACGTTTTCGCCAGGCGATACATCAGCAACGAACTTTCAAGTTTCGATCCGGTTGGCCAACATTCGACGGAGGCCAGGCTGTTTCTAAGGCGTGCGAGCAAACTGTTCGGCGCGCTATCGGGGGAATGAAACAAACGAGCCAAGCGCCGCCGCAGATTCGCGGACCAGCTCAGGTGTGGAGGCTTGTCCGGGGCGGCGAGCATGTAAACACCCGGGCCGGAGGGAAGCGCGGTTATCTCTTGCGCAATATCGGCGTAAGCGAGGTCGAGCTTGAAAGCGCCTGGAGTGTTCACGGATGCGCGGAGACGACGTTCACTTGAATTTTACAGATCTCGCGCCTTAATCTATGGAACCGAACCCAGAGCCTTGAAAGTAGGCTCCGAGTACGTCGACGAAGCTCACATGATTTTGAGAGCTCGATAGGAATGCAGAGCGGGCGACATCAAGGACCGCGAAACATCGAGAGCGGAACGGCATTCGCCATTGCCGCATAGCCGGCCGGCGAAGGATGGAGATGGTCGCCCGAATCAAAGGCCGGCAGCAATCTCTCGAGATGAGCGGGATCTCGCGCGACCCGATCAAAATCAATCACAGCGTCGAAGCTTCCTGAATTCCTGATCCAGGCGTTCACGGCCTGGCGATCTGCCTCGCTCGCGCTATCCGGGTGATAGTAATCAGAGCCTGCATACGGCAGGATGGCGCCGCCGATAACGCGAAGGTTGTGCGCGTGAGCGCGAGCGACGATCTGCTCGTAAGCCCCGATGATGCGGCGCACCAATTCGGCGTGCTTGGCGGGACTGGCTTCCTCGGTTCGCGCGAGTCCACCGAGATCATTCACTCCCTCGAGCACGATCACATACCGGACACCGGTCTGAGCGAGAACATCACGATCGAACCGGGCCAGAGCATTGGGGCCCAGGCCATCTGTCAGCAGATGGTTGCCTCCTATTCCCTGGTTGAGCACACCCACGCCAGGAAGCCCCTCATGCTGGAGTCTCCGTGCCAGCACGTCCGGCCAGCGATCGTTCCCATTCGTCGTCGAGCCATGACCATCGGTTATCGAATCGCCCAGCGTGACCAGCGAAAAACCATCATCCCGGCGGAGCACGTCGACGGCTGAGATTTGAAACCAGTGATCGACTTGCTTTGCTCTGGGGAGATCGGCGGAAGAGACCAGATCTCCTTGTGACAGGTACGAAGTCGCACGAGAGCCTGGATGTCCCGTCTCCGGCTGCGGCGCATTGTCGTAGTGAATACTGATGGTCAGATCAGTCCCAGGTGAGGCGGCGTACTGTAGCGGGTCGGAAATGAACTCCGCGCCAGGAGGAATGATGACATCGTCTCGTCCTGCGAAACTTACCACTTTGTCGGTCGCCGTATCAATCTTCCCCGAGGCATTCGAAAAGGGCTGTGCGACGTGCACGGACGCCAGATGAAGCGGCGCAAGTCCAAAGGCATTCGATAGATGAATGCGTATTGCGCTGCCCCCGGCGGACAGATGGATAATCTGGCGGAGGGTTGCATTCCGGAGCTCGTCTGCAGGAAGCGCGTTGCCTGGTTCCGGAATCTGCTGCGAGCAAGCCCATGATCCGATCCAAGAAAGCGCATGCTCCGGGCGGCTTGTCAAAGCCGTGGCAAGGACGGCGATCGGCAGGACGACGGATCGCATTAACACAGATCGCATAACCATGGTTCGCTGCGCAAACAACCGTAACATGGAGAGATCTCAGTCATGCGTTCTCCAAATTTGCATCAGCTTTTGACCATATTGATCGGCTTGGCCCCGCTGCCCGCACAGCCACAGGGGCAATTCCCCCCGGTGGCCGCGTTTACGGCTGAACAGGACCATCAGAACATGATGGATCAACTTGGCATAAAGGCTTTACGTCCCGGTCCAAGTGGAGACGAGAAAGCACCCAATCACGCCAACTACGACGAACGGCTTGCCAACCCGTATCCGGACCTGCCGGAGGTCCTGACGCTCAAAAATGGGCAGAAGGTCACAACCGCGGAGATGTGGTGGAAAGAACGCCGTCCGGAAGTCGTGGAAGACATGGAGCGGGAAGTCTATGGACGTTTACCGCAGGACATTCCGAAGGTAACTTGGACCGTTGCAGTAACAGACCGGGAGTTCGTCGGCTGGACGCCGGTTGTTGCAAAAAAGCTCATCGGGCATGTCGACAATTCGTCGTATCCACTCATTGACGTTGATATATCGATGGTGGTTGTGACACCTCGAAACGCCAAGGGGCCGGTTCCCCTGCTGATGATGTTTGGGCCCGCCGTTCTTCCGGCCCCGGCGCAACCGCCCCAGCAGGATCTCGACAAGATCAACGCAGATCTCAAGGCGTTGCTGGTGAAGCAGGATCCTTCGCTCGAAGCGATCTTTGACCGCTATCCCGCGTATAGCGTCAACGCGGCTTTGGCCCGGCCTTCGTTCGGTATACCTCCGCCCAGCGGGGATCCGCCGACTACGCAGCAATTGATCGCCGACGGTTGGGGCTACGCCTTCATTGACGCGGCGACAATCCAGGCGGATAACGCAGAGGGCCTTACAAAAGGCATCATCGGCCTGGTTAATAAGGGTCAACCCCGCAAGCCCGATCAGTGGGGCGCATTGAGAGCCTGGTCCTGGGGCGCCGCGAGAGGATTGGACTATCTGGAATCGGATCCCGCTGTCGACGCAAAGCATGTTGGAATCGAAGGCGTTTCACGGTACGGCAAGGCCGCTCTCGTTACACTCGCTTTCGAACCGCGCTTCGCTATGGGCCTCATTGGATCTTCCGGCGAGGGAGGAGCGAAACTGCACCGCCGAAATTTCGGCGAAGCCGTGGAGAGCCTGACTGGCGGTGAGTACTACTGGATGGCGGGCAATTTCATGAAATACGGCGCCTCCGATTCGGTATTCGGTTCAAAGACGGCGAACGACTTGCCTGTCGATTCTCATGAGCTGATCGCATTGTGCGCACCCAGATTGACGTTCATCAGTTACGGTGTTCCGGAAGCAGGCGATGCGAAATGGCTCGATCAAAGAGGCAGTTATATGGCGACGGTTGCGGCGGGTCCCGTTTTCAAGCTGCTGGGGGCGAAGGATCTGGGCGTTTCGAACGACTACAAGACTGTCCAGATGCCAACGGTCAATCACGGTCTTCTGGATGGACAGTTGGCCTGGCGACAGCATGACGGCGGCCACACCGACGCTCCGAACGTGAAGTATTTCATTCAATGGGCGGATGGGTTTATCGGCCATCAGAAGACGCAATGAGGGTTGTCCCGAAAAACCGCTTGCTGGCGCGCGCGGCT